>JALZUQ010000044.1 GCA_023301465.1 Oligoflexales bacterium
AAATGCAAACCAAAGACGTGGTCGTGCAGAAACCTTTGTAGATGATCCAGATAATGTTGGTTATAATCAGTTCAACCCTAATGCGACTAGTTTTCAGGGTCATTACCTTGAGACGGGAAGATCGTGTATTTCTTGTCACGCACAAGGCCCACAGTCTAAGCCAAGTGATATGGCAATAGCGATGGAAAATGGTACGATATCAGGCCAAGCACTAGAGGCAGCAAAGCAATTTTGGTCAACAAATGAAGAACTAAACGGCTACTATGAAGAGTCTCGGTTATTATTTCAAAAAGCGATGACAACGGTTGTTCTGGGAGTGTCGGATGCTTCAGAATCAGAGAATGGAAAACTGATTAACGGTGCGGATGGTGAACCAATCTTAATGATGGTTAAGGTCATAGATAGAACTGCAAGATGATCGTAGATATCTAAGTGTAAAACCCCACTATTTCTTATAAATAGTGGGGTTTTTGATTTCCGTGATCTATTTTTTTAATAAAAATTTATCAAAAACATATACAGAAAGAAAACTTTGGGCATGAGTCAAAGTTTTTTTTGCAGTAAATTTAGTGCTTTAAGATGGTTCTTTTTTTGCATAATAAGTAATGAATAAAACGTAAAAGCAATAAATCATCGGAGTAAAATACTTGAACTTAGTAATGCTTTTAAACTTAACTCAAACAGCAGGCAGATATTGCAGTGCAAAAGAAGGTCAAATAATATTAAGTTTAAATAATGACATAAGTTTCAGTATACAAAATATGTTTCTCTCATGGGAATTTTCACAGTCTGTTAAGCAATGCTCTTTTTGTGACGAAAAGAGTTCTACATATAATAAAGTAAAATCAATGATTAAAAAAACTAACAAGGTGGATCGACCATGAAAAAAAACTTCACACATTCTTTCTTTGTCATCTTCGTAGTTACGATGTTACCTCAATGTAAATCCACTGAAAATCAGTTTACAGTAAAACCTGATCAACCATTAATCGAATTTAGTCAGCCTACAAATATTGGTGGAGGAGGTAATTCGTCGTCTCCATTTCCGACTGATAATACTTTTTTTGGAGATTCAAATGGTTCAAATAACTCTGAACTTAGTAACATTAGTTCACCAGAGTTAAGAGAATTCATGATATCTGAAGGAAATCCAAATGAATGGAATAGTGTGAGTTTTGAGAGAGTTCAAAAAATCGCTGAGTTCTTTTGTAGCGATTGCCACACTGCAAGTGTTTGGTACGGTGACTCTTCAACGAGAGAGTTTTATACAACTGGCAAGGTGACTGGGAGAGTTCAAGCTAGAACGATGCCAACTCCTGCAACTCCATATTTAAGACTAATGGACGAAGCAAACAATGCTGGTTTTGACTATAGAGCCGCAATGATCAAATATATTTCAGAGAGGTAATTCTTCTTAAATGATTTTTAAAATGCTCTACTAAATTTAAAAATATATTTAACGAAAAAGTTCACTTGGTTTTAAGATCGAGTGTGTTTGAATGGATTTTAATTCAAAATCATCCCATTTTTTAATATCAAGCTTTAATACAATGCAGGCAGCAGTAGGCATATGGCCATCGAGAGATAGTTTTAGGTCTAACTGGATTTGTCCCATTCCGGGGTTATGGGCAATGATGATTTGGCATTCGCTTTCATCTGGGCAAGCTCTTGCCACACGAATAAGTTCATCGCTTGGTGCGTGGTATAAGTTCTCTAGGTATTCAATATTAAAATCATGGCTCCAATCAGAGCAAAGATATTCAAATGTTTCTTGTGTTCTTTTTGCTGAAGAGCATCTGACAAAGTCTGGAAATAACTTTAACTGGGAAAGATGCGATCCCATTAGTTTTGATTCTTCTTTGCCTCGCTTGGCAAGAGGACGATCAAAATCAGAACACGGTAAATCCCATCCGGATTTACCGTGTCTCATGAGTAAAAGATATTTCAAAGAAAGGTGACTTTTACGATCTTATCGCCTTGTTCAATAGAATCAATAATATCTTGGCCTTCGGTTACTTCACCAAAAACAGAATGCTTATCGTCTAACCAAGGTGTTGGTACGTGAGTAATAAAAAATTGCGAACCATTTGTATTTGGTCCAGCGTTCGCCATAGATAAAATACCCGGCTTATTGTGTCTTAATTCAGGGTGAAACTCATCTTCAAACTGATAGCCAGGGCCACCAGTGCCTGTCCCTTCAGGGCATCCACCTTGAACCATGAAATCTGGAATGACTCTGTGAAACTCAAGTCCATCATAAAACCCGTCTTTCGATAGTTTACTGAAGTTTTCAACGGTTTTAGGGGTTTTATCAGCGAATAGAGCTAATTTTATAGTGCCTTTTGATGTTTCGATAGATATATTTGTCATAGATTCCTCATTTATTTTTCATGAGTGGTAGCCTAAATTTAGAGAGAAGATATGTATAGGGCTCAATGGTAGAGTGTTGTTATTTCAGTAAGTTAGGACTCATTAGCGGCAGTCTAGAATTGACTGTTTTTTGTTCACATGTTAGCTTCAATGTCTATAAGAAGGCTTTCAAGGGGGAGTTTATGTTTCGATTTATTATTTTTTTTATAACGGTATCTCTAGCGTTTAGTATTTTTGCAGACAAACCTCAAAAAAATAAAACTGCAAAGGACTCTGACCTTAAAGACCCTATCGAGGTGAATGTCGCACCATTGAAGGTTGAGCAAATTGTAGATCAGTTAATCTTTGGTGGTAGAGTTGTCGCAAAAGACAGACAGTTTTTGTTGTCTCCAGTTAGTGGAACTATTGTTAAAGTATTCAAGCTACCGGGAACCCATGTCGGGTCATCAGAAAATATTATTTCAGTAAAACAAATGGGCAATGGAGATTTTAGACCTGCAGTTGTTAGAAGTCGAAGAAAGGCTTTAGTTGGCGAGATTTTTTTTCAAGAAGGAGAATTTGTTAAAGTTGGCGATCAACTTGCCGAGCTAGTAAACCCTAAAAAACTTCTCGTAAAGTTTTTGATACCACCTGAAGATATCCCTCTTATGACAAAAGATGTAAAGTATAGTGTCTCACCCCTAGCTGATATCCATCAGCATAAAAAAGATAAAAAAAATCAATCTTATGATGAAGCAAAGTTTATCTCTAAATCCTCAGTTATTGGCCAAAAGACAGGTATGATTTCTGGAAATCTTGAGCTTAGTAACACAGGAAATTTTATATCAGGTATGCCTGTAAAAATTGTGATGGAATACAACACAAGACAAGGATTTTTGGTAGACGTTAAACGTTTAAACACTGATAGAACAAAGCTTTTAGTAAACGAACAAAACAAAGCTATTTGGAAAGACGTAACACTGGGTAAGTTTTATGGGGAAAAAGTGGAAATATTAGATGGTATAAAAGCTGGAGAGAGTCTTGTTGTTGCTTACGCTAGTTACCCTAAAAATGGCGACAAGCTAAAAGTTGCAGAGACAAAGTCTTTGCTTGAGCCAGTTGCCAAGCCACAGACCAATCCTAAAAAGAAAAAAGGTTAATAGGCTATGCTAGCAAAAGTATATTCTAGCAAGTCCACTATTGCTATATTGGTAGTGTCAGCTTTTATCATGGGTATTAGTTTATTCTTTAAGCTCCCTATTGCTCTTTATCCACAGGCTTCCAAACCAGAAGTTTATTTTGGTGTGCCGATCACGGGTACAAGCAGTGAAGAATTTTATGAAAACTTTGGAAAAGATATTGAATCTTCTGCAAAAGGACTCAAAAATGTTTTGAAGGTAGAGGGTAAATATCAATCAGGTAGGATTCGATATACCGTTACATTTGATTGGGGAGTTGATTCAGAGACTGCAAAATCTGAAGTAGAAAAGATGATGGCTTCCTACCGTTCGAGGTTTCCTGCTGATTGGGGGGACGTTTGGTATTGGTTTGGTGGTGGCGAAGGGTCCATGGTGATCTATACTGCCTACTCAGAAAAATACAGTGTCTCAGACCTAGAAAAACTCCTCAGAGATAAAGTCCTACCAAGAGCAAATCAAATCGAAGGTTTGTCAGAGGTCTGGATGGCAGAGGTTAATAAGAAATACGTAAAGGTTATTTTAAACCCCAAAAACTTATTACATTACGGTGTGTCTGCAAAACAAGTGAGGTTAGCACTTAGTAAACATGAGCTTGATGCAAGTATTGGAAAGATTGAGCAGAAATCAGGTAGTGACTATAAAATCTCTGTCGCTATGCAAAAAGATAAATTGGATGAACTTGGTGATATCGTGGTTAGCTATGATAATGGTGCTCCTGTTCGCATTCGGCAAATTTCTTCCATCAAATTAGAAACGGTACTCCCTAAGAGGTTCTGGAAGTCTGAAGGTAAAAGATCACTAATGGCTGGAGCAATACCTTCTATAGATGCAAATATTAGTCAAGTTAGTTTAGAGTTCAAAAAAATATTTGAAGAGGCGGCTGCTGAGGTTTCTAAAGATATTATTGTAAAGCCGATGCTTGACCCATCAACATTTATCAACGCAGCTGTTAAAAACGTAGGAATTGCTATTGCCATTGGAGTACTTGCGGCTACTTTGGTCATACTGATTTTTCTACAGTCTATTCAATCGACTCTTATCATTGCTTTTTCTATTCCACTTTGTTTAATCGGTGGTGTGATCCTTATGTTTGCGTTTGGGATTGAGCTTAACTTAATTTCACTTGGAGCCATGGCATTAGCATCTGGCATGGTGGTAGATGGCTCTATTGTTGTTATCGAAAATATATTTAGGCACCTACGAAGTACACAAGCTTTGACTCGTACAAAGCTAGAAAGTGTTGTTATTGCTGTTCGAGAAGTAGTTACTCCTGTCATTGCATCTGCTATTACAACGATGGTGGTGTTTCTACCGATGATGTTTACTGCACCTATAGCTGCAGCAATATTGGGTGATTTAGCTAAAGTCATAGTGTCGGTATTAGCGGTTTCAGTTGTTGTTACTATTTTTGTTATTCCTGTGTTGGCTTTGTGGTTAATACCAAAAGACTACAAAGCAAAAAGCTCTCCCGTTTGGATATCAATGTTGACGGGAGTATATGAAAGATTGCTCAAGAAAATACTAAGGTCCATCACACTGAGAAAAACTCTCGTAGCAGTGACATTTGGTTTGTTTCTGGGTGCTTCTTGGGTGTTGGTTTATGAGCTTGAACAAGAAGTCATGCCAAGACCTGACAGTGATAAATTGTTTTTGTTCATTAATTATAAGCAACAAGAGTTTGAATTCGAAAAAAGTGAACAAATCATTGATAACTACGAAAAAGTTATTCGTGAAGAGTTTGGTGATTATCTTAAATCTACTTTGACACAAATACGTAAAAATAGAAGTGCTGTCTTGTGTTTTTTAAAAGATAAAAGTCAGATTAATGAGTTTAAAAAACTACTAGAAGAAAGATTTGTAGAGACTCCGCAGTTGAGGTTTAATGTTTGGCCATGGTCTCCAACAGCACTCGATATTCCTAACCCTCCAGCGATTGATATTGCATTTAATGGTTTAAAAGAAGATGAAATTAGAGAATTACAGCGAAAAATAAGGAATGAACTAAGTGGAATAAAAAGTAAGGGGCGTACAAGACTAGTGCCACGTTATTTTAAAGAAGATAAGATAAGACTGCACCCAAAAGATAATCAAACCGTCAAGTTGGTCATGGAAAAAAGAAGGCAAGATCCTCAAAGTTTTTTGATGGATGAGGTTGGGTATCTACTTAACGAGCGAAAAGCAATGGATCTGCACCTTGATGATAAAAGCTTAGAAGTGAAAGTTTCGTATCCAGAAAACTATATTAGTTCTCCGGCAGATATTAAAAATCAGTTAGTTAGAATTGGTGATGATCTTATGCCTTTGCGTGCGTTAACCACCTTTGAGCACACTCGCCAGTGGGGACAGTTTCAAACTCTCAATGGGAATAAAGAATATAGTTTTAAAGTTTGGCCACGCTTGAGCTACGAAGGGTCTAAAGAGAGATTTCGCTCAGGTATTCTTTCGACGATACAAGGTAGCGAAAATATTCCTCTAGAAAATGTTAGTTTTTTAGACTCAGATAAAGAAATTAGAGAAAATTTAGCATCTCTAGGTATTGCACTGTTATTTGCGATTATTGCAGTTTTATTGGTGATTAATATCCAGTTTTCAAACCTAATGCTTACTTCAATTGTGTTGCTAGCTATCCCATTAGGGCTAATAGGTGTGAGTGCATCTCTTTGGATTTTTTCGACAAAGCTTTCCATTAATTCAATGTTAGGTTTGATTTTGTTGAGCGGTACTGCGGTAAATAATAGTATTTTAATGGTTGATTTTTTTGTGAATGAATCTGCTAATAAAAGCAAAGATATTATGGAGCGTGTCTTAAGTGCAGCAAAACTTAGGTTTAGGCCCATTCTAATTACTACTTTGACAACGGTGCTTGGGATGCTTCCAATAGCGTTTCGCTTTGGAGAGGGTGGGGAAGTGCTTCAACCATTAGGAATAGCGGTGTGTGGAGGACTTGGAGTCTCCACACTATTTACGCTTTTCATTGTTCCAGTATTCTTATCTTTTGTGCCAGCTAAATCGGTTTAATGAGTCGTTAGTCTTCTGAATAAATGCCTGTATCTAGTTCGGCAATGTTTCTTGAGTGGCTAAAAATTCTTCCAAGCTCAGCAACGACATCTGCGACCGATAAACTTATAAGAGGCGGCAGATTAAGTTCTCTTACGCGTTTGAGGTAGCTTGTACGAACAGCTCTCGCGTTTTCATCGAAGGCTTTTTTGCTAGTTTTGATGAACGCAGCTTTGGTTTCTCCACCAGCAATAAAATTATCTTTAATAGATTCATAGAATATTGTTGCTTCATCGTTGAGCTTTAAGATGGAATCATGAGTTTCTTTATCAAAGAATTCATTTTTATCGTGTAGCCATTTAACCTTTTGAACCAACTTTTGACAGTAATCACCTAGGCTTTCTAGTTCGTCAGATATTTTTAAAAACTTTTCAATCTTTTGAGCTTCTTCACTATTCATTTGTGCTGTCATGATAGTTGCTAAGAATGTGATCATTTCTTGGTGAATAGAATCAGTAATGGTTTCATACTTAAGGACTTTTTTGCGGGTTTTTTCTGCTCCTTTTGCTTCTGGAGCTTGAATGTACTCTCTTGACCAAACCAACATTTTAGAAATTAAGCCGCTAAACTTTTCGAGTTCTTGCCTTGCTTGAACAATAGCAATTGCCGGTGAAATTGTTTCTTTGGTTCCTAGGAATGATAAGTGTTTAGGTTGTTTGAGATTATCTGTATCCGGTGCAAGTTTTGTTACAATTTTTACGATGATATCCATGAGAGGTAAGAAGATAAGAACGTTTGCTACATTAAAAATAGTGTGACTTGCAGAGATGTGCCAAGCAATATGAGGTTTACTGCCATCTGGGTTTGTCAGGTCGGCAGCTCCGGGAATGATTTTTTCAATGAAGTCCACATACCAAGCAAAGATAAAAGTCATCACGATAACACCACATACATTAAAAATGGCGTGTGCATAAGACGCTCGGCGAGCATTTGTATTGGCACCAATACCTGCAAGCACGGCTGTAATAGTCGTTCCAATGTTTTCACCCATAACAAGTGCTGCTGCGGTGGTGAACTCAATGGTACCTGCCATGGCGAGGGCGATGGTAATACCCAACATTGCGGAACTAGATTGAACAATACAAGTAAGAAGGCAACCGATACCAATGGTCCCAAGTAAACTGAGGTAAGTTTTGGAATCAAAGTAGGAAAGGAAGCTGATAAATTCAGGGTAAGTTCTCAGAGGTTTAAATGCTCCACTCATGGTGCTTAAGCCTAAAAACACAAGACCAATTGCAAAGAGTACTTTGCCCCATGCACTAAAAGTTTCGTTTTTTGTAAAGATCATTGGAATGATACCAAGGCCAATAAAAAGCAGTGCGTATTTTGTGACTTTAATTGCAATCACCCAACCTGTAATGGTTGTTCCAATGTTTGCACCAAAGATGACGCCAATCGCTTGTTTAAGGCTCATCAAGCCAGCGTTTACAAAGCCCACAGTCATTACTGTTGAAACAGAGCTTGATTGAACAATCATTGTGACAACCATACCGACGATAACGGCCATGAATCTATTTGTTGTTAAAGAGTTAATAACTTTTCGGATGACACGACTTGAAATGGATTGAAGCCCTTCAGAGAGAAGTTTCATTCCAAAAAAGAAGATACCAAGTCCGCCCAACACCTTGTAGCCAATAGTAAACCAATCCAAAATAATGCTCCTTGTATTTAAATAAGTTTTACGGGCTTTTTTTATTTTGATCTAGTAAATTCTTATAAATCAACCTGACTAAAAAACAGTCTTCTATATGCTTCAAACCCATATACTTAGAGGCGAGTATTGTTTGTGCTTAATATGTTCTCAGATTTTCTTGGCAGAGAAGTTTGAATCAAGCATGATACTGATAAATAATAACAAAACTTTTCATGGGGGAATGAAATGAGGATATCTACGTTATGTGTGTTTTTATGGGCCACGGCTTTATTTGGGGCATCCACAGTTTTTGCATCTGCTTGGGTTCAAACAGAAGATCGAGTTTTATCTAAACTTATTTTAGAAACAGCAATGGATGGTTTCTTAGAGCAGAGTTTAGATGGAAAAGATATCAAAGTAAAATCAACGGTAAAGGGACTAAAAGACTTAAAAGTTTCTTTCCCAAAAGACAGTGTCATTATCAAAGTAAAGAATCTGTTTAGACACCGAAAAACAGCACCAAAAGAATATCAAGCAGAATTTTTTGTTCAGGGAACCAATGTGAAGTTTTCGGGTAAGTACCGAATTCACGAAACAAAAGAGATCGAAGTTTTTGGAGTAAAAAAGAAAATCACTCTTATTGATCATACTTTTGATCTTAACAGCAAAATGACATTTCAAGTAAGTGGGACACTTGGTTTTGGAACTACTAAAATTGAAGGTGGAGCTGAGTTTTTCAAAGCCCCACTTTTTGAAATAAAGTCAGAGGGTAAGTCTAAGTTTATGAGGAGTGCACAGTCATTAGGTTCTGGGGTGAATGTCACAGATATTCATGTTGTGTCTTTAGAGTCGACTGAACTTGTAGAAAAGATTCAACAGTTTACTGGTACGGACTTACGCTCGGTGCTCAACAAGCAGTTTAACCATGAAGGCAATAAAAAACGAATCAACTCTGAGGTAAATAAAGAGATTGATAAGCAGTATCAAAATAAAAAGACAAGAGTTTACGGAAAAATTGCAAAGCTTGCACTAGAGCT
Source organism: Oligoflexales bacterium (assembly GCA_023301465.1). Classification (GTDB taxonomy): domain Bacteria; phylum Bdellovibrionota_B; class Oligoflexia; order Oligoflexales; family JALZUQ01; genus JALZUQ01. The sequence continues at coordinate 9,276 of JALZUQ010000044.1, forward strand.
GTAATCGGTTTCAAATTTAAAAAAACACGCAATGAAAGTATTTCTTCGTTGCGTGTTTTTTTATTTTATATAGATAACTCAGTTTTTTCTTAGGTAGTCGAGGTACGCTTTTAAACTTTTTTCAGTTCCAGATTCTGAAGGTTCATAAAATGTTTGGTTTTGAATGTTTTTAGGAAGATTATTGATACGGGCGGCTTTTTTTTGATTATTATGAGCGTATACATAACCGTCACCATATCCCGACTCTTTCATAAACTTTGTGGGTGCGTTTCTTAGGTGCATCGGTATGTCAATGGGTGCTTGACGCTTAGCAGTCTCCATTGCTTTATTAATGGCAAGGTAACTTCGATTACTTTTGGGGCAACTTGCTAAAAAGGTGGTTGCTTGACCCAATATGATTCGTGCTTCAGGCATTCCAATATTTTTGCAGGCTTCAAGGGCGGCAGTTGCAATAAGAAGTGCGGTAGGGCTGGCATTGCCAATGTCCTCACTAGCTGAAATAATTAATCTCCTTGCAATAAACCGTGGATCTTCACCACCGTGAAGCATCTTTGCTAGATACAAAACCGCCCCATCGGGGTCAGATGCACGTATACATTTAATAAACGCCGAGATGGTGTCATAATGGTCATCTTGTTTTTTGTCGTACCGGCTTAATTGATCCGGTAAAAACTCTCGAAGAACTTCCATATCTATTTTTTGGTTTGGGTGTCCGTAGCATAAAGCTTCTACAAGGTTTATAACTTTTCGTCCATCTCCAGCAGAGTACTGACAAAGTGTACGAATAACATCTTCATTCATATCAACGTTTAACCCCTGTGCTTTAAGGTGTTTTATTGCTTTATGAATGAGTTCAAGAATAGCTTCATGGTTTAATGAATTTAGTTTAAATGTAAGGCATCTCGATAAAATCGCATTATTGACTTCAAAAGATGGGTTTTCCGTGGTTGCACCAATGAACTTGATTTGTCCTTGCTCGATTGCTTTTAATAAAACATCTTGTTGAGATTTAGAGAGTCTGTGAATTTCGTCGATGAATACAATTGCAGATTTTTCACCTGAGTCGATGAGAGATTGTGATTCTTTAAAACAAGCTCTTATATCTTTTACTCCTGCTTCGACAGCAGATAAAAAGAATATCTTTCGATTTGTCTGATTGGAGATAGCATAAGCAAGGCTTGTTTTTCCTGTTCCCGGAGGACCCCAAAAAAGTAATGAGTGAAAACGGTCTTCCTCAACAAGTTTTTTTAGTCCTTTAGCGAGTGTTTTTTGTTGACCTAAAATATCATTCATAGATTTTGGTCTTAAAAGTTCAGCAAGTGGTTTTTGGTGCATGGTCTGAGTCTCACGTCATTTTATATCTTTGCATTCTTACCTGACTACATGGGATTTAAAATAGATTTTTTCTATGCTAAGGGTCTGATTTCATTCGTTTAAATTTTTTAGAATTTGTGAGTCTTCAAAGCGAGGAAAATTGTACGAGTTTAATACGCATAAAAAGCGAGCCATAGGCTCACTTTTTAATGGAATGTTAAGCGGGATTAAAGTTTTGCATGAGAAATAAGTTTTTGTTTTTTGAGATCAAAAATCCCAGCCCCATAAAAATTATACTCATAATCTAAAAGTTCAAGAATTAAAAACTCTTGATTTAAAGAAGGTATAACTTTTCCAATAATAGTATTTTTAGGTGCTTTGATAAATCTATACTTCTTTTTGTGTAAGTTAATATAGTATACTCCACCCCAAATTTGACTGATAAACTGGTTTTTACCTTGAAGTATTAAATTATGAAATCTTGGCATCGCTATAATTAAGGTGTCGTCCAGCTTTGTTTTTGTGGGAGATTTTACGGAAATTTCTTTTGTTTTTCTTAATTTATTGTTGAGTCTCGCAATCGAAAATTGATTTCTATGGGTGTCTTTTTCTATAACGTAATAGACATCGTCATTGGTTGCAGTTGCTAAGATAGATTCATTTTCTTTAAGAAAGTATTCTCGGTTTTGGTCGAGGAGGTTTTCTTTAATGATTCTTGGAGATTCACCTAGTTGAAGATAAGTCATTTTTTTATCTTCATATGATAGTTTTAATATGACAGAGTTCTCTATGTCAATTTTCTTTGAAACCTTCTTTTGTTGAGAGTCTGGATCAACATAATATAAGTACTTTTTAGCTGTTTCAGCAAAGTGCCCAGCTTGTATGTATGGTGATACTGCAAAATCCCCTGTCAGCTTTTGCTTGCCTTTTGCTTTATTAAACGGAATCAATATGCCTGTACCATTTCCTGTGCCGCAAGCGGCTGAAGCACCTTCAAGTGTATAAACTGCTACGCCTTTATCGCTAACATTTAAAGTGTTCTTATCCCCTAGTTGAACAGAAAACTTAGCTCGTACTTTACTTTCGTCAATATTGTATTCATATAGTGTGTGTGTGTTTTCATTAACTTTGTTTTTTACTAAAAAATAATAATTTATGCCGTTGGAAGTGCTGCCTAGTCTTGCGTAATTTCTTTCAAGGATATTAAAGCATTTTTGGTAGTTAGCTGTTTTTTGCATGGAGTCGTTTTTTTGTATCGTACCTGCAGTATTTGCGGCTGCTTTAGTTTTTTTTGTGTCTTTTAGAGGCTTGTTGTCTTTGTTATTACCTGGGCTGTTTTCAGGCTTTCCTTGTAAAACATTTAATAATTTTTGTAGTTCTTGTCTATGTTTGTCAGATTTCGCTGTTTTCATCGCTTCTTTGATTTGCATCTGAGTTCTGGTTGTGTCAGTAGGTGGTTGTGGCGTTTGATTAGAGTTTGTCGCAGGCATAAAAATGTAATAGATAATACCGAGAGTTGCAACAACTAATAAACCAATCTTAAAGCTATCTTTTTGGTAAAGCTGTGTCATTTTATAATCCTAATTTAGTTAATGAAATTACTAATCCTTGAAAAAGAGTATTCTTTGATTATTAAGATAGTTAAAGAATACTTTTAATAATATGTCATATAGATAAACTCATTCAAGTTTAATTTGTTCTTGCTAAGAAAGCTGATAGGTCATGCATGGATTTTATTGAAGGAATTAAGGCTGTGATTTACGTATGTAATGCGAGTACAGTCTAACTTAATATTACTATAAATGTAGTGCTGTAAGGTTTTAGTGCTGTTGTTTTTTGTAATTTAAAGAACTAATTTTTTCGATTTTTTATAGATTGAGTTATTATTAGGTAACCTATTAAAAATATTAGATTAAGTGATGATTGTTTGGTCGGAGTGAAAATTTTAATAAAATATTTCATTAGAATTTTTGTTGCTATCCCGATTTGAAGATTGTCTCTTAAATAGGGTAAATTTAATGAGGACTTAAAGAAAGAGTTTGCTCGCCAAATAAAAATTTTTACTATTTCAAGTGTTCGTGACCCCTATTTAGAGGCTACTTCCTAACAAAGGAGGAACCCATGTCCACAGTCAGAAGAATATTCACTTACGAAGAGAAAATCTCCATA
>JALZUQ010000045.1 GCA_023301465.1 Oligoflexales bacterium
TGGAACAAGTACCGGAGTTGGAACAAGTACCGGAGTTGGAACAAGTACCGGAGTTGGAACAAGTACCGGAGTTGGAACAAGTACCGGAGTTGGAACAAGCACCGGAGTTGGAACAAGCACCGGAGTTGGAACAAGCACCGGAGTTGGAACAAGCACCGGAGTTGGAACAAGCACCGGAGTTGGAACAAGCACCGGAACTGATGGTTCAGTAGAGGTGTGTGGTTTGAGTAATGGTGATATCAATCTAAGATTTGATGATGAGATACAAGGGTGCTTAGATGGATCTACAAATGGTGCACCGACTATATATAACTTTGACCAGAATATATGTTCATCTGTCCCACCATCTTCTGAGTTTAATTGTGATCTTAATGGTTTGTCGCAGCATCTCGATAATCTAGGTATCCCTAAAGATGAGCTAGCGTCAAGTAATGCATCAGATGCTATTTGGGTTGGTTGTGGTGTAAGAGAAACGAGTGAGGCTTCTTTTATATTTGCACAGTATTATGTGAGGCCAAATATCAGATTAGATGAAAATGAATGTCAGTTTGTAAATATTGCTAATGGAGAAGTGACAACTGGTTGTTTCATCAAGCCAAAAGCTGGTGCTGATTTATCCTTCTTTATCAACAACATCAACTTACGAGTAACATTGACGAACACCTTAAATGCCGAAAGAAACAATTTAAGTGGTTTATCTGGTGCTAGCCTTACCGCTAAACAACAAGAAATTACAGAACTACAAAAACAAATTAGAGTTCTTGGTCTTGATTACGTAGCTGAGTGTTACAGGCGTAGTCTATAAATTGTGAGAAAATCCAATAATTGTCTTTATAAGAAATATTATTAGATAATGATTGTTCCGGGTGACCCTGAAAAGTAAATACCTCGGAACTTTTGTGCTTTAATGCTTCAAACTGATGTGTTGAACTCACTCCTATAGCTTTCATCTGCGATGATAAAGTGCTAACGATTTGCCTGTGGGAGTATTGCATATCAAACTCTTGCTTTTTCCAAATTTCATTTGAGAATAACTGGATTGATCTACTTCCTTTAAACTTTTTTTGATCTTTAAAATAGTAACCTAATTGACACCCGAATGTATGAGCGATTAATTGATGCCCATAACATATACCAAGCAAGGGGGTATTGTTCTGGTGGCACCACATGATCTCTTCAATGAGTTTGTCTTGCCAAGGTAGGTAATCACTGACATCAAAGTCGCTGCCTAAAATAATCATTGCAGAGATATCACTATGATCAATATGAAAGATACTATCTGAAAATTGAGGCACATGGTATTCACACTTGTACTTTGATAATGCTGAGATTTTATTAAAAACGGCAGTTTCAATGCGGTGTTTTGCAGGGTCTATGATGACTAGTTTCACGGTTATTACGCTCCTTAGGAGTTTGAGTCAATATGACTTGTGAAGTCATACCTACTATATTAGGCTAAGATAACATATTTTTATTGGAATGAAGTTATGAATCCCTCAATTCTAGAATCTTTAAAACAAGCTCACCAAGATCTTGGAAACTTAATATCTTCAACGAGCACTTTACAGTCAATCGAGTCTGCAGCCAAGTGCTTGCATGATGCCTTTTCTCATCAAAAGAAAGTCTTAGCTTGCGGCAATGGTGGGTCCATGTGTGACGCTATGCACTTTACAGAAGAACTGAGCGGGAAATTTCGTGAAGAGCGGCGGGCTCTTCCCGCAATAAGTTTATCAGAGCCGGGTTTTTTAACATGTGTTGGAAATGATTACGGTTACGAAAAAGTTTTTTCCCGTGGAGTAGAAGCCTTTGGTCAACAAGGCGATGTGCTTGTGGTTTTTACAACGAGTGGCCGTAGTCAAAATATCATCGAAAGCATGAAGCAAGCAAAAAAACAAAATTTAAAAGTCATTGCATTAGTTGGAAAGTGCGATGAGTCATTTAGTGAGCTTTGTGATGTTCTTATCAAAACTCCGGGTTCCAGTGGTTATGCTGATAGGGTGCAAGAGCTACATGGGATCGTCGTTCATTTATTGATTGAGTTAGTAGAGGGAATGCTTTGAGTCTTTATTTTTTAAAACCAGATAATTTCACACCATTAACTCGTACACCTTGGGCTGGAGACAAAATCCATTCACTAAAATCAGATCATGTAGAAAACTGCCCCACTAGAATAGGTGAGTCATGGGAGTTTTCATGTGATCCGGCAATGGTTTCAAAGCTTAAAGATAGCCACCAAGAAATTACAGAGTGCTTACAAAAACCTACTGATGTCCTGATTAAATTACTCCATGCTTCATCTTCACTAAGCCTACAAATTCACCCACACGATGATGATCCACAATTGAAAGAGGACGAATGTGGAAAGCCAGAAGCTTGGTATGTGATCGACTCTGATCCGGGGTGTGGAATTTACTTGGGCTTTAAAGAAAACTATTCAAAAGACTCTCTTCCAGAGTTACTCAAAAATGCACAAAATGATGAATGTCTTCACTTTATAGAAACAAAGCCCGGAGATTATTTTGAGATTTTACCGGGCGTACCTCATGCGATAGGCCCTGGGGTTTTGCTTTTGGAGCCTCAGCGAGTACGCAGTGGAAAATCTGGGAAAACATATAGAATGTGGGACTGGAATAGAAAGTATAATACAGATGGTGTTGTTGATGAAGTAAATGGCAATCCAAGAGAGCTTCACCTTAGCCAAGCACTTAGTTGTTTAAGCATGGATGATATTTCTGGAAAGTCGATTGAGTTACAGTGCCGTAAAAAAGCTAATATGAATCAAGAAGACAGTATGTCAATTCAGGCATTTCCCGCAAATGAAGACTTTCAGTTAACTGTTCTAAATTTTAAAGATGAAAAAGAGTATTCAATAGATTTTTGTCAAAAACTTGCAGTGATCACTGTATTTGATGGAAAGCTTGTTGTAGAGGACCAAACAGTTTCTAAAGGCCAATCGTTTGTGGTCGAAAACCAAGAACTGAAAATCACTGGTTTTGCGGGTTTACATTGTTCTATTGTGATAGATGAACCCTCATCATCTTTATGATTTTAAAGCGTCGTCTTTTTTAAGAATTCCTTTATGGGTTAGGTGTTGAGGGTTATTCGACGCTAAGACTTGTATTGCACTCGTTTCTTGGTATAATAATTATATCGCTAAAACCTCGTTATTATAGATTTTTTTTATAGTGTTTATGTCACTGTGGTTTCTTGCGATGAGAAATATAGGGCAATAGTACAATTTAAAAAAAGGATCGACTACTTTGAAGAAGTATTTATCAAAACTGCTTAAAAAGTCAAAAAAAGATGAACAAGGTCTTTCACTCATTGAAACGATGATTGTGGTTGCCGTTACTTCCATTTTAGCAACTGGAGGTTATTATGCAGTAAACTCTGCACAAAATGACTCAAGTCGAGCAGAAATTGAGACTGCACTTAACTCATTTGCATCAGCCTCTTCAAAAAAATGGTACAAAGACTATAGTTTTGAAGAAAAATCATCAACGGTTCGACCGCTTTTAGATCCTGCAGCAAGTGGTGATTGTGTTTCTGGGTATGCTGCACAATATGGTTTTAAAATATCTGAAGATGAGTGTAGGAAGTTAGAATATAAAGTAGAAGTAATCTCTTGTGAGACAAATGGTAAATTAATGGCAACTAGTTTAGCCGGAAAGATGGGCTGTACTGCTGCTGGAGCTGATACGTTCACGATGACTTTTGATCCCTTGCGTGGAAATATCATCACACATGCACACAAATCTGATACATGTGAGACATATACTGCTAATAGCAGTATTGTATGTCGTGGTACTACGGCTTTGGCGTCTTCTGCTCCACCACCACCTGTTCCAACGGCAATTCCAACCCCTATCGTAACAACAACTCCTAATACTTACGGTTGTCCCGGAGATCTTGTTGAGCAATATGGAGTTGGTAAACGGGCGAATGGAGAATATATCAATATTTTAGTTTGTCAAAATATTGGTCATCCATGGCAAACAGAGAACGAAGTAGGGATACAAGGTTGTGGTACTCAATATCATAATAACCCTGCTCACCAACTAGGTCCTTGTCCTCCTTTACCACCAGATTATGGTGGTTGTTCAGTAGCTCAAGCTGAAGGTGCAGCTGCTTCTTTTAATTCAGATGGAACAGTTAAGAAAATTTTTGTTTGTCAAACCTCAAATAATAAAACTCTCGAAAATGGTGCTAACGCCTGTGGTTCAGTTTTAAACCACCCTTCTAGGGTTCTTGGGAAGTGCGGAGATATTGCTGTACCTGATCCAACTCCAACAGCTACGCCAACTCCAACAGCTACGCCAACTCCTGATGATTTACCAGTTCTTAGCCATGGTTGTACACAAGCAGAAGTTGATGCCAATCGGATTGGTTCATCAAACCGGATTAGAGTTTGTCGTAATGTAGGAGAATATTACCGCAATAATAGTGATGATTGGTTTGGCAATTGTGGTCAGCTTAAAAACAACCCCACTACCCAATTAGGAATTTGTCCACCAACTTTGCATTGTACACCAGAAGAAATTGAAACACATAGAATTAACGCGTGGAGTATAAGAATATGTCGTAATGTACATGAGTCATACCGTAGTAATGGTACAGCTCATCCTGATAATTGTTTTCATCATAAAGATAGTTCTCGAAATGCCATAGGAAGTTGCCCGTAAGTATTTTCGTAGGAGCAGTTTGCTTTCATACTGAAGGGTGTTAAAAATATGATGTAGTTACTTGTGAAGAAATGATTAAACTAAGTAAAATGCCGGCTTTCTATCAGCCGGCATTTTTTTATATTCTAATGGCCTTAAGTCAAATACTCTAAAGCAAACTTTGTTTATCTATTTAAGATAATAAAAGACCTGTATAAGTAACTGTAAATAAGAATAATAATCCTGTTTTTGACAATTTCAATCACAATTTACGATGAGTTTAATACAAAGATGGTTTTTCAAGTTTTTGGTTGAACCAGAATGAAGATCACTCTGAATGAAACCAAACAGGAGAGTTTAAACGTGAGTGCAGTAAAGAAGATTTCGCCGTTATTTAAACAGAAGTATACTTCAGCTTTAAGACTTTCTATTGTGATTCCTTGCTATAACGAATCTAACCGCTTCCCTATTTTAAAAAATGGTGTCCAAGAGTTTCTACATAGTCACCGTAGTTATGAAGTAGAGATTATTTTAGTGAATGACGGTAGTGCAGATAATACCTCTAGTCTTTTAAAGCGTTTTAAAAATGATATTCAACTAGAGTTTCCAGAAACAGCTGTAAAGGTTTGTGACCTTGAAAAAAACCAAGGTAAGGGTGCTGCATTACAAGAAGGTGTAAAAACAGCTTCAGGTAACTGGATTTTAACGGTAGATGCAGACATGGCAACTCCATTAACACAGATGAATGATTGGGTCAGTAAGTTTGATGCCATTGAAGATTCGGATAGTATTTATATTGGAAGCAGAAGAAATAAAAACTCACAGAACTCTTTTTTAAGAGAAGTCTTGAGCAAGGGGTTTTCCTTTATTAACAAAACCATGTTTGGAATTCCAGCTAATGATACTCAATGTGGGTTTAAACTCTATCCATCAGCATTGGCAAAGGTGTTGTTTCGTAAAATGGGTGAAAAGGGCTGGGCTCATGATGTTGAGCTTTTATATAAAGTGAGAAAACTCGGTTACCGCATTCGTTCACTTGACGTGCATTGGCAAGAAGTTGAAGGATCAAAGATTAATGTACTTTGGGACCCATTGAGAATGTTTGGTGCCATTTTAAAAATACGTTTGTCTAGGTGGTTTTATTAATAGCCAAACTTTTCATCTAAAGGATAAAGGGTCATTAACTTTGGCCCTTTTTTTGTGAGATAAATTTGCTGTTCTAGCTTTACTCCGTCTTGGGCTCCTTCTTCACCAGCATAAAACTCAACGGCCAAAACCATATTCTCTCTTAGTGTGCCTTTTGGGTATTCTCCTTTGACTTGATCAGGAAAACCTAAAAAAGGTGTTTCATCGTCTGTGCCAATGCCATGTGCAAAGACTGGATAACGTTGTTTGGTGTACTTTTTAGGTACTTTGGGAATTTGATGAGCTAGCTCTTCGTAGGTTTTTCCAACCGTGCAGAGCTCCATGGTTTGGTTAATGAAGTCTACAGAGTACTTATATGCATCTAATTGTGTTTGTGTTGGTTTATTGCCACATAAAAAGGTTCTTGAGATATCACAAGCATAACCTTCCGGGCCAATCATGTCGGTATCAATCGCAATCAAGTCACCGCTTCTCACAATCTTGTTTCCTGCTTCTTGAAACCATGGATTCGTTTTGTAGCCGGACGCAATTAATCTTGTAAAACACCACTCACCACCTAATTCGAGCATTTTTTGCCAAAAACAAGATAAGAGATAGTTTTCAGTGACGCCGGGTTTGATGTTTTCTTCCAAGTGAAAAAGTGCGGATTCGCAAACCGTGGCAGACTGAAGCATGAGTTTGATTTCATCGTCTGTTTTGATAATGCGTGCGTCTTGAATAACTTCATCAGCATCGCATAGTGTAAATTTTGAATTTTGGAGTGCTTGAAAACCATAAAAATCACAGCTATCAATGCCAATTTTTCCTGAGCTAATTCCATTAGATTTAAGGGTGTCTTGTATTTCTGACATCCATAGTTTCGACATTTCTTGGGGCTTGCCACCACTAAATCTATATTGCCAATATGTGGTTGGTTGAAAGTTTACTTGTTTCATATGAGACAAGACGGGAATAGATTCAGGGTACTCAAACAGATGGGGTTTGCCCTCGCAAGGTATCACAGCATAATGGGCGAAGTTTACTGCTGTCCACAATGGCATGACACTTACACCAGTGGTGTACCTTATGTGCATAATATCTGTGAGTATCAATGCGTCAACACCATGTTTCTTCATGGAGTCTTGTGTTTTTTGTAGCCTATCCGAACGAAGTGTATCGAGATTCACGGAATGGTCGTAAAACCCGGAATGGTTGACAGAGTTTCTGCGGTCGATTTGCATAAATAAAACCTCCTTCAAGGTTTAAAAGTGTCAAAGTTTAAGCAACTGTCCAACTAAAGAATACTCACCGGACACTTAGTTCCTATAATAAATCAGTAAAACTGGATAAAGTCTGCTCATCCTTCATGATCGGAATATGTTTCTAGATTATGTAACGAATGTGACGCAAAACTCAAGATAAAAAAACTAATTTGGCTGTGCAGAATTTTACTGATAGTGGGTTGCGTTGGTAGACATACAGATTTTAATGGTCCAACGGCAGATACAAGAAGGCACTCTATATATCCAGGTGCAGGTTTGAGTAGATACTTTCAATTTAACTTTGTAAAATAGCCTGTTCCAACAGGTAATCATCTTGGGTCAAAAAACATGATTGGCTATAATATAAAGTCCAATGAAGTTAGGTAGACGGTATTTTGCTTGTTAAGGTATATTTATAAGGTTTGCAATTTTATGGTGAAATGCATATATATTGACTTTAAATTAGTCAATATGGATAACCAATGACTCCTTACTCTCAAGCCACAATTCCCCTCCCTCAAGGAGATTTCGAAATTTATGTATTCCGAGACGATTCTGGTAAAGAGCATGTTGCAATCAAAAAAAATGACCTTAATCAAGATCCTTTAGTTCGAATTCATTCAGAGTGTTTTACTGGAGATGTGCTCCACTCCTTAAAGTGTGACTGCGGCTCACAACTTGCTGATGCACTGGATCAAATTGTTAGTGCAGGTAGTGGGCTCATCGTTTATCTAAGACAAGAAGGCAGAGGAATTGGCTTAGGCGAAAAAATCAAAGCCTACCAACTACAAGAACAAGGTAGAGATACGGTGGATGCCAACCTTGATTTAGGGTTCAAGGCTGATGAAAGAGATTATGGAATCGTTAAGGGCATTTTTGATTTTTTTAGTATCGAATCAATAAAACTTATTACAAATAACCCAGCAAAGATCTCATCAATAGAGGCTTTGGGTTTTAAGGTGTCCAAGAGAGTCACTAGTCATGGTGAAGTGAACGAAAAAAACAAATCATATCTACAAACAAAAAAAACAAGAATGAATCACAAGTTAGATGACCTGTAATTCATTCTTGATCTAAATAACACATACTCTATTTGCAGGATTTTTCTTCTTTAAACGCAATTACAAAAGATGAAATTCCACCTGAATCACCTTTGAGTGTGAAGCTACTGCCATCTGAAGAGACAAACTTAGCGTCTTTGACATTGTCAGTTCTGATAATATCAACAGAAATTCGAAAGTCTTCTCCCGCAAATGGTCCAATGATTCCACCGTCGGTGTTTTTATGAAAATTGAAATTCCCTTCATAGTAATTGCCAGAAGTATCATTTGATTTCTCTTTTAGTTCTCCGCCTTCATCGGAAAATACAACTCCATCATTGTTGCTATTGCCTGAGGTGTTGATTTCAATATTTACTTTATTGCCACCATTTCCTGCACCATCGGCACCACTTATAAAATTTAGGTTTAGTCCACTTGAGTCTCTATAAAAGAAAACTTTGTTTACAAAACCTTCGGTTCCAGGGCCAATCTTAGGGTGTGCAGAAGCACTAAAGTAATTATAATTTATTTTAGCGGATTCACTTCCTTGGAAAGTCAATATCTCTCCCAAGAAGTTTTCGTCTGTTAATTCACCAGTCGATAATTCATCAAGCCAAATACCAAGCACTGTTCCAGATATACATTCAGAAATAGTGATATCTTTTTCTATATTTTTACCATTGAGCTCTGCAGTTATTTTTATAGACCCACCGGATGAATCTTTTAGAACAAATTTTCCTGTATTAGAATCAAAATCTGCTGAGGTTTGTCCGTTAAACTTTAAGTTTACTTCTTTGGGATCTATTTCAATTAGCTCCCCATCAATTTCTCCGTAAATTTCTATATCAATATTTTTGCCAACTTCAACATTTTGGCTTCCAGTTACTATTTTTAACTCAGTAATTAAACTTAGGTCTGCCTCTTGAAACGTTTTGATGGGAGCAGGATTAGTTTTGGTAGTTATTTCTTCAGTTGGAGTTGCTAATATTTCTTCACCAATGGAGTCTTCTTGTTTATTGTTTGAATCACTCAAGTCACTCGTGTTGGGCTTGTTGTTATTAATGCCTTGGCTTCCGACAAAGTCTTTGTCATTACAACTGGTGCTTAATACAATAAGTAGAGTCAGACTGATAAACTTCATAAACGGGTATCCTCTAGATAATATTGGGGCTTGGATTAACAATCGGATCCGTAGCTGTGAGAGCTTAATTATCTAGTATAATTTAGTAATATCAGCTAGTTGTAGCTTTAGTTTTTCATGGGGAAAAAGATAGAAAGTCAGTTTTAAAAGCTGAGGCTCCATTTTTATGATGTCAGCTCTGCACAACGGTCCCTTGAGTTTCGGTGTGAAAGCTAGAGCGAATATGAAGAGGGACTTGATGTGTTTTTGCTAGCTTCGCAGCACCTGAGTACATGACTTTTGCTCCGTTTTCACTTTTACGTACTAGTTCATCCCAGCTTAACTTAGGGTGTAGTGTTGCGTCAGGGTTTTTGTTTGGGTCTTCAGAATAAACCCCGAGGACATCTGTGAAGATTTCACAGCACTCAGCGTTAAAGTGTGCAGCAAGTGCAACAGCACTTAAATCAGAACCACCACGCCCAAGAGTTGTAATCTCTTTTGATGTCTCGCTTACGCCTTGAAAGCCTGCAATGATAGGTACAATATTTTCTAAGAGAGTCTCATCAATGCGAATAGGTTTTATTTCTTTGATGGAGGCGGCACCGTGAATCTGAGTTGTTATAATTCCGCTTTGAGACCCTGTAAATGATTTAGCGATGACACCTCTTTTTTGAAGTGCAATGGATAGTAATGCCATGCTGATTCGTTCCCCAACGCTAACAAGCATGTCCATCTCCCTTGTAGGAGGAGAATCGTGAAGCTGATATGCAAGCTCCGTTAAAGAATCAGTGTGGTTGCCCATTGCACTTACAACAACTAAAAACTTTTGATTTTTTTTGTGACAGCTAAGTAGGTAATCTGCAACATGATTGATGCGGTTAATGTCAGCTAACGATGACCCGCCAAATTTTTTAATAAACATATTTTTTAATTTTACTCATTAATAAGTAGTTCAAAGCTAGATCTTGCATATTTATTGAGAAGGTTTCTGAGGTTGTCAAAGGCAGCCTTATTAGAGGTTGGGGATACTATAAATTTTGCCCAGCAGCCTTTTGTGTTTTCCACTAGTTCCAGCCCTGGTTTAAAGGTGTTATTGCTGTGGTTGAAGTTGCGAACACTATAAAGAGCCTTAATCCCTTTGTCTAACGGTGGAATTACTCCACACAGATTTTTGTTTTTCTGAGTATGAATCGGTGTATTTGCAATGGTTTTAACCTGTTGCATTGCTAAATACATTTGCCGTTTGTTGAGCTTTAAGGTGGTTTTCCCAAGAGCTTTACCGGGTTTTGAGTAATTAAAGCGGTCGCCGTGCTTAAACATGGAGAGCTCTAGGTGGCCATTGTTGAACAACTTTAGTTGCAGAATATAGATAGGGCCATTCTCCCCTAAAGATTTCAGGCTATCGAACGCTAAGGTAATAGGTAGCTTTGGTTGAACTTTCTTAATCAAAGGCTTTTTAAAAGGTCGTCTGTGTTTTCTAAAACCCCCAAACCCCAAACCAAAGGCTTCTGTTGCAAGAAGTATTGTGCTCAGAAAGGCTGTGATCAAAGTAATCTTTGTTTTATTCATCGTATTTACTCCTTTTGTGCAATCCAGTGCCTGAAAACTAAGAGTATCATATCAAGAGAACTCCTGAGGCTAAGGCTTTCTAGTATTTTAATCAGTTTGACAATCATGGCTCAATCACTTTTAAGCCCTTGTCATGCCATAGTTGCGGAGGTTACATCAACTTTAGGTGATGGTAGTCATGGAGGTCTTGTAAGTGAGGGTTTCTACGCGAGTCTTTTTTATAATGACTGGATTGGCAAGACAGATAAATATTTAACGCATGCCTCAAAACTAGGCTATTTAAGACCAGTTTCTACTGATAGTTCTGTCAATTTACAGCTAGCATGGAGGGTTCTCAATCCGGGTTTTCGGCCAAAGTTTTCTTCTCCAAACGCATTAAACCCTCCAGGAGTTTTTGCAGATTGGATTGATTTACAAATTGCATTTCATCAAAAAGTATCTGAAAGCATTAGCATGCAGTTTGAATTGGGTCTTGGTCATCTTAAAAACCACTTTGCAAAAGAAGTCCACCGCCAATTTCATAAAATAATCGATACAACTTACGATCACCTGACTTACAAAGATAGTCTTGAAGGATGGACGGGTAGTGGAGCTTTTAATCTAAAATTTCAAACTTCCTTGCTACATTATTTAAATATTGAGTTTAGTCTTGGCTCAAAAGTAGATTACTTTTTTTGGCAAGCCTTTTCTCAATTAAGTCTTGAGTGGGACGGGAAATTTAATATTCCGGTCTCATTCCAAGTGAGACACTTTCATCGTTTGCATGAGTTTATATTTGAAAACGCAATGAGAGATAGCGTTGAGTATTCCCTTAAGATAAAAGTATTAGGCTTTTGGGTGCCAAGTATAAACTATGTAAGTAGGCAATTTAAAGACGATCCAATTGGTCAGTACTATTTCGACTTTGCTAGCTTTGTTTGGTAGTTAAAGATTTATGAGCGTCTAGAAACTTTGTTTCATTTGGGTATAAAAAAAGCTGAGAAGTAAATCTCAGCTTTTCTTATGATATTTTAACTATCTTACCAACGACGTTGTCCGCCGCCGCCACCGCCGCCGCCGCCATTGCGTGGCTTCTCTTGTGCTTCGTTTACTTTGATGCTTCTTCCGTCTAATTCAGAACCATCCATTTCAGACATCGCCTTCATTGCAGATTCATCATCTCCAAAAGTTACAAATCCGAATCCTCGTGATCGACCAGTGTCTCTGTCGGTGATAACACGAACATCTTCAACTGCACCGAATTTTTCGAATGCGTCTCTTAAGCCGTCGTTATTTGTATTCCAACTTAACCCACCAACAAACAATTTTTTTCCCATACTGTCCTTGTGATTTAAGGGTCTCTTAAATCAACTCTCCTATAATAAATGATTCTAAACCTGTGATAGACAGCCTATCTCAGGCCTATAAGGTAACACCTTGAACAATGTATAGCTAATGAATAATGTTTAGAGGTTTAGAAGTGGTTTAAAATAAATCTAGGCCTGTTTGCAATTCGCTCATCATCTATTATACTAATTATATTAAGCACTTAATTTTGATAGGACGTCTATTCCTTTGGCAGTTTATTCACATATATCGCTGTATATCACTCTTGTTTTTTCTGGTTTGATACTTTCATCTTCAGGGGCATATTGCCAACAGCTGCAACTGAATGCCCCAAGTCAAGAAAAAGCAATGATAAAACCGGGCCTTGCACTGCTGAACCATCAAATGGAAGCAAAAGAAGCGGTCTCAAATGCAGATACAAAAAAGCTTTTGAAGACCTATATGCATGTCAATGAGATTTGGCAAAAATCCGTGGATGAAGGTCGGTCTTTAGATGTTTTCAGAAAATATACAGCTAGAGAATTTGCAAGCCTCTATCAGCGTATTAGTCTGAGCTCAGAAATACGTTCTTCGTTAATCCAATATTTTAGACAATCAAATACTTCGGTGTTTGTGAATACTCCAAATTACTTTAGTGATTTATTGAGAGAAGTTGTTTCGATTCCCATGAAGTTCACAGGGGCTTCTGTTTATAAATACCTTCAATACCAAAGAAATATAGATGCCGGATTTAGTGGAATTTATAAAGCTATTAAAGAAATGGGTTTGTTGATTCTCGTTATTTTTCTTATTCCTTTTTTTGCTAGGTGGTCAAATAGAACCGTTCATGCTTATTTGGATTCACTTAGAGAAGATTTTATTAAGAATGCAAGATCTGGCAGCAAGTCAAGTTATACATACGCTCTTTGGATTAGGCGGTTAACTCCATATACTGGCTACGGTGTTTTTTATATTGCATTGGTTTTATCGAAAGGTTTCTTAGAAAGTACATCTCTTCAAAGCCTTGTCGTGGTCATTCCTATTTTAAAGTACTTTGTCATTTATCAAGTTTTTAGACAGTTAATGCGTGATCTATTTGATGTTTTAAGGCGGTATAGTACTGACAAAAAAGACGGTGATCGTTCCCATTTGATAGTTTCAACAGCAAGATTTATAGGGCTTTTTTTCTTTACTGCATACACCATATTATATTTAGCAGAAGCTTCTGTAGGTATAGGGATTTTGCATTATCTTGTTTCTAGAACGATGACGATTTTAGCGGTAATTTGTTTGTTTTGGGTAGTTTATCGTTGGCGAGATTATATGGTTCCAGCAGCAAAATCTATCCTTCCTTCAAAAATTTCTGATCACCTTGTTCCAAGAACTAGTGGACTATTAGCCCCTCTTTATTGTCTTGTTTTGTTTTTTTGTCTTATCACATTTATAGTGAGAGATCTGATTTGGGATTTTCTCTCTAACTGGGAACCAAGTAAAATTTTTATCGCAAAATTTTACCGAAAAAAAATAGAATCTTTTAATGAGAAATCAACTCAAAAAAATTCGTACTCTATGCCACTGCCTGATGATTATTTAGCAATGTTTAATGTGCATTACTCCGAACAAATGGAAGATTTTGTCGATGTTAATAAAGATGCATTTGAAAAAACTCAGTCTGAAATTTCTGAATGGATTAAAGATAGTGAGTCAGATCAAAGTGTTGCAATCTATGGTGAAAAGGGTATGGGTAAAAGCACTCTCATGCGTCGTCTAGCTGTAGAATTTGAAAAGCAAGGCGTGAATATTCGGTCTTTAAAAGTAGAGTCAAAAGTATGCAAAAAAGAGGGTCTTAGAGATTTTTTAGCAAAAAGCCTTGGTATAGAGAATGACTCAAGTTGTCTTAAGTTGATGCTCGAGTATGACCAGTCTTTAGAGAAACAAGAAATCATTTTTATTGATGACGCACATAACTTGTTTTTAGGTGAAGTAAGTGGTTTAGAAGCACTTAAAACTTTTATTGATGTAGTAAATCTCAAAACTGAAAAAATATTTTGGTGTTTAATGTTCAACGAATACCCTTGGGCGTATTTGAAAGGTCTCCTCGGATCTTCTCAATATTTGAGGACAGAAGTTCATATCAAACCATGGACAGATACAGCTATTAAAGAACTTGTGAAATCACGTCACGAAAAATCAGGTTACAGACTTTCTTATGATCAAATTATCATGGCGACAAGAACCAAGAATTCATATCAAGAGAGCCTTGCTTTTACAGAAGAACAATTCTTTAGAATTTTATGGGAACAGTCTAATGGTAATCCCCGTGTAGCCCTATATCTTTGGACACAATGCTTAAGGTTTAATGGCGGGAGAAGATTAAAAGTTGGTTTGCCAGAAAAACCTAGTTTTCAACGATTAGTAGGTATGCAAGATGATTTTTGGTTTGTTCTTGCTTCATTAGTGAAGCATGAAAACCTGACAAGAAAAGAAGTCGTAAGTACGACAAATATTCCGTGGCCAAGGGTTGCTCAAGCAATTAAAATTGGTTTAGAGCGTAAATTACTATTCAAGAGCAAGAACAACCGATACCGTTTACATTTTTTATCGCAGTCTGAATTAGTAAAACAATTAAAAATAAAGAATTTTATTTATGGAACAGAATGAAATAAATATTCAAGCTGCGATTTTTGAAATATTGCAGTTTGATAGATTGATGGCACTTTTTGTAGGTATAGGGGTAATTATATTACTTGCAAAATTCGTACGTCAATTAAGCTTAAAATTTCAAAATAATTGGCCATCTAGGCGGCTTATTGTGTTGCAGGTAGCGACAGTCTTGAATTTTATCTTGTATATTGGTGGTACTGTTTTCCTTATTTATGCTGTCTTGCAACCCCCAAAAGAAGTCATGCTTGCCGTTGGTGGTAGTGCTGCAGTTGCTATTGGGTTTTCATTAAAAGATATTGTAGCGTCTTTAGTTGCTGGTATTGTTTTGCTTTTTGATCGTCCATTTCAAGTGGGTGATAGGGTGACGTTTGGAGACACTTACGGTGAAATTGTTGGGATTGGGTTGCGTACTGTAAAACTAAACACTCTTGATGATAACTTGGTAACAATCCCAAATGCTAGATTTCTTACGGATGTTGTGGCTAGTGGCAATGCTGGGGCATTAGATATGATGGTGGTGATTGACTTTCATATTGCTCTTGATGCTGAAATTGAAAAAGCTATCTCTATTATTCATGAGGTTGTTGCTACAAGTCGATTTGCTTATTTAAAAAAGCCTTTTAAAGTACTGTCAAAAGAGGTTGTTACTGCTGAGCGTCTCGCTATTTTATTAAAGGCCAAAGTTTATGTGATTGATTGTCGTTTCGAAAAACAGTTTGAAACCGATATTGTCAATAGAGTTCTTAAGCTATTTAAAAAACACGAGATAAAACGCCCAACCTTAAATGGTGAGTGAATCTCCTAAGGCTATTTCGCCGTAGACTCCGTTTGTCTTACTACCAGTCGTTAAAAACGAAGCCGCCGATTGTTTTTGTGTGGTTAAGTACCCAAGAAGTGCAAAAAGCACAGCTTCTTTATTGTCATTAAATTCTTTCCCGTGCGTGTTATTGATGCTGAGTACTTCGACTCCACTTAAATTGTCTTTTATACTCTTTGTCAAAGTCGGATTATAAACACCACCGCCACATAAATAAATTTTCTGTAATGGTGTGGTTTCGGCGATTTGTCTTATAGCGGTTTGAATGCAGTAAGCCGAAAATTCGATAGAAGTTCGTATTAAATCATTTAAAGAATGATTGCCTATCTCAGCCTCAACGGTTTTTGTCGAGAAGTCTTGATAGCCAGCTGACTTAGGTGGAATACGTGTCAGATATTCGTTTTTTTTCCACTGATTTAACAAGGAGGGTAAAACTTTTCCTTTGCTAGATAGGCTGCCATCATAGTCAATTCCTGAGTGATTAAGAGGTGCTTTTTTTGAAAGATAATCAACCCAAAGGTTAGCAGGCCCCATGTCAAAACCAACCTTGCATTTACCATGGTGAATGACTGAGATATTTGAAATGCTACCGAGATTAATGACACCGACGGGGTTGCTTTCATCTTTCATTAAAAATTGATCTAAAATGGGAGCGTAGGGTGCTCCGGTGCCGCCGCCAGCAATATCTCGCATGCGAAAATTACCAATACACGTAATACTAGTATTTTCAGCAATAATAGATGGAGAACCAATTTGTAAAGTCGTCTTCGGTTCTTTGTCACTGTGATAAATCGCTTGCCCATGGCTTGCAATGGCATCAATGCTGACTGCTTTTAGATTGTTTTTCAGAAGATAGTCGTTGATACAATCAGAAATAAGCTCTGCAACTTTTATATTAGCAATGGCTAGAGTTTCAATGCTTGGTGATTTAAGAGACTGCATGTATTCTTTTGTTTTTTGATCATAAGAAACCGAATGTGATCCTATAAAATCGAGCTCAATATGTGGAAAGTTACCTGAAATATCGACATGAGCCAAATCTATGCCATCCATACTCATGCCTGTCATGATACCTAGTATTGATTTTTTTATTTTTGAATTCATGCAATAGCCTCTTTTAAGTCTTTTGCGTGGTGAATATATTTATCGGCATTTTTTTCGTCACCATCTTGGCCGTAGCCATAGGTAACATAGATGCTCTTTACTTTTGCAGCTTTTGCAGCATTGACGTCTGTCATCGTATCGCCAATCATAATGATTTTAGAGATGTCTACCTGGTGTATTTCAGAAATTTTTTGAATGGGAAGCCCGCTTGGTTTTTTTTCTGAAAAACTGTCACTGCAATAAAAATCTAAAAAATATTTGTCTAGTTGAAAATGTTTGTGAATTTTTTTTGTGAAGCGTGAAATTTTGTTGGTTAAAATAACTTTTTTGTAGTCCTTTAGTTGTTTGAGTGTGCTTTCCATGCCTTCAAAAAAAACAGTCTGTGTATTGCAGTTGTTTTCATAATGTTGAAAGAAGTATTCCATAAGCTGCTTTTGAGTTTTGAGATCACTGATCCGTTTTATAATTGGAGTGACACCACTTCCAACATGATCATAAACCTCTTGTTTTGTAGGAGGCACTAGCCCAAACTTTTCAAATGAATGAATGAGTGAGTTTGAGATATCAAGGGCAGAATCAAGGAGTGTTCCATCAAGGTCGAATATTAGGAAGGTCTCACTGTTCATATTGGTCTCATCTTTATATAAATATGTGAATATTTTTCTATACTATTATATAATACACTTCATATGAAAAATTTCTTTTTAAATCATAAGTGCTCTCTTTTTTCTGTTAAGCAGGCTCGTGCTGATATAAGTCAAAGTGGTGTTTCGCTTATTGGTGCTTTGATTGCTATTGCGATCCTAGGTATTTTAGGTGCACTGACTGCAACTCAATTAAGCCAACAAAACTCAGTGAGTGCATCGTCAGATTTAGAGTACGAGCGAGACTTTATGCGTCGATATCTTCGCGAAGGTATCGATTGTTGTCAGACTCTTAGTCCTTGGCCAACAAAGGCTAATGTTGGGTTTAGCTGTAATACTATCAATACCGACACTTCAAACATTTTGCTCCATAGTTCACCTAGTGGTCCGGATTTCCGAAAGTATAGCGTGACCCCTTTAAATAGTAATGGCCAACTTTTGGTAGATGCTCCCGCACTTTCTAGTACCGAAAATGCTTATTCATACGGAAGATGGAAGTTCGCTCTTAGGTGTAATTCAAGTGGTGCAAACCAAAAATTCTTAACGATTCACTCTTGGAGACTCGGTGAAGACCCTCGTACAGGGCAAGATCTTAGCCTTGCAGATGAGTATATAACTCCTACTACAACCAACCCTAACCCTGCGTTTATGGACTTAGATTCTCATAGGCTTTGTGCATCTGCTTTTTTAGGTGGTTGTCCATAGTCACCAGTTAATGGTTGATCCCATTAAATTGCATTCTTTTAATCCATTGAAAGCCAAGAGCGAAAAAGCTACCCTCAGGTTTTGAATTCTATTACTGAGGCTGAAAGATGAATAACTTTTTTGAAGACATTAAAAAATTCAATGATATGTATAGCTTACCAAATTCTGAGCGTTTAAATTGGTTGAGTTCTGAGCGACTCAAAAACTTTAAGTCGATTCTTTCTGAAGAAGTTGAAGAGGTTGATGAGATTGTCGAAATGATGGATCAAAATGCTGATAAACTCGAAGTTTATACAGCTATCTCTGATTGGCTAGGAGATATGATCGTCTATTGTGCCAGCGAAGCAAGGCGTTGGGGAATTCCGATGAATGAAGTGTTAGACAAAATCATGGAATCTAACTTTTCAAAGCTTGGTTCAGATGGAAAAGTGATAATGGACGAAAGAGGTAAGGTACTAAAAGGACCTAACTTTATGCCTCCTGAGCCTATGATTAAAGACTCTATAAAGAACTTACTTTAAATAAAGCCTTTGAAATAATCCAAAGAAATGTATAATAAGCGAGCACTTTAAATTTTGGGTAAAAAAGATATGAAACCATATATGATTGCAGTCGGTGGCGGTTCAGGCTCAGGTAAAACCACCATCGTTTCGGAACTTTCAAAAGTTTTAGCAAATGAGTTTAGCGTTCTTGTGGTTTCTCAAGACAATTACTATCGAGACTTAAGTCATCTTTCCCCAGATAAGCGTTCTAATGAAAATTTTGATCACCCTGATTCATTTAATCATGAGTTGATGTTGGAGCATTTATCTTCTCTAAAAAAAGGGATGCATGTTGAATCCCCAATTTATGACTTTAAAACCCATGCACAAACAGGGAAAACTTTAAGTTTACAACCGAAACAAGTCATTTTGTTTGATGGGATTATGTCTCTTCATTTTTCAGGTGTAAAAGATCTCTTTGATTTAACGGTATTTGTGGATGTTCCGGATGATGTTAGAATTTTAAGACGACTACAAAGAGATACTGTTGAAAGAGGCAGGACTATTTCTGGAATTATTAAACAATACTTAACAACTGTTAGAGACATGCATTCTGAGTTTGTTCTGCCAACAAAGTGGGAAGCAGACTTAATCGTTGGGTGGCAGTCATTTAATAATCGATCGATTCAAAAGCTGGTGGCTTTGATTCATTCAGAAATGAATATCCGTTTTCCAGTTTCGGCAGAAAATGAAGACTGCCTAAAAAATAACTTGCCCTCATAAAGTCTCATTTTCACTTTTCAAATTTTGTAAGAATCGGCGGTTATTGACCGCCTTTTTTTTGGCCACTTTATTTTCTCGTCAGTCTTTTTTTCGATATTTTATATTCTGAAAAATAATCAAGATTTGTATAATTTTTATGATGAAATAGACCCATTTTGTCGTCTGAGGCCAAAAAACTATTAATGGTTTGACATTGGACACCCTGGCTGTAAAGATTATAAAAATTTAGTGTGAATTTAAAGATTTAGGGGAGTAGTGAGGTTGAGCAAACCTACGCCACATGCATTTGCGAAACTGTTCAGTATTGCGTCACTTGTTGGCGTTGTTGGACAAAGATCAGTGTCTACAGTTTTACTGGGCCTAAAGACTTGGCGAGACTACTGGTGGATAAACCGAGAGCGTATTGTCATCTTAGCATTTGTAAACACACTCGTTACTTTTACTTATGAAGCAATTGTTCGTTCTTTATTAGCTCCCATGATGATAGAGAGTGCTTCTTATCATTTTTTAGTAATTACTGAGGCAGGGGGTTGGATGATCAACCAGCAGTCTCTTAATAATGTTTTCATGACAATTTTTGCTTCCCTGATGGGTGGGCCAGTTTATTTTATTAAGTCTCGATTCAATCGGTTCTTGTTCTTTGGTGGTTTCGGTTGTTTTAACTCTATTTTATCTCAGTGTGTGACATCTATTATTCGCTTTGGTGGCATTCAAATATTTATAGCCAGACTTATTTTTGATTTAATTTATAACGGCACACTCAAATATTTTATTTTTGAGCTTGGTCGAAAAAAACTTGCAAACCCTAAAACGTCCATCAAGGGTTTAGGTGCGGTTCGCATCACACAAGACTTCTCTACCACCTGCATGCGTGTAGGTTTATTAAACTTCTTTGGTTTCAGAGGGTAGGGGTAATTTAACAACATTTTTATTTTACATTTTAAGGGGGGAAGATGAAAAAGTTGCATGTATGGGTGGTAATGGTTACTGCTTTTCTAGCAGGAGTATCTTATGGACAAGGGTCTTTAAGGTCTGCAGGGTTCGCAATCGGACCAAAATCAATTCACAATAACTGGAAGCCTGAAGCGGCACTCATGTCCGGTTTAGATATCTATGACAAGCTTGTTTCAAGAATTCAAAAGATCGTTTGTGCTAAAGAAGGCAACAAAAGTGTCATGATTATTTCTGAGCCTTCAGACTCTTACCGTTATATTTTATCTCGTATTGCAAATAAAGCAGTTGAGAAAGAATGTGCCAAAATGAACTACTATGAGATTGATCAAACAAAAATTGATGCAGGTCATCAGTTTGTTGGTCAGACAGATAAATATTGGTTAGACAATATTATCAAGCCAGCATCTAGAAAACCAAATGTACTCTTTTTTAAAATGGATACACTCATTGGTAAGGGAACAAGTTCAAATGATGAAACAGGTGTTGAGGCTGACTTAGCTTCAAGATTGAGTTCAGGAGAAATCCGTTCTATTGGATTTATGGATAAATATGCATATGCTCGCTATAGAACGTCAAAGCATGCTTATGTCATCAACTCTTTCGCTGAGATCATTAATCTTGAAGATCTTACAAAAGCTGAAGTTGATAAATTCACTCAACATTACCTAAAAATCAATGCTCCAAACTATGTTCTAACTGAAGAAAAAAGCGATTTTCTTTATAAGAATCTTGAATACTACCAACCAAACCTAAGAGAGCCGCAGAGAACGCTTGGTGTACTTAAGCTTTTAATTAGAAACAAAGGTTTGAATCCTCTGAATGAAGTAACTGAAAGAGTGAATGTTGAATCACCACATCCACTTGTACCAGGAAAAACCATTGAGAAGATTGTGCGTATTTCAGGTGCTAAGAAATTACAGCTTAAATTTAGAAATCTAGATTTAAACCCTAAGTATGATTTGTTAACTATCTATGATTTAGACTCGAACAAAGCTCTTGTACGCTTGACTGGAAAAAAAGGTCAGCTAATCACAAAAACTTTTGAAACAAGTGCCGTAAAAATTGTTTTAAAGTCAAAGAAGTCTGAAAAAACAGATAAATCACCAAGAAATAGTTTTGGGTTTTCTATTAAAGAAGTCATCGCATTAAAAGATTCTGGTTTTGAATTGTCTCACGAAGATCTAAGACGTGGTGTACTAGAATTTATTCAAGTTCCTGAGTGGTTTATTGAGAGAGATTACTCTGTTCTAGGAAACTTAGAAAAGTACTTAGATGCAGAAGTTGTTGGTGTTACAGAAGCAAAGAGAGACCTGTTAAAAATGTCTAAAGTTGGATATGTGGCTGGTCGTACAGATGAAAAGCCAATAGCATCTGCACTTTTGGTTGGCCCAACAGGAACAGGAAAGTCTTATATTGCTAAAAAAATGGCCGAAGGCTTAGGCATGCGATTGATTACCATTGATATGACTGCCTATAAAGATGCAGGAACTTTCAATCAGTTCTCAAAAGTAATGACAGATAATTTAACGATCTACCCATATGCAATCTATCTATTTGAGGAAATTGATAAAGCAAACTATGAGATTTTAGATCGCCTTTATTTCTTTATGGATGAGGGTATCTTTTATGATCGTAACCAGAGACCAATTTTTGGTAGGGGTGCATTCTTGCTCTTTACTTCGAATGCTGCTCAAGGTGTTATTATCAAGAACAAAGACAATCCAAAACTACGTCAACTAGTGATGGACCAACTAACAAAACAGTTTAGACCAAGTTTCTTAAACAGGTTTGAAGCGATTTCATTATTTACTCCTTTTACAGATACTGAATATGAAAATCTTGCAAAAATCATGTTATTGAAAAAAGCTATTAAGATGCAAGAGCGTCTAGGCTGGAATCTTCAAGTGGGTCCAAAAGTAATTCAATTTCTGGGAAAAGATGGTCAAAGTAAGATCTTTGGTGCACGTCCAATGGAACGAAGTGTTGAGAATGTCGTTTCTTTTGCGATTAGTGAGTATATTTTGACGCATGGGTACTTTGGAAGAGATAGCTCTATTAGTATTACTGCGGTGAATGCTAGTCAAAGAAAGTTTAAAATCAAGGTTGATGGATCTAGCTTAAATGCTGGAAAGACTCTAGAGTTCACAGCTCCTAAAGGTAATAATAGCGGTGCTGTAGGTATTCGTCATATGACCATATCTAAATACATCGGGAATGTTTTATCTGAAGCAAGAGAATTCTAATTTTGATACTAATAAGGCAAGTAGTCGTTACATACGACTACTTGCTTTAACACATCTTTATGGTACGCCTCTAGTATCTTATTTGTTTTAATATTTGATCCACCTTTTAATAATGACTCGCAAATTTCAACAAGATTTGTATTATTTGTTTTTGTATATCTCCATGCACCCATTCTTTGGGTAGACTCATTCCATATCATGTAAACACCCAAGTGCTCTTTGCAAAAGCAATTTCCTGTATCAGTGTTGTTACTAGTATCTTCAGCTGTTGAGTTGTTAGAAGTATTGATTGCAGTATCATCTGGTAAATATGTTGCTATAAAATCATCTTTTGGTTCGTCTGGTGTTGTATTGACTGCAGAAGTTGGATCAAAGCTTGAAACAAGTCGCTCATCATAATCACCTATTTTTGAGAGCAGCTCATCACCTTCTCGATATTTTGCAAGTGATACCGGAGCTTCTTTTGTAAAGCTATAGACTTGGTACTGAAAGTCTCTCCAATATAGTTCATAGCGTTTTGCTAAATCACTTTGTGCTTCTTTAATTTGAAGAGCCGCTTGAATCTGATCAAGAATAGGTTTTGTGCTTGATAAAGACCTATTGCGGATGTCAAGGGCTTGAACTATCTCTAATAACGACAGATTACCAAGCTTTACATTTGTGCCGGCAAATCTACTATCTCCACCTAAATTATGGGTGATTCGAATGTAGTAGTTTAAATCTCTTGTCCAGTGAGAACTAGAAGAACTTAGTAGGTTCCCGACGTATCCTTCAGTGTTATTCCAAGAGTCACTTTCTGTTGCACAACTAACTTTTAATCTTGGGGTTGTAGAGTTTTGTATCGAGTCGGTGCTCTCTAAGAAGTCGCAAGTAACAAAACCCGTGTACACCTTTTCAACTTGAGAAAATGAATCAGTATTGTTGGTTGATTTTGTGGAAGAACTTGTAGAATTCTTTACGCAACTCACTGTTAAAAATACAATGGCTAAAATAGACAAGGTTTTTTTCATGTGTCATTTTCCTTTATAATGCACTGTATTATCGGAATTTTTTGAAAGTCCATTAAATAAAGAAACCACCGGAGGTCCTCGGTGGTTCTTTTTCCCAGTTATTAGGAAGGTTTAGGTCGTTGACTTTAGATTTGGTTAGGTCTAATTGCCTTATCGTCATGTAGCAGGCTAATCTCAAGATTCTTGGTTTTTGTCTTTAAAAACAAGTTCTTAAACCCAGTGATTTAAATTAGAGAGTACATTATTTGCGATTGTAAGTGACGAGTCGGGGTAGCCAAGAGCTCGCTTGGTCTGTAGGTCTCTTTCAAAATAGTTTTTGATCTTTTCGAGTTTGTAGGTTTTGACGGGACCGAGCTTATTTAAAAAGTAAAAAGCATTGCTTGGAACAGGCCAGTCGCTTCCATAGAGTGTTCTCTCTCGAATAAGTTCGTGTTTTGCAAAATAACTTGTGTGATGAAAACGACCGGGGTTACACATACCTGAATTATCAACCCAAATATTTGGGTACTTTTTCAAGTAATATAAAAGATCTTTATACTGGTTTCTCTCTGAGCTTCCTAAGATAGATGTCCCAGAATGAGCACAGATAACTTTGACGCCAAGATCTAATGCAAGTTCAAGTCTATTAAAAAAGTTATACTCTGGGTTATAGGATTTAAAGGTTCTTTCTCCTCCTATATGTACTAAAAGTGGTAACCCAAGGTCAGAGAGTTTTTGATAAAATGCTTTAAACTTAGAATCGGCTGGATCAATGACTTGTGTAGAAGGTAGCCACTTTAAAAGAACCGCTTTTTTTTCAAAGCACTCTTCAAGTTGATCAATAGCATCTTCTCTGTTTGGGTTGATAGATGGTCCGGGTAGAAGGTTGTTGTTTTCTTTGCATTGTTTGAAGACCCAATCATTCGGAACATGCAGTTGAGTTTTACTCATGTCAGGACTGCCGTCTTTAATGACATGATCAAAGCCGAGTAAGACACCGTAATCGGTCTCTGATGCTTGAATTTTTTCAGAAATCGTTTGAATCCAAGTTTCGTCGATGTCTGTCTTTAGTTGTTCGTCAGTGATACCCATTAAAAATTTTATGAGTTTGAATGTATAGCGTTGTTTAAAACCCTCACTAACATAGCAGTGAGAGTTACAGCATCCAGTTCCTACAACGTGAATATGGACATCAATTTTTGGTAAAGCATTCATGGATGAATCCTATGATATCGCTGAACATTATTCTATGAAAAATTAAATCAAAATGAGCTGCATTATAAATTTTCGCATCATGGCTCTCAGGGGGGAGAGGTGAGATAAGATCATATTTTCCGAAAATTTGAAGTTTTTTGTGAGGTTTCAGAGACTTTTTAGATATTTTACTCACCGTATCAATAATCCCGCCAGATTGAAGTCTTATGGGAAACTTCTTTCGTCCAAACCATAGAATGGCTGGAATAAAACCCCAAAAATGAAAGAACTTTGTTTGAGAATAAGCTTTAAAAAAACCAAATATCTCATAAAATGGTAGCCACAGCCTTAATAAGCTTAGAGTGCTTGGTGCTGCAATTTCAATGACAGGAGCATCAAATAGTTGCCCGAGATTATTTGCATAAGTACAACCGATGCTATAGCCACAAAAGAAAAAATTTATACGATTCTGTGTATTTGATTTAATAACATGATTTTTTAGTAGTGTTATATATTCTTCAAAATACTCAACATCGAAGTATCCTTTTGATTTTTTTCCGTGGCCCGGCAAGTCAAATGTTGTTACCTGGATACCCGCAGATAAAAGTGCATCAAATAAGTCTAGGTTTGGGTAGTGTAAATCATTTCCTGTGCCATGGAAAAAATAGCAATGGAATTTTGGCGTGTTATTTGGCTTTAGCTCAAGATAGTTTACCTCAAATTGAGCGTTTTTTAGCCAATGCTCACGACTATCCCACTTAGCCATCAGTGTTTCAGTTGCAGATATGTGATTGGTTCTGGACATTTAGTGTGCAAAATCCTAACTTAATAGAAAGTATCTTAGGTTTTAGTTTAGGTGATGATGAATGTTGAAACAATACATTCTTACTTACATGACTATGGTTGGACTTACCAACCATCGGGGAGTTCCTGCGTCCTGACTGGATGGGAAGGTGAGCACGGCGAATACCCCTTAGAAATTAAAATGAACCAGACATGCATGAGGTTTAGCGTCAGTCCATTGATTGAACTTAATTTTCCCCGAAAACCTCCATCAGAAATTTTAAGGTTTTTGTTAGGTTTAAATGAGTCTACACACTTTGTGAAACTAAATATCAAGCCTTCTGGAAAAGTCAGTTTATATATTGATGTTCTTACTTCAAGTATCAGTTATGAAGTTTTTACACAGACAATTGAAATTATTGGGTATTACTCAGATATGCTTTCGAGTAAAATTATTGAAAAACAACTATCTTTTGTAAAACCTAAGCTTCGAAGAGAATTGAACTAATAAATGATTTTTGTGTTTCTTTAATTTCTAGCCTTCAACCCTTACTTGGTTGTACCGATAGGTTTGTATCGTCTTGTAAATAATGAATCGGAATAAACTTGGCTAGTGATCCTAAACAATTAGGCCCTTATAAAATTCTTGGAGAAGTCGGCGTTGGCGGCTTAGGCCGGGTCTTTAAAGCTGTAGATATTCGAAATGGTCGTTTTGTAGCAGTTAAAATACTTCATGATCGTTATGCTAATGATAAGAAGTTTTTAGGAATATTCCACCGAGAGTTAATGATTATTTCTAGCCTTCATCACAAACATGTAGTTGATTTTATTGATAGCCATTTTGTTCCACCAAATTGTTATATTGTTACCGAGTTTATTGAAGGGTGGTCTGGGAATCGTCTTTTGAAAAAAGTAGGTAGGTTTCCTCCCTTAGTGGCTCTTTCTATTATTATTGATATTCTTCAAGGTATTGATTACCTCCATTTGCATGATACCGTTCATGCCGATCTTTCTTCAGCAAACTATCTTGTTGAGAAAACTGGGAAGGTGGTTGTGACTGACTTTGGTCTTGCTTGTAACCATAACTTCGAAAATTATAAGAACTACATGGTTGGAACTCCCGGTTATCATTCGCCTGAGCATATTACTGAGCAATCTATTGTTCCTCAAACAGATGTGTATTGTATTGGCTTGCTATTATTTGAGTTAATAACAGGAACAAAAGCCATTACGGCAAGTAGTAATCGTATCATTGTATTAAAATCTATGAAGAAAATTAACTTTAACCTCATACAATGCAGCGATAGAAAATTACAGACACTTCTTAGAAAATTATTAAAAAAAGCACTTCATCCAAACTATAAAAGGCGTATAGAGGGTGCTGATGTTATGATGTTTGAGTGTTATAAAATTTTGAAAAGTTATAACATTCGTTATGCTAGATATGCCATCAAACAATTTTTAATTGATAGAAACCTTATTCAATCTACTATTTCTCAGGGCAAGCAAGATATTTATCGTGGTGCTGCTTAATACTTTTTAAATTCATATCGTAAAAAATAATGACTGTAATCGCACTGACTTTTAGGGTTTTGGCTATTAAAGACATTTAAGATGATTGGTGAAACATGCTTACATATTAGCATAATATCTGCATCTACAAGTTGGTAGTCTTTTGGTTTATTTGTCATCGTGTGGTGGGTGATGAATTGAAATTTGTTTGGGAACACTAAGTGTTTATGCTTCATGTCATATTGCGAAAATCTAGCGTAACCTAGATAAGGTGTAAAATCAGAGGTTTTGCTATAGTAGTTCATCATGCTTGCCATTTGATAAGAATGAGTGAAGCTTGGGTGTTGTTGGATTTTTTTGCGTTCCACAAGCTCTTTGTAGCCTTTCGTTTCATAGAGTAAACGATCTTTTTTTAGATTTAAAAAAGGCTTTTGAGTATGGGTTAAAAGAGCGAAGCTAAGTACAATATGAAATATTGAAATGGCTACAATAGCTTTGGTACGATGTTGTAAAAAATGACTGACCAAAGGTAATAGCCCAGGGATAGTGATGCTTAGCCAATTTGCTTCTACTTTTGCAAGTAAAGAAGTGATGCAAAAGAAAGCAAAAGGAAACAGGCTTGATGTCAGCAAAACTTTTCTAGTTTGTGAGTCAATTGTTTGGATGATGTTTGGTGGATAAATATATTGAAACAAAATTAAAAAGATAAAACCACCCCAAAGTATAGAAAACCCACCGAATACTTCACCTAGTCTTGAAGGTGCCTTTGAAGTTTTTGATTTTCTTTTGTGTGGTTTAAAATCTGGTTGTTCTAGGTGACTTAGAGCGTCTCTTACGGCGAGCATTTTATTGCTTGTGGTTTTTATTTTAGGAAAACCTTTTTCTTGAAGGCTGCTTTTTACTTTGCCTGATAACCCATGGCTTAATTGTGCTGTGACACTAATGAATTGGTTCTTAGAAAGCCAATATACATGTGGAGAAACGGTGAGAGCAAAAAATAATATAGAACCGGTAAGGTAAACGGTGAAATTTTTTCGATCTTTGACTAAGAATAGGGATACTAAAATACAAGGTCCTAATAAGATGGCAGTATATTTAGAAATACATGCTAATCCAAAACAAACTGCGGCAAATAACAGCCAAGATAAATGATAACGCCTAGCAGCGAGTAAACCAAATAGGCAACAACTCCAAAATAAAATTAGAGGTGTGTCAGGAGTATAGATAGTCTTAAGGGCGATGCCTGCCATACTGAATTGAGAGAGAGCATAGACTGCAACAAATGTTTTCCAATGAAGAATTCCACATACTTTTAAAGTTAGGCTGGAAATGAGTAAAAGTAATAAACTAATAATGAGAGAGACAATTCTAAAGCTTGGGAGAAACCCATGCATTGAGCTGAAAATTCTTTCTAACCAAGACACCATAGGTGGGTGATCAAAGTACCCTAATGAAAAATACTTGCTCCAACTATGATAATATGCTTCGTCAAATAGAGGTGGTAAAAATTTTACTAAAATAAAACTATGAAATATTGTAAACAGTACCATCAAGATAAGTGAGGTTTTTTTTGATGGTTTTGTGTTGATTTTGGTCATATGAATAACGTTTTATCTTATTAATAAGTAAAACAAACATTACCGAATCCCGAGGTTCATCTCAATCATTATATTGTTATAGTAAAGAGTGACATGTCAAAATTGATTCCAACTCAAATTGAGGATGCTTTTTCGGAAGTGTTTTTAGAGCATTACCGCACTGTGCTTGAGGGTGGGCATGAAGAACCATTTTATAGATACTCCGAAATGGATGCTAAGCCACATCGCATTTGTTATCGCCACGATTTCATTGCTTCTGCGTTACATGAGGTAGCCCATTGGTGTATAGCAGGTAAAGAAAGAAGGAAAATCAACGATTATGGGTATTGGTATAGCCCGGATGGAAGAGAAGCTTCTATTCAAAGTCGTTTTTATAAAGTAGAGGCTCTTCCACAAGCCATTGAGAAATTTTTTCATCAGTGTCTAGGTTCTGAGGGTTTTCATTTAAGTATTGATAACTTAGGTGGAGAGATTTCTGAAAATGAGGTTAATGAGTTTCGCTTATTAGTGGCTAAACACTTTGAGATGATTCAAGGAGGTGTTATGCCTAAGAGAGCGAAGATATTCTCTGATCAGCTTAAAGATTTACGCAGTAGGCTTCTCTAAGCGTTCAAACTCTATTCAGTTGACTATTTTTTGAAGACAGGACGCTTTTTTGTCTAGTGATATTAGGTTCTTACTGATTTAACGGATGGGGCGATTTTTGCACTAGCTTAGATGAGAGTCATTGTTGACCGTAGGAGACTTTATGAATCAATTAAATAGATTTAGGTTTTATGGCTTAATCGTCTTATTCCTTGGTTTATTGGCAATGAGTCCTTCAGGTCAATCATACGAAATCGCAGAGAGTGATTTTTGGGTTAATTATTTCGAGGTTGAGGTTAGTACTGGTCTTGCAATCTTTCCTGATCTGCCTGCCCCAACGAGTAGTTATTTCGATGGCACCAAAGATTTAAATACAGAGAATAGTAGTCATGTAGGAATTCCTGTTGTTGGAAAAATAAAGTACCAGCTCACGAAAAAAAATTATGAAAGCTACCTTTATGCAGATGGAAAGTATATCACTGGATTAGAAGGTGGAAAACGTTTACCCGGTGCATCCTTTGTTAAAGTTGGTTTAGGCATAGGTGCAGCAAAAAACTGGATGCTTGAAGATTTAGACTTCAGAGTTGCTGTTGAAGCAGGCTATGAGCGATCAAGTTTCCTATCTATATCAAGATCCCATTATTTTAATGCACTTCAAACACGCCTTCTTTTAGATATGTACGTCGGTGATTGGAACCTTCACTTAAGTGGGGCGGTCGCTCCATGGGCTCAAGTTAACTATTATCAAGACTCTGGTAACAATGGTTATATCAAAGGCAGTGATGCTAGTATTTGGCAATTTGGTAGTAAAGTTGGTTATGAAATTTCTCAAGACACTTTTCTGTTTTTAGGTTCTCAGATTGAACGCTTTCAGTTTAATGTTGAGAATTCCTTTGCCTACGAGAGCTTCGGGTTGAACATCATTGATTTTCGAGAATCAAACGAGTTGAATCGAGACCTGTGGGTTTTTTCATACTTAATTGGACTACAAAAAAGTATCTAGTTTCTTTATTTCAACTTCTTTTATTGAATCTACGTGGTGAATAGAATCTATATTTGTTATTCTAATAAATATGGGGATTTTTAAGAAATCATTATTTTTTAGTGCAGGTACCATGATCAGTCGTGTCTTTGGTATGGTGCGTGATATTTTGATGGCAAAGTTCTTTGGTACAGGAATCATATCAGAAGCTTTTTTCGTAGCATTTAGAATTCCTAATTTGTTTAGAGACATGTTTGCTGAAGGTGCCTTAAGTCAGGCTTTTACAAAAACTTATTCTCAATTAACGGGCGATAAAGAAAAAAAATTCCTTCATGAGTTTACGGGTAATCTATTATTGCTTGGTTTAGGTTTAAGTATTTTAGGTTTTTGGTTAGCTCCCTTTTTAGTAGATTTAATGACGACCATTGCAGTCTCTCAAGAGAATAAATCGCAATTCATTTTTTACGCAAAGAACGCAAGTCGAGTACTTTTTGTTATTCTTCCTATTTTTATGGTCGCGGCAATATTAATGGGAGCTTTGACCAAACATGGAAAATTTTTTGTGTCTTCGCTAGGTTCGGTGTTTTTTAATGTTGGTTATATCATTGGGATTTTACTATTTTCTTATTTATGCGTGTCGTTCTTAGATCCATCTTTTGATCAAAAATACATGCCTCGTCCATTGTTTGGTCTTTCTTTAGGTGTTGTGTTGGGCGCTTTTTTGCAGTTGATGCTTTATTTCTTTAATTTAAGAAAACACCTAAAAATCAACTCTCTTAGTGTAGGGTGGTCTAAAGAGATGAGTGCTACGCTATCGCTTATGCTCCCTGCTGCAATGGCTGCTAGTGCTGGTCCTATTAATAATGTGATTAATACAAATTTTGCGACCGCACTAGAACAAGGTTCAGTGAGTTGGTTAAGTTATGCATTTAGAGTCTTTCATTTGCCAGTAGCAATATTTGCGGTAGCACTTGGAACTGCTTTGATGCCTACGGTTTCAAAACTTGTTTTGTTAGACCCCAAAAAATTTATACTTCAATTTAAACGAGCATTCGCAGGCACCATATGGGTTATGGGTTTTTTTGCCGTTTGCACTTTTCTAACGAGTGATTCAATCATTACTCTTTTATTCCAAAGAGGTGCGTTTTCTAATTTAGATGTACAAATGACAGGGGCGGCTCTTCGTGGTTATAGTTTTGGTTTGATTGGGTATGGTTTGATCAAAGTCATGACGGTGTATTTTTATGCAAAAGACCGTACTGCAACGCCTTTAAAGATTGCCTTCTTTTGTGTGTTCATCAATTTTGTTACGAACTATTTTTTGACAAAGTATTATGGTCATGTTGCCATTGCAATGACTGCTTCTATTGTTTTAAGTATCAATGCAATGCTCTTAATGATGAGCATCTGCATTGCGGAGTCTGGGTTTCTGAAAGGCTTTATCAAAAACGAAAAGTGGCTTTTGCTGGCTATTTTATCAGCTGGCAGTCTTTTCTTCGTACAGAAGCATTGGATGACGTATAACACTCTAGAATATAAGGCTTTTTATGCCTTCATTCATATTGCAATAATCGCCATAGTCAGTACCATATTGTTTGGAATTTGTGCTTCCATAAGAATGCAAAAAACACCCAAGGAGCTATGGCAATGGTTGAAGTCTCAAAGAACAAAGACTCAGGTAATATCAGACAAGAATTAGAGACCTACGAACCAAAAAACAAAATTCGACTTGTAACGGCGACTTCTCTTTTTGATGGCCACGATGCCAGTATCAACATCATGCGAAGACTGCTTCAAGCTCGTGGCTGTGAAGTTATTCATTTGGGGCATAATCGCTCTGCAGGTGAGATTGCTCACGCAGCACTACAAGAAGATGTTCACGGGATTGCTATTTCAAGTTATCAGGGTGGGCACGTCGAGTTCTTTAAATATATCCGTGAAATTTTAGATGAAAACCACGGTAAGGATATTAAAATCTTTGGAGGCGGTGGTGGAGTGATCACTCCTAACGAGATAAAAGACCTTGAATCTGTAGGAATCACAAAAATATATAGCCCAGAAGATGGTCAAACTCTCGGGTTAGCAGGCATCATCGGTCATATGATCCGTGAGTGCGATAAAAAAATAGATGAGCCAGTATCAAGTGCAAGTTGGCAAAGAGAATTGTCTAGAAAGCTCACACTCATTGAAAATGCTTCTTCTAGTGCATTACAACTGAGTGAAGTAAACCATAAACAACACGTTCTTGGTATTACTGGGACTGGTGGGGCTGGTAAAAGTTCATTAACAGATGAACTTTTAATGCGAATGGTAGTGGATAATCCAAAAATAAAAATTGGTATTCTTTGTATTGACCCATCCAAAAAGAAAACGGGTGGAGCTCTTCTAGGTGATAGAATACGAGTGAACTCTGCAATCTATACAGATAATATTTTCTTGAGAAGCTTTGCAACGCGTGACTCTGGTGTAGAGCTGTCGTCCATTACAAAAGAAGCTCTTCAGTGTATGCAGTCTCATGAGCTTGATCTTATTATTGTTGAGACATCTGGAATTGGTCAGGGTAATACTGGTATTTTAGATGTTTGTGATAGCAGTTTATATGTCATGACAGCTGAGTATGGAGCAGCTACTCAATTAGAAAAAATCGATATGTTAGATTTTGCAGATTTTGTTGCCATTAATAAGTTCGAAAGACCAGCAAGTTTAGACGCCATCCGTGACGTTCGAACCACTATGAGGCGTTCACGTTATAAGGGAGTCCATCGTGATGCATATCCAGTTTATGGCACCATTGCATCTCGTTTTAATGATGATGGAGTAAACGCACTTTATAGTGATTTACTTTCTCATATTAATACGAAAGCTGAGTTAGGTTTTAATATTGATAAGACACGCCCTTGCAGTGTTGAGTCTACTCAAAGAGAGTCTTTAATTCCCGCTTCTCGTCAAAACTACTTATATGAAATAGCTGAGACCATTCAAAAATATCATGAGAATGTTGAAGAGCAAGCAAATGCAGCTCATATTTTGCAATCACTCAACGTGGCTTCTGAGTATGCTGGTGTAGACCTAGAGCAAAAGTCTGAAGAAGCAGCTAGCCAGTTGTCTGATGAATTAAAAACTCACTTACAGAACTGGCCTGAAATTCAAAAGAACTATGGTTCTCAAAGTTTTACTTACAAGGTACGAGGCAAAGATGTAGTCATTGAGCCAAGGTTCAAAACATTATCTCACCTTGATTTACCTAAAGTTTCCCTGCCGAGTTATAAAAGCCATTTTGAGTTAGCAAAGTTTTTTCTAAAAGAAAATGTTCCGGGTTCTTTTCCGTATACTGCTGGTGTCTTTCCATTTCGCCGCAAAGGGGAGGACCCAAAAAGACAGTTTGCTGGTGAGGGTGGCCCGGTAAGAACCAATACACGTTTTCATTTCTTAACAAAGAACGACTCTTTTAAACGTCTTAGTACTGCTTTTGATAGTGTAACACTGTATGGCTCTCAGCCTCATTCGAGACCTGATATTTACGGAAAAGTAGGTGAGTCTGGGGTTTCAATTGCAACTCTTCAAGATATGCGTGATTTGTATTCTGGGTTTGATCTTACAGATCCTTCTACAAGTGTGAGTATGACTATCAACGGCCCAGCTCCGATTATTTTAGCAATGTATATGAATGCTGCAGTCGATCAGCAAGTTGATGCTTTCGAAAAACAAAATAAGAAAAAACCGAACCCTGATGAATTAAATAAAATTTTTGAAAAAACGATTCAAGTGGTTAGAGGAACCGTTCAAGCAGATATCTTAAAAGAAGATCAAGCACAAAACACATGTATTTTTTCTACAGAATTTGCTCTTAAAATGATGGGTGACGTTCAAGAATATTTCATCAAAAACAAAGTAAAGAATTATTACAGTGTTTCGATTTCTGGATATCATATTGCGGAAGCTGGTGCGAATCCCATCACGCAATTAGCCTTTACATTGGCCAATGGCTTTACTTACGTTGAATATTATCGTTCACGGGGAATGCATATTGATGAAATTTCTCAAAACCTATCTTTTTTCTTTTCCAACGGAATTGATGCAGAGTATGCGGTGCTTGGTCGTGTCGCTAGAAGAATTTGGGCGATTGCTCTAAGAGATGTGTACGGTGCAGGTGATCGGGCTCAAAAACTAAAATATCATATTCAAACCTCTGGTCGTTCTTTGCATGCTCAAGAAATTGATTTTAATGATATCCGTACCACGCTTCAGGCTCTACTTGCTCTTTATGATAATTGTAACTCTTTGCATACGAATGCTTATGATGAGGCCATTACTACTCCTACTGAGGAGAGTGTACGGCGAGCAATGGCAATTCAATTGATTATCAATAAAGAGTTTGGCCCAAATAACTGTGAAAATATCAATCAAGGTTCTTATTTTTTGACGGAATTAACAGACTTAGTAGAAGCTGCAGTTTGTGAAGAATTCAAAAGAATATCTTTGCGAGGTGGAGTGCTTGGTGCAATGGAAACCCAGTATCAGCGTAGCCGAATTCAAGAAGAGAGTCTTTACTACGAAAGCCTCAAAGACTCTGGAGAACTGCCAATTGTTGGGGTAAATACTTATCAAAACCCACAAGTTTTAAGTGGTGAGTATGTGCGTCCAGAAATTGATTTGATCCGTGCAAGTTATGAAGAAAAAGATGACCAGTTAAATCGCTTAAAAACTTTTAAAGGTCAACAATCAGATCAAGCAAAACAAGCATTAGATGAGCTAACTGCCTGTGTGGTAAGTGGGGATAATATTTTTGCTCAATTACTGAAGACTGTAAGGCACGCATCTTTAGGTGATATCTCTGAAGCTCTTTATAGGGTCGGTGGTAGGTATCGTCGAAACATGTAATAAATAGATTTTTTTATCTATTTATATCAGTTGCTTATGGAAAATTTTGCCGTCTCAGTATGATTCTGTCAAAGGAATTTGAAAATCAGCCGATAGGATAGAAAAGCATATAAGAGATGAAATCGTGCCCGGAAACAAAAACTTAAAAAAGAAATTAGAAGACATCCGTAAACAAAAAATGGTGTCTCAAAAAGTTGTAAAACTTAGCGATTTTCGTAAAATTAAAAAACAGTCTCAATCGAAGACCGTACTGGTGGTAGATGATGACCCTATCATGCGTAGTGCATTAGATCGTATCCTCAAGAAAAAAGGTTATGAAGTAAAGCTAGCTGCTGATGGTTTTGAATTGTCAGAACAGTTAGAGATAGGTCATGTGGATCTTATCTTATTAGATGTAAATCTACCTTGGGTAGATGGCTACGAAATCTGTTCGGTGGTGAGAGATAACCCACTTCTTTCAGATATTCCAATTGTCTTTGTATCTGCTCGTTCTACTGATAGTGATATTAAAAAAGGCTATGATGCGGGTGGTACTGACTACGTTGCAAAGCCCTTTGATGTTGATCAGATGACTGAACTGGTGAGTGCAATCCTTATGAAATCAGCATAATAGCTTCCTCAAACCCATGGGGTAAAAGCATTTCCACTTTGACTGAAAATTACACACACTTTTCATATTGCAAAACCTTGTAAATATGTTTAACTAGAAATCTGGCACTTTTCCCGAGTAGCTCAGTTGGTAGAGCGGGTGACTGTTAATCACCTTGTCGGCGGTTCGAGTCCGTCCTCGGGAGCCATTCATCACAAAGTCACGAGCCATCAGGCTCGTTTTTTTTTCTCGACAGCATCACTTTTAATTTTAAAGGGGTGATACCATGGCAAAAAGCCATTGCTTATTTTGCTCATTAGAAAGATCAGAGCTCATCAAAGAAAACAATTCTATGATGGCAATAGAAGATAAATATCCTGTTACAAAACATCATATATTGCTCATACCAAAGATCCATCGTTTAGATTTTTTTGATCTCACTGTAGAAGAGCTAAATGACTACCATAGCCTTCTCAATAAAATGAAAGATTCTATCATTAAAAAAGATAAAACCATCACAGGGTTTAATATAGGAATGAACTGTGGTGCCTCTGCAGGTCAAACTGTTTTTCATTGCCAC
Source organism: Oligoflexales bacterium (assembly GCA_023301465.1). Classification (GTDB taxonomy): domain Bacteria; phylum Bdellovibrionota_B; class Oligoflexia; order Oligoflexales; family JALZUQ01; genus JALZUQ01. The sequence goes on from JALZUQ010000045.1 coordinate 36,172, forward strand.
ATACATTTGATTCCTCGTAGAAACGGAGATATGAATGATCCTGCTGGTGGAGTGCGAGGTGTTATTCCTCACATGCAAAAATACTAAATATTTTGCTTTTTATTAGGTTTTTTATCTCGTTAATATTTCAGTAAAAAAATCGAGATATTTATGAAAGTGACAAACTAGGTGTTTTACTCACTTTTATTTCATGCCGATTTCTATGTATGAAATATACGATTCAATTATCTACAGCAGTACTCATTTTATTCTTGTTTTCTATGTATTCAAAGTCATTTTTATACGATGATTTAGAAAACAAGATAGCCATTCCATCATCGCTGTGGGCACGTGATAAAATAGACGGCCCGGTAGACTTAACCGATAAAATTTCTATCCTTGTTTGGGATAATAAAACATACAACAAACTAGGTGATCCAGACTTAATGTCATCCAAAACATTTCTCGAGCTTTTAAATATCGTATGCCACAACAAGCCAAGAATCGTAATTATTGATAAAAAATTTGCAAATTTAAAATTAAATAAAAATGAAAATAAGCTGTATCAAGATGCTTTTAGAAAATGTAAAATTGCAACGTTAGCAGATTTTTCAAACCCCAAAAATTACTTAGATGTTCCAAGCGTGCCGGATGAGTTGTTGAGGAAATTCTCAGTGAATGACCATAGGTCGGAAAAAACAATTAGTTCTGAGAAGCTGTACGCTGCAAATCCATTTTATTTAGACTCTATTTCAGCGATAGGCAATGCAAACTATAAAGAACCGGGTTACATTAAACCTTTTAAAGAAATTAACGGATATGTCATCCCTCATATTGGTTTGACTGCTGTTAAAAACATTCAGTTTTCTAATAAAGAAGTTCATGTTGATTTTAAGAAAACAAGATTGAGTCTCAATCATGAGACTTTTATTAACTGGGTGCCACAGAAAAGGCTTTTAAAAAGGTCTATTTCTATCCATAGTTTAATGAAATTTTCTCAAAAGAAAAAAACATTAAAAACAAAAGCAATTGCTGAAGATGATACCGTTCTTATATTGCCTTTGTTTTATACTGGTTCAGCAGATTTTAAAGGAACTCCTTACGGTGAAACTCCTGGTGGATTTGCAATTGCTTCTGTGGTGAATAGTGTCATGAAAAATAATTGGATTTCTATCTCTGATTATCAAAAATCTTTAGTCTTTATCTTGTTTTTACTTGTATCTCTTTTGGTGGTTTTTCAAAAAAGCATTCGTTTTAACGTGATGAGTTATTTTGGCATTAATGTAATCTTTTTTGCAGCTACTATATTTATATTCGTGCAGTATCAAATCATGTTTAAATGGTTTCATCCTTTTGTGATGATTAATCTTGGGTTTATTTCTCAGTTTGCTATTAAGTTTTTTCAAAATGAAATTAATAACCAAGTGTATCAACAAGCTTTAGGTGGGGTGGTTTCACCTGACGTTCTTCAGTATATACAACAAAACCCAAGCAAACTTGATTTAACTCCATGCGAGCATGAAATTAGTGTGGTGTTTGTGGACTTTATTAGCTTCTCAACTTTAGCAGAGCAATCGGACCCTAGAGAAGTATTTATGAATTTGAGAAGTGGTCTTAACCTCTTAAGTAAAATTGTTCATCAATATGATGGGGTGGTGGATAAATCACTTGGTGATGGTCTGTTATGTTACTTTGGTTATGATCCTATTAGGCGAACAAATACATCTGATCACGCACAAAAAGCATTGGAAGCATCTATTGAGATGCAAAGAAGCGTTGCAAAAACGTGGGTAGAGAATAAAGACAACCCAGAGTGTCTTCCTATTCGAATTGGAATCAATACAGGTCATGCAATGGTTGGTAATATTTGTGATGATGATAAAGTAGATTTGTCAATTATTGGTCATACTGTTAATTTAGCACAACGGTACGAAGGGAATTGTGAGTCATTTAAGATTATGATTGGCCCGACGACAAAACTCAAGCTAAAAGATGAATATTACTTAAAACATCTCATAAAAAGAAAAATTAGTATTAAGCATTATTTGGGTCAATACAATGCTTACGAAATTGATCCTTTTGATATGGAAGCTTCTCAAAAACCAGAGATAGACCTTTTGGCTGCTGTAAGAAATTTTCGTGAATCAATTCAATTAGATCGAAAAGACAAAAGGTATCTTGTGGAAGCAGAATGGAAGACTGAGGTAACAGATAGTTATGGGAAGGTTATTGGAGAGCTTCTCAATTTTTCATATTCAGGTGTCTGTTTATTTCTATATGACTTTATAAGTGCAGAGAGTCCATTAATATTTAATATTGAAATTAAGGATGAGGTCTTTGAAGTTTCTCAAACTGGATTATTACAAGGCAGGATTGCTTGGGGTAAAAAATATAAAAATGGTTTTATTCATGGTGTATCTTTGGTTTTTAGTGATTCAGAAAGTGAATCGACCTTTGCTAAGACGATGAAAATGATTTCCTGATTTTGATTTCATTCAATGCATTCTTCAATAGATTGCCGACCATTATTAGCGAAACAACTTTTATTATTTACAAACAACCTATTACTAATATCTGTATTATTATGGTACGTCGTATCGCAAAAGAAATCAGAGACCGTTTCGTTTTCGCCAAGTGGAAACTTTATAATTTCAGTTGCATTTGCTTCAAGCCTAAATCCCGGGGCTGATTCTCCGTTTTTATTGCAAAGTAGTATATTGTTTCTGGTTAGTTTTGTTAAGTCAAAAATAGCAGTAGATCTTTTGATAAATGTTAATATCTGTTTATTTGGTTCTAAAGTACTATTTTCATCAGTTATCTCTTTATTTTGAATATTCAGCGTTGTTGGTACTTCAGTAGACCCTTCTATTGCTAGCGGATCAAAGTTTAGAGTAGAGTTTGCATCGACGGAGATGCAAGTTGCGTCACAATTATGAAGGTCAAGGCTTGTGTATCTAAAACTCGCATTAGTATTTTCAGTTATACCTAGTGCAGTCGATCCTGCATTCGTTGATTTAATAATTTTATTACTGTATTGTCCTACGAAATCACTAAGACTGGATTTCACTAACCAAAGATTGAGGTGAAAGTTATCAATTTCTATTTGAGCGTTTTCTTCAATTAATATAGTAGATTCATTAACAAATATCCCATTTTTCTCAGAATTAGATCCAAGCTTCTTAAGTGATAGTTTATTGCCTATTTTTAAAGTGGATCCACTTGTATTTATACCAGATGCATCGCCTTCAATAGAGATATTTGAAAATTTTATTGAGGATTCTATAGCCATTATACCGATTGTTTTTGCTTCGATAAAAATATTTGAAAAATTTATTGAAGATTCATTAGTAGAAATACCTATTTTATTTGGTTTGATGTTGATGTTTTTAATAATAACCGGTGCACTAGTTTTAATTTTCTCAATAGTTAATGCGGTGCTTAAGTTGTCTTCATCAAGTTCAATGGTAAAATTTTCCTCATTATTAAATTCACTGTCATATCCAATAATGCTTAACTCACCATTCTGTGATATTGTATGATCACTTAATTCAATCGATTCCTTATATATACCTACATTCGCAACTTTAATAATAAAACTATGTTGGATACCTACTGGAATTTGCTGAATGGCAGAAACAATATTGTTGCAAGGTCTTTCTTGACTACATATGAAGTTGTTTGGGTCGGCTTCACTATGGATATAAAACTCTCGTGCTTCAAATGAATCTTGACGATTATTTCTATCAATTTTTGCTGATAACTTGATAATACCTATTTCAGTGTCTGCTTCATAGTCAACAAATGTAGCGTCAAAAATATTATTGATTTGTCCTTTATCATCTAAGATAAATGTATAAGGAGACTCAGCACCTAAATGAGTAATGCTTGCATCTATCCACTCGTCGCCAGCGGTTTTTATTTTTGCAGAAGACTCTGTTGGTTTAATGGATAGTTTTTCATTATCATCATTGATAATGGCACATCCAACACGACCAAATTCGAGTTCATTAATACTAGTGACATATGAACACTGCATCGCCAAGCTAGCTCCAGTAATATTGGTAGGAAGCCCAACACCTTCCTCAAATTCTTCTTCAGTAACATTATCACCAGCACAAGAAATACTGAGTCCTGTTATCAGGATCATGAGGCTAAAAATTTTGTGTAGGTTGTGCATTTACTTAATAACTCCAGATGCTTGTAATGTTTCGGAAGAGAAAAGTTTTATCTTAGAATATCGTAATTTATCAGTAATATTATATACTTGTGTTGGATCTGTTTTTAGAGGGATGCCTTTTCAAGGTAAGATTAGTATTCATTTTAATTTCCCTTCATGAAATTTCTAAATATTTTTATCTTTGTCGGATGAAAATGCTCCTAATAGTAGAGATGTTTATTTTGCTGATTTGCATACAAAGAGCGCTTCTATTCGGTGAGGGGTTATTAAAAAATTTAGATGAGGAAATAATGCTTGTAAAATGCGGAGTTAAAAAAGTTTATTCTCTCAACCATGGTCAAGAATTTCGTGATCATGGGTGTTCTAAATATTTTAATAAAATTAAAATCCATACACGTTCTTATAAAGTAGGTGATTCACCCAGATATTTTTTTAGGATTGATTATCATGATTAGAATTTTAATTTATTTTATGTTGGTGTTATGGGGGTTGAAATATCATCAAAGATTGATTTCACATTACTCTCAATTAATTAGTTATCTGTATACCTATGATCATTACAAAATGAAAAAACAAATAATGAAAAATGATAATTAAATGTTTAAAAAACTCTATAAAGAGAGCGTTATTTTGCTGTGTGGTTTTATGTTAGCTTTGGTGCTGCTCGGTTATCAATATAATAAATCCATTGCTGAGCTGCAAAATATTAAGTCTGGGATTTATATTGTCATAAAAAAAAGCAAGACAAATTCTATACCTTCAAAGATGTTAGTTAAAAAATCTAGGTGCTATATCGCTTTAGATCAAAAAAATATTTTAGAAGGGGTCGGTAGTTATTTTGTGAAGATTCCTGTCAGTAAAATCCCACTTAAAGTGTTATCTCAAATCTTAAAAATAAAAGTTAATTATATCACCAATGTTCACAAAAACATGAAAGAATGCCATGCGAACCATTTTGTTTTTTATAGCTATTAGCTCAACTACATTATTTGCTAGCATCACTGAAGTTTCTATTAGGGTAGGAGACCAATACCCTCTTAAATTCAATGATGAAGTATTTATTTCAGCGAGCAGGCGTGGCATCGTAGATGTTTTCTCTCTCAGTTCAACTCAGTTTAAAATCATCGCTTTAAAACCGGGTTTTGTTTCTCTTCTAATTAGTAAAAAGGATGGAGAAAGTAGAGTGCTAGTGACTGTAGAGAAGGAAATACAAAAAAAGACAAATATACCTCGTAGCAATAAATTCAAGGTAGAAACCATTGTGGAGGTGTTTAATCAAAGCAGTTTGTCTAGTATAGGGCGTCGTCAATTACTCAGATTAAACTATAAAGACCTCAAGGCTGGAAACTATGAAAAATCGAGAGTTGGTCGTTTTAACTCACAAGTCATTGTCCAAGAAAAAAAAGAAGCGTCTATCGCATTAACTTTAGATAGCCAGCAAAGAAACGATGAGTCGGTTTTGACAAAAACTAGACTACACCAAGGTTTTAAGAGTTTTGTACAAATAGATAAGACAAGTAGATCTAACTACTTTCTCTGTCAGATCAGGTTAAAAGAATCAGAAAAAGGTGGAAGTGATATATCAGACACTCAAAAAAACTTATTCCAAACCACCGTTGCCCTTAAGACAAATAAGTTTTACCGAGTAGGTCAAGTTGATTTGGATTCATTTGATCAAAGTAAAATGCAGTCCAACTGGTTGGTGAAGTTCCCAATCATTGGACCACTATTTAAGCTTTCTGAAGAGTCAAAGCATCAAACTCTGACTCTTTATTTTATAAAAATTAGCCGCCTAAAAGATTAGGTGTTTTGGTTATGGCTAAGCTTTGTCTATTGCTTGACTTAAGTCATCAACTAAGTCGTCACCGTCTTCTACACCCACTGAAAACCTAAGTAAAGAATAGTCAATGCCCAGAAGTTTACGGTGATCCTCTGGAACGGAAGCGTGTGTCATTTGTTCCGGGTGGTTTACAAGAGACTCAACTCCACCAAGACTCTCAGCCAGTTTGAATACCTTGAGGTGACTTAGGAAATTTGAAAGCTCGTCAAATGTCATGTCTAATTTCACCGAGATCATCCCAGAAAAACCTGACGTTTGACTCATGTATGCTTTGTGTCCTGGGTGATCTGGGTCGCCTGGGAAATAAAGCTGCTTTGTTTTTTTGTGATTCTTTAAGAACTTATAAACTTTGAGAACATTAACGTGGTGTCTTTCCATTCGCAAATGCAGAGTACGAATACTGCGATGTAGTAAAAAACACTCAAAAGGAGATGGAACTGATCCAGCTGCAAACTGAACAAATTTGAGCTTTTCATGGAGATCATCACGATCCATCATGAGTGCTCCACCAATCACATCTGAGTGCCCAGAAATGTATTTAGTCGTACTATGAGCAGAGATATCCGCACCAAGCTCTAATGGTTTTTGATAAATCGGAGAGCAAAAAGTATTATCTACAACAACAATAATGTCTGAGCTATGAGCTTTTGATACGGTTGATATTTTTTTGATGTCTGCGACTTTGAGCAGTGGGTTGGTTGGAGTTTCGATCCAAATTAGTTTTGTTTTATCGTTAAGCTTTGTTTTCACATTTTCAATGTCATTCATATCAACAAAGTGAAATGTGATTCCATATTTTGCAAAGAGCTTTCTAAAAAGCCTTCCAGTACCACCGTAAACATCATCACTAACAATGACTTCACTTTGAGGTTCTAGGGTTTGGATAACAGCCTGAATCGCTGCAAGGCCTGATGAGTAAGAGATTCCAAATTTTGCTTTTTCAATACCCGCGAGTGCTTTTTCGTATGCATCTCTTGTTGGGTTCGTTCCTCTTGAATAATCAAAGCCAGAGTGTTTACCGGGAGATTTTTGTTCATAGGTAGAGGTTTGAAAAATAGGTGGAATAACGGCACCTGTTACAGGTTCGCTCACTAAGCCAGCGTGAACAGCACGCGTGGCATCTTTCATAGAAGAATAATCTACAGACATTGATTTTCCTTTGAGTTTTTTTGAGGTCTAAACTTATTTATTATTTAACGTGCTTTTCTAGAATAGGAGACAATTCACCTTTTTTTTCTAAAGCTAGAATAATATCTCGCCCACCAATGAATTTTCCATCCACATATAATTGCGGGATAAAAGGCCAACTGGCAAATTCTTTGATACCTTCACGAACATCCCAATCTTCTAAAACATTAAAGCTATCAAACTTAACATTGTGTTTATTCAAGGTTAAAATAACTTCGTGAGAGAAGCCGCATGCTGGTGCACTAGGGGTTCCTTTCATGTATAAAAAAACTGGTGTTCCAGTAACCTGTCCTTGGATTTTTTCTTTGATCGTTGATTCCATGTATATGCCCTTATAACTCTTGGTTCTTTCATAAACTATTTGCTTGTTAAGCTTGTTTCAAGTAAAAAAGTAAATCTATTGTTCTGTAGGGCATTAGAATTAAATCAGCAATTTTAGGCATTTACACAATGACAACTTCCAAACGTATTGAAGAATTCAGTTTTTCTCCCGGTAAACTGTTGTCGCAGGGTAAATATGAGATTGTTACCAAGATTGGTGAGGGCTGGGAAAGCGAAGTCTATATGATTCGTGAACGCCAAACAGGGATTGAACGAGCTGCAAAATTCTTCTTTCCACACCGAAATAAAAACCAAAAAAACTCAACCGTCTTTGCCAAGAAACTCCATAAACTTCGTGAGTGTGATGTTCTTGTAAAGTATCTGAGTCAGGGCGATCTTCAATTCAAAAAAACTCCCATTACTTTTATGATCTCTGATCTCGTAGAAGGAGTGTCATTTAATGAGTTTATTCGTACTCAAGTCGGAAAACGCTTACAAACTTTTGAAGCACTTCATTTATTACTTTCGTTAGCAAAAGCTGTTGCTCAAATTCATGAAGTAAAAGAATACCATGGTGATTTACACGGTGATAATATCCTCATCCAAAGAAAAGGGCTCTCATTTTCAATAAGGATCTTAGATCCCTTTCATTGGAAGTGCTCTTTATCAGAAATGGTTGCAGAAGATGTGTTCAACCTTATTAAGCTTTTTTATGAAAGTATCGGTGGGGCTCGTTTCTATTCAAAGCAACAACCAGAAGTAAAGTATATTTGCTGCGGCTTGAAACGAACTCTCATTAGAGAGCGTTTCAGAACCGCTAGTCACATTGTTAAACACCTCGAAAGCATAAACTGGAATAGTCTAAGACTATAGGAATACTATCTTTTCGCTTTATTTTTCTTAATTCGACAATCTTTAGTTCTCATATGAGTGCTATTATAAAGATATATGAATGGATCAGAAGCAAAAAAATCTAGTCGTACTTTAGAGTGTGAGACCTTTTTACATAAGGTGTGCTCTCGTCAAGATGGTGGGCAATTCTATCTTGATGGTAGTTTTTATGAACTATCAGCGTGCTGTCACAAGAATCACGATTTTGAAAAACCAAACCAAGATGCTGGAATCATTATCCCTTTAAGTAAAACGGAATGTCTTTTAGTTATTGCCGATGGAATGGGTGGTCACCGCTGTGGTGATCGAGCATCAAAAATTGCATGTGACATACTTAGAGATGAAGTTAGATCAGGAAACAATATCATTGATTCCATTTTATACTCTATTGAGCAAATCCACGAAGAAATAAAAGAACTCGCCGTTGGTGCTGGTTCAACTATTTGTGTTGCTTACGTTGAAGGAAATACCGTGAGGACTTTCCATGTGGGGGATTCTTCTATTGTGGTCTTTAATAGGTTAGGCCGAATAAAATACCAGACCCTTAACCATTCCCCAGTCTCTTATGCAGTTGCTTCTGGTCTGCTGAGTGAAAAGCAAGCAAACACCCACCCTGAGAAGCATTTGCTATCAAATGCACTTGGAATTGATGATGTTTATATCTCTGTTGGACTTCCCGTAGAATTCAATGAGCATGATGTGCTAGTGTTGATGACCGATGGTGTGACAGATCATCACGCAATGGATGATATCTTTCAGATCATAAAGGGAAAAAACTTGAAGCAAGCAATGTCTGATCTTGTAGACAATACAACCAATAAAATATTCAGCCCTCAGTCTGCTTCTTTTGGTCATAATGATGACTCTACCGCCATTCTTTTTAGGTTGGTTAAAAATAATTGAAAACTCATTCATTGAATCGTTATCTTGAAAATTTTTCCTTTGGTTGCGATAGTGACAATCAGTGGTTGGATAAACCGATTACAGATATTCCTTTTGTCTTATTCGATCTAGAGTCCACAGGAGGAAACCCTTCTCATAGTGGCATCACAGAAATATGTGCGTTTATTGTTAAAAATGGTGAAGTTCAAGGCAGGTTTTATTCATTAGTGAACCCACAAAGGCGTATCCCTAAAATCGTTAGAAAGATTACTGGAATTACGGATGTCATGGTAAAAGATGCACCATTCATTGCAGATGTGATGCCTGATTTTCTTGACTTTGTAAAAGACTACCCAGTTGTTAGTCATAATTGTCAGGGCGATTTAAAATTCCTTCGGTATTTTGCACGTGAAGTAGCAGGGAAAGATTTTAAGAATTTTTTTGCTTGTACACATTTACTGGGTTGTAAATACTTTCCCGACTCTCCTCATAAAACTCTAGGTGGCTTAGCAGAGTATACAGGTGCAAGTGTTGATACAGCACACCGGGCTGAAGCAGATGCTCTACTAACAAAAGGCCTGTTTGATAAAATATTATTAAAAATTGCAGAAACCAAAATTCGGACCTTTAGAGAGTTGATTTCGGATCAATGTGATATTGAATCACTTGTTCGTATGGGAAGTAAAGTTTCTATTGCAGATCCAAAACCTGCGACATTTGGTTATATCATGCTTTTTGACAGGCATCGTCAACGAATCGCTTGTTTGTATAGTATGCAATTTAAAAAAGAAGTTAATCGTTTAACCAACCTGAAGTACGTCCAAAAACAACAACTAAAATACTTGTGTGTTGCAGACAGTCTAGTCATCAAAACATTTCTTAATGAGTTCGATTTTATTTTGCAGCTCCAAAAACTTGAGAATGTTCCTTTAGTAAGTATTTTTCCTCAGTCAAAATTCAATCTTCTAACGACTCGGTCGAATAAAAATGGAATCGAGTTTACAAAAAATAGACACATCAAATTTAAAAACCCAGGAGTTCTTTGTCCTAAATCAAATTTAGATGCATTGTTGAGTGCTTTACCTGAAATTAAAAATGATAGGATGAAGCGCTTCGCTTGGCTTTTTAGTTTTCTATATGAAAGCCCAACAGCTTTGGATCGTATGCGTTTATTTATCTGGTCAAGAGTACCAGCTTTTGAACTAGAGCTTACAAAAGCAATGTCGGCCTTAAGGTGGACTCTTCCAATGCCATTAAATGGCCACTTGTTCTTTCGTAGTAAAAAAAGACTAAGAATCTTCCGAATTGACGCAGGTGTAATTGTGGAGTTATCTAGTGATATTATTGATATTCAAAATAATGATTTGGCAAAAACACAAAAATCAATCTCTGCTTTTGTACATAAGTTAAAACCCAAACAACCTGTTACTCCTTCAAATAAAAACCAAGAATCTTTTAAGGCCTTGATACATTTCCTCTTTTTGCCACGTATTCGCAAGATGTCTGAATTTCTTCCAGATAGCTATCTGAATAATAAAGCTTTTTTATCGAATTTTTTGAAAAATCTAATTGACCAAATAAAGTGACCTTGCGACTCTTGGTTTAGGTATTCAACTAAATCCTGGGGGGGAATTATGAGAAAAAGTTTCATTGGTTTAACTTTTGTATGTGCTGCTATGCTTTTTTCAAGCCAGTCTGTCATGGGCTTTTCTGCTGATGATGAGGTTCAATTCTTCTTAGAAGAAGTCGAAACACCTGAATCGGTTCAGAAAAAAATTGATAACTATAATGCATTCTTAACTCAATCAACTGCATTTGTGTCACAAAATGACGATGAAGAATACGATGAAGGATTAGATGAAGGTGATCAAGCAAAGCCTGAAATGTCTGATGATGAGTTTGAAGAATTACTTGGAAAAATTGTTAATGTTGCAAAAAAAGCTTGGGAGATGATTGCTGCGAACAAGCCGGTATTAAATCAAAAGTTTGATTATGCTAATGCATTACCTTCGTTAGTAGATAATGCATATGAGCTACAAGGTTTTTCAGCTTTAAAAAATAGAAGCTACCGTCTCTATGCTAAAAACTTTTTTGGTGCGACTGTATACGATATTACTTATACTGCAGTTCATCGATTTGGTGGTAGCTATGAATCAAAAGGCAAATTCTTGTCCACGGTTTCTGTTATTCCAAGTGATATCTCTGTTCTTTGGGGTTACACAGTAAATATTGATGTAGAACAAGTTTCATTAGCAAACATGGGTTCAAAGTCTGAGCCAGTTGCATCTATCGGGTTACAGGTTACTTCTCATATTAAAACGATTGTGAAAGAAAGCTTTCATAGACAAGTTTTCGAATTTCAGGGAAATAATGAAGTTGCTGAAGCTGTGAAATTATAGTTTAAGTAAATATTCAATGATAAAAAAAGCCCCTTTAAAGGGGCT
>JALZUQ010000046.1 GCA_023301465.1 Oligoflexales bacterium
TACTGCTATCGGCACTTTTTGCGTTTATTTAAGAGGGGAAAATTATTATGTTTAATATTAGGTGTTTAGTCAGCAATTGTTGGTAGGTTGGCCAAAGTGAGAATGATGGGCTTTATATCATTTGCAGTAAGCTCAATTTACGATGTTTAGTATTCAGTTTTTATAGGCAAGAACATACTCTATAATGATTTATGTCTTTAGCATTCGAGCTGGTTGGCAAAGCTGAGCCAGATGAATCTGAAGTAAATGTTCTTGGAACAAGGTCTCCGCCGAGAGCTTGTACAAAAGAGCAGCCGATACCTTGATCGTTTATTTGAGAAGCATTTGCGTCGTAGCTAGACATGTCTCCAATAGTCAATCCTGCATCAAGCCCTGATTGTATAGAGGGTAAATTTAATAGAGCGAGGCATTGAGAAGAGTCTATTCTGTCAGAACCCACAAAAAACCTAGTTGCAGCGTGATCTGATAATGATTGTGCTCCACAAATATCTGCACAACTTTGATCTCCAGCAAATGTTTGATCCATAAACCAACAAATTCCATTTGAGGTTTGTCCTATCTCTCCAAAAAGAACTCCTGGGCTTGGACAGTTTGCTTTCACATGGAAGTTTAGAGGTGTTTGAGCGTTAACAATATTTAAAGGATTTGTATTTGATGTAAGAGACGGTGTAAATGATCCAGTGCCTAACTCCGTGCCTTCAATAACAATCCTGCTATCTATGCACAATGTATTGGAAACGATTCCAAATATATTTCCAAAACGATTAAAGCTGTTGGTGCCACTATAATCAAAAGTAAAAGATGGAGTATAGTCTGCACAAGTCGTGTGAAAATCGACAATGCTACCATCAGTTCGTTGTACTTGTGCTTCAAATGTACGCGTTTCTTCAAATATAAACTCTGGATCAAAGGGGCCACCTGAAATATCTGTTAGGATAATATCATCAAATACAGCGGGGCCTACATTTATTGATAGGCTGCCTTGAATACCACTTACATTAGCATTTAGTATAAATGAACCTTCCCTTAGTGATTGAACGTCACCATGATCCGTGGAGTTATCAACATAAGCAGGAGGTTCAATCCCAGAAAAAGAATTGATAAACCAAAAAGCTTGGTTGCTTGCAAGTAGGTGCGGTCCTGGGTTAACTGCCTCATCTGAGAAGGTTCCAAATACTTGAAAGGTTTCAATTTTACCTAAATCAATATTAGTGTCATTGTCTACAGCCTGAATGGAAATACTATTTAATGTTGAATTTGAAACAGCAAGTGGAAATGTTAAGCTTACACCTTTATACAGTAAGTTCATCATGCCCGTTTGTGCTTGTTCAGCAGTGAGTGTGATTTCATCTACTGTCGGTTTTGAGATTTTAGCCATAGTGCTGGGGCTGACCGTGATATTAAGACCTGATCCAAAACTTTCTGTGATATTTTGAAAGCTGTTATTGGTCATCTTTGCCCATACCGTAAAAGTTTCTGTGAGTCCGGCAGGTTTTGAAATTGAATCGACTGCTTCAAAAGGTGAAACTGTTGAGCGAATTTCCAAAGAAACAGGTTGAATAGGATCAACAATAATATTGATGCTTTCAGTGAAGCCATTAAGATTTGCTTGAATACTAGTAGTGCCGGAGTTATTGGCAAAAACCAAACCTGAAGAACTAACAGATGCTACTCCAGTATTTAGTGACGACCAACTAGCTGCACTGGTCATATCTTGTTGAGAATTATCTGTAAGGGTTGTGATAAGTGTTAGTTGAGAGCTTAGTCCGTTAGCAATTGTTAAGCTTGTGGGGCTTATAGCAATGTTTTTAATCGTTGGTTGAATGACGTTGACTTGAATTTCAATGGTCTTACCATTATATGTGGCTTTGATAGTATCAGACCCAAGAGTGGTTGTTTCAATGAGCCCCTCTGAATTCACAGAAACAATACCATTTACGGTTTGATATTCTGTGATATCTGTGACGTTTTCAACACTTAGATCACTAAAATGAGCACTCATACTTAATTGTGCACTAGAGCCAAGTGCAATTGTTTTAATTGGGTCTTCTGTCGTAAGAAATTCAAAAGAGGGGGGATTGATTGTCAATGTTGTGCTAGTTGATTTTCCTTGAAAGCTTGCATTAATATCTGCATCCCCCGCTTCGAGTAAGTCGAGCGAGATGATGCTGGTATTTTTATCTACGCTTAAACGACTTGAGTTTGATGAAGACCAAATACAATCTAAACTGTGGTCAATAACGATTCCATTTGTGTAAATACCAAGGCATTTGGTTTGGATACGATTTCCGCTATAAAAAGTTTGAGTCGGTAATTGTATATTTAACTCGTTTAACTCTTCTGGTAACACTATAATGTCAATGGTTTTCTCAATATTTGCAAAACTTGCCGTAAGTGAAACGGTTCCTTGTCTATGTGTTTGAATTAAAGTGTCGTTATTTTCGTTTTTAATGATAGTCGCAACAGACCCATCAGAAACTTGAAAAATTGAAAGATTAGTAATGTTTTGTGTTGAATCATCTAAGTAGATCGCATCTAACTGAATGGCACTATTTTTGCCAGCAACGATCACTACTGGATTGATTTTTAATTGCAAATCAAGGACACCAAAATCCTTTGTAACATTAGAATTTTCAGTTGCTCCTAGTTGTGTCGAATGAGGGTTTACGTTTTTAGAATCTAAGCATCCAGTGCTAAAGACAACAATTGACAAGCAATAGATAAGATATGCAAATTTGTAATTAAAAGAAAACATGTTTATGTGGGGAATCTCCTGTAAACATACAATAATATTATGTTTGTTTTCGGTATAAATCTGGTTTTCTCAACTCTATATTAAAAGGTCTGTAAATTCAGTTGGTTGAGTTGAAGGTGTAGTTAATTATTGAGGGTGTTTGAATACTTCAATGAAAGAGAGTCTATTTAATAAAAGAATACAAGGTGTTAACGGTGGAGCTCATTATTTCTGAGTAAATATTCGAACTATATAGCATGAAGAGGGAAAAGGTTTTCTGTGATGTCTTTCAAATTGGTTCAATTGATAATATTAAGGGTCGGTATAGCACTGATTGCCTTAGGTCATTTGGCTTGTGACCAAGCTTCACAAAGTCAAGTCTCTCAAGGCAGCACTTCATTTTTGGAGCCAGATATTTCATTAAGCGAAGCTTCCAATGATAATATACTTGCAGGAATTTCAAATAATGGAGACAACACTGAGAAGTGGGAGCTTCAAAATACAACTTCAAATATAAGTAATGAAAGTGCAACCATCGGTCAGAATTTTGATGTGAAAATAAATGCACATTACGCCCTTGGTGATCAACAACGAATTATTTTGGCAAACGATCAATTCGTGTGGAGTGTTTCAGGTGATGAGATTATTAAAGAAATCGCAAAAGGAAAGTTCTTGGCAATAGGTATTGGTGCCGTTAAAATCACAGCTTCATGGGAAAAACATGATGTGTCATATGAATACGATGTTCAAGTAGTTGACTCTGGTATTGTTAGTGTTGCCTTGAGTCAACAAAAAGGCACATTGAAATTAGATGATGTTATTGGCCCCATTTCAATTCGAGGTTTCTATCCAGATGGAACTTCAACCAACATCACAAACTCCAGTACACTTATACCTAATAATAGTGATGATCATTTTATTGTTTCTAAAAGTTCTAATGATGAGTTTTTTATTAAAGCGGTAAAGTCTGGTGCAGGATCTCTAAAGTTAGCTTATGAGGATCATTTAGAAAAGTTTGATATTCAGGTGACAGGGCCTGATTTTTTGAAATTCATTGAGCTAGTTGAAGTTCCAGGTGGAGTAGTTGTTGGTACTGACTCAAACTTAGACTTGCAGGCGTTGTACTCTGATAATACTACTCGTAATATATCGGACCGTGTTAGTTGGGAAGTGTCCCCAAACTGGGCTGCAAAAGTTGAGTATAATGTTGACACTCAAAAAATGCTTCTTAAACCTCTCGTTTCAGGCTTGGTAACTTTAAGGGCTTCATATGAAGGGAAGTTTCTGGAGCAAGAAGTTTTTATAGACACAGGTGCACCTGTAGAATCTTTGGAGATTAATACATCAATCATCTTACCTTTAGGGGCAGAGCTTTCTTTGCCACTTATAGGAAAAACTTCTTTGGGTTTAGTAAATATAACATATAGATCTTCTTGGGTGTCTGTTCCTGAAGGCCAATCTTTTTTTACATTTGATTACGATAGAGATACCAATAGTAGAATATTAAAACCTATTGCAATTGGATCTTCGACGTTACAAGTAAGTTACCCAGGGCATGAACCGATTGAAATTCAGGTACAAGTAACAGAAGCAGCAGTTGAGAGCATTCATGTTTTTCCAAAGAATACTAATTTGGTTCATCCCTTAGAAATAACCTGTGGTGTTGATGAAGCTCAGTACTTGGTGCGTGCAACTTTAACCAATGGACAACAGATACAGATAAATGATGAAGATGTCCAATGGAGTGCAAGTAATTCTAAGCTTGAAGAGAAGGATGGAGAAAAGGGAACTCTGATTGCTATAGCAGAAGGAAATGAGACAATTGAAGCAACTTATTTAGATCCTATTACATCCATAGAGCACAAAGCTAATGCTGAAGTTGAAGTGCTAGCTCCTCATAGAGTTGGTATTCAAATACAAGCTGATGTTAACTCACTTGAAATGGGTAAAGACTTTGACTTTTCTGTCTTTAAAACATTTACTTGTGGCGACCCTGTTCCTGTAACCAATACTGCAAATTTTTATGTCTGGGAAGTTGTGCAGGGTTTGAATCAACCAAATATTGTTAGTTTTAATAATAATCAAAGAGGTGTCTTGTCAACCTCTGGTTCATTAGCCTCAACTTCTTTAGTAGAGGTCAAGTTAACAAGTAATGCTCCAGGAGAACTGGAATATACTGCAAGCTCAAATGTAAATGTTCTTCCAGAGACGCTAGCAAGCTTTGAGTTTGACTATGGAGCAACTGTTGAGTTTACATTTGGTAAGAGTTATCAAATGTCAGTCATTGATTCCTTTCAGCCGCACTTACGCGGAGAATTGACGAATGGAATTGAAGTAGATCATGCATATATTACTCAAAACCATATCATAAAATATGAGGTAATCAGTGAACAAGACCCTATTTTAGTTGATGACTTAGGGGTTGTTTTTGGTAATGAAATTGCTAGTGGGTTGTTGTCTGTTGAGATTGAAAATGTAAGCAAAGAGCATACAAGTATTACTGTAACAGCTCCTTGTCCAAAAGACTCATTTGGTAACTGTATAGGTAGATTGTATGATCAAAAACATTGGTGGTTTCTTGGTAATGTAGGGGAGTCATGCCAGCAAGTTTGTGATCAAATCGTTGATGATATCGGGGTTGCTGTTGTTGATACAAAAGGAACTTATGGAGTTGGGCACCTTGATTCCATAGGCGGTACGCAGTGTCTTGCTACTATGGATTTTATATCTGGCAAAACTCCTTTGACAGAAGCTGGCGGTCTTGATTTTACTGGATCAAGTGGTTGGGGAGTTGGTTGTGGTTTGTTTCCTTCAAGTGGAAGTACCTACAGAATTTCAAGTCCTAATACGAATGCTTCAGACTCATTGCCTGCATTTAGAAGGTTGTGCTCTTGTAAGGGGATTTAAGTCAAAGTCGATACTACTGAAAAATATGGTGACGTGATGAATTTCCTCTAAAATCAGATGTTTTTTTAATACAGATTCTTTGGTCGGCAAGTTGTTTTATAAGTTTGTCTTTGAAGTACATTGAAATTTCATAAGTAGTGCAACCTAAAGAGAGTTTTACTTTTTTTGAGGGTTTTAATGAAGTTAGTTTTATGATTTTTGAATCGATATGAAAGTCTGCTTCGAATCCTTTGTCTATCTGACCACTAAAGACAACGTCAATGGATGAATGATCAGAATAGTAATTTGCATGATTAACCGGCGATTTCTTGTTCAAAAACTTATCTAATGGTATCTCTAAGCTGTCTTGGCTCTGAATGAATGTAAATTCAGTCCATTTCTTTCCTGATATCTTGAGGACATTGCTTTGGTAGTTCATGTCTGAGCTCATTACTTGAATAAAATGCCCTTTAAAAGCTGAGAAATTGTGTGATGCGTTATTATCTTGAGTGGTAATAACGGGTACGCCTCTTGGTTGATTCGATTGCCAAATAAAAACATAGTACTCTTTTATAGAGGATGTCTTTTGCCAGGAAAGATTAACTTGAAGTTCATCTCCTGAAGATAAAAAAGACATGTTTTTATATGGGTATATCCATTTTATTTTTTTGTGTTTTTTTTGCAAATAGACACTGTTTGGTTCTTTTGATTTGTTGAATTCATTAAACTTTTTTTGTTCGTCTAACCAAAAATTATTAACTGACATCATCATATCTTGATTCCATGCATCAGACCAAAAAGAATATTCTTGAGGTGTGTTGTCATCATTAAACTGCTTTAAAAATTTTTGAGTGTTTTCTAAAAAGGTGGTTTTACCAGAAGTTTCTTTGATTAGCTGAGGTGATAGTCTTATAATGGTTTGGCCATTAAATTCCAGAGTTTTGCTTTTAGATTTTTTGGATGAGAGTTTTATTTTTAAAATTGAATCTTGATTCATTTGAATAAGATCGCCATAGTTTAGGTTTTTTCTTTGGCAAACGTCTAAGCTTTTTAGGCTAAAGGCACCAATAATATGAATGTTTCCCTTGCACGATATGACTTCAATGTTCCCAAATAAGTTTGAATGCGACAGTATGCCGGTAACAATTAAAATAAAAAATTTAAACAACATGCTTGGTTCTCGTGGCGGCAAGGTAGTTGAAGTACGTGATGATTGTGCTGAAAGATATAAGCAGTAAAATCCACCATCTGTAAATATAGGTTATTTTTTTTATAAAAAAGTCTGCTGGGACTTCGCTGAATGAAATCAAATTTGTTCTTGGGATCGTTGTATATGCATGAAAACCTTTCTTTGATACGAAGCTATAAGACTGCAAGGGGTTGCGTATAAAACTTTGGACAGACTTAAATGATGAAACACTATTTGTTTGTACGTTCTTTTGATTGGAAAAAATCACATCGCCAGCTTTAGTCATGATGAAACTATTAGTGGTGTTTTTGAATAAAGGTGAGCTAGTAGAGATCATAGATTGTATTTTTAATTTTCTTTTTAAGGTTTTATGTCCTTGTATCTCAATTGTGTTGTTCTTATTAATGATGTATTTTGTTTGTTTGTCTTTAGAGAAAATGTCGTCTAAGTTGTTGGTAATATGTGCGTTAGTGCTATGGAAGTTTTGAAAGAAAAACATGACTTCTTTTGGCTGTAAATCTTTTGTCCAAGCGGTATACACGATGAGAAAAAAACAACCAGTAAACACTAAGGGTTGAATAATAAATAACAATTTAAGTAAGTTTGATTTTAATCTTTTCATTTTTGTTAGTTACTTTCGTTTTTTTTAACTTCAATGGTGACACGTCTATTTAACGCTTGGTTTTCTAGTATAGGTTTACCATCTGCTGAAAAGTTAGGGGCGATAGGGTCGTAACTTGCTCGGCCAATTGCTTGAATACGCTCAGGTTTTATGCCGTTTTTCATGAAAAACCTCGAAACACTTAATGACCTTGCTGTTGATAACTCCCAATTGTCTTTGTAAAGACCGTTTTTAATGGGTGTTGGATCAGTATGCCCTGTGATGTGTAAAGAGTAAGAGTTTGGAATGTTTTTAATTTTTTCTGTGATTGCTTTTAGAATGATCTTGCTTTTTTGAGTAAGTTTGTTGGAGCCAGTCTGAAAAAGTTTTACAGAGGGGATTACTATCTTCAGTAAATCTTCATTTTTTTGATCGACCCATTGGTGTAGGCTTTTTTGTAATTTTTTGATGGTTTTCTTATCTGTTTTATCTCTAAATATTTTTTTTGCTATTGTATTTGGGTTGTCCTCTAAGTTTAAGGCTGCAAGTAATAGTTTTACTGCACGTACTTCTTTATTGTTATTAGGTACACCAATGTTTTTTTTGCTTTTACTGTCTTCGCGACCAGAAAATTCTTTGCTCATAGCTTCTTTGAAGGATTCAACATCAGATTGGTTTTTTTGTGAAATTGCAAAAAAGATAATAAAAAAGATAAGTAATAGTGACATCATATCTGCGTATGAGTATATCCAGTTTTCGTCTGATTGTTGTTTTCTTACTTTTTTATTAATTGCCATGATTTAACACCTGTTTTTAACGTTGATAGCTTCTCTCACCTGGCAATACAAATGAATTGAGTTTTTCTCTAATAAAAAGTGTTGGTAGTCTCTGTCCTACAAGTATTGCACCTTCAATAGCAATTCGCCTTTTGATGTCATCTTCAATGGTTTTTTGTGTGATGTTTTCAGCAAATGGGATAAGTACCATGTTAGATAAAGCTACACCATATAGGGTGGTGAGTAGGGCGATTGACATTGCAGGTCCAATCATAGATTGGCCTTCAGAATCACCTAAGTTTTGAAGGACGGCAATGAGGCCAAGTGTCGTACCCATCAAACCAAATGCTGGTGGAAACTTTGAAATGATACTAAATACCTCAGCTTCACTCATGTAGCGTTCTGATTGAGTATTATAGCGTTGCTCCAGTAGTTCTCTGAGTTGATCCAAAGTTATTTCAGAGTCAATCCAAAGCACAGCTTGAAATGCATCTTTTACAAAAAGATCATCTATAGACTCTAGTTTTTGTTCAAATGCTACTGGGTTATCTAAGAAAATTTCATTGTATTGGCAGATTTCTTCAATTAACTCAGAGTAAATAGTAATATCTTTTCCAAATAATCTTCTGAACACGACTTTAAAAAGTACAATGAGCCTTTTGATGGGAAAACAAATAAATGTAACAGCAAGTGTGCCACCGAGGACCAAAAGCCCTGCTTTAAAGTCAAAGAATACATAGATGTTATCTAAAGACTGAGTAACAGAGATAATAAATATGATAACAGCAGCTAAAAAGCCCATAAATGTTGCAGCGTTCATGGTTGTTTCCTATTATATGACGTCATCAAAATTATTTTCTTCATTTACTGGTTGAGTTTGTTCTAGGTCCTCAGTCATTTTTAGTCTGGTTGTTTCATTCACAAGTGTTTCTTGATCTTTCTTGTGTCTGTTTAAATCATGCTGGATGTTTGGTTCTATTAAAAATAATTCATCGCTGTTTTTTAGGTTTTTCATGATGTTTGTGATTTCTTCACGAATAACTTTGCTTTGAATGGAAAGGCTTTTGCCTTTTTTCTGCGAAGCTTTTTTGTACTCATGTTCGATCATTGCTTTACGGTTACTAGTCATGAATGAGCTGATTTTTTCAAATAGCTCGGGTGCTTCTTGAATCCATAATGCAACTTGGATGTTTGAAAGTTCACTGTATATTCTCTCAATGCTTTCATTTTCAAGCCTTAGGCAGTCACTAAATATAACCACATGTCTTTGAAGTTTATGGCCTAGTTTTGGGTTTTCAGTTGCAATGTAATCCATCATTTTTTCAACAGATGGCTGTTTTAGTTCATCTATTATTTTGAGGTAATGTCTTAGTTGCGTTTCGTTTGCTTCGTTTTCTTTATTTGAAATAAAATTTTCATAGGATGCGAGTATATTAGTATCTAAATCTGAGTGAAGTAACGACATATCTTGTTGGGTATCTTTGTTTGAAAAGTTAAAATCTTCTGAGTTCATTAGCTCTTCCAAGAGTAATGCTGCTCTTTGAGGTGCTAGGTAACTTAAAATGCGTTCTGTATAATGAGCTGGGGATTTCTTGCAAAATTCTTCCAGGTTTTTTTGATTAGATTTTAGTAGATTTTTTCTTAATAAAGGATCCTTTTGATTATTGTAGGCATCTAAAGTTGCTATAGTGATATAAGATATGACTTCCTCTAGAGCTTCAACGGCTAAAATATTTTTGTGAGGGTTGTTAGAATCAAGAATAGTGGTTATTTTAAATTGAATATCCTCTGAAAACTGGTGATAGTATTCAGAGGTTTTTTCAATTTGAAAGCTTTCAAGTATAAGAACAGCTTTGAATTGTTGTTTTTTCTCGTTTGAGTAAAGTCCTCCGACGATATACTCAAGAAGATGAACATCATTTTCTTTTGTAAGAGTTTCTATTTTTTGAACCAGATTATTTTTGTGTTTTAAAAGAGAGTCTAGGTTTGCATGTGTTTTTAATTGTCTGCTTTCTTTGGATTCTTTTTTTGTTGGGTTAATATTACTGCCTGACTTCAAAACCTTTTTTGGAGAGTCGTTTTGTTTTTGTTCAAATATACTTTGCATCATCTTCGTGAAATTTCTGACTAAGTCGCTTATTTTTGAAAGAACAAACCAACAAACAACCAATGCAATTATCAATGATAAAAGCCATGCTGTGATTTTTAATATTTCAATAAAGTTTACTTTTAAAAAAGATCCCCAAGAATCAAATTTC
This sequence comes from Oligoflexales bacterium, assembly GCA_023301465.1. Lineage (GTDB taxonomy): Bacteria > Bdellovibrionota_B > Oligoflexia > Oligoflexales > JALZUQ01 > JALZUQ01. Next base: position 10,445 of record JALZUQ010000046.1, read on the forward strand.
CCTGATTTAATGGTTTGTAATTCTTGCTCAGTTTTGGTTAGCTGTTGTTGTAGTTTTGTGTTTTCTTCCTTTGACTTTTTTTGAATCTCGTTCTTTGCGTCTATATTGTTCTCTAGTCTAGAAATTTGACTGTTTTTCGTAATAAGCTGTTGTTCTAGTTGTAGAATTTTATTTTGTTCTTTTTGGTTATTGTTTTTTTTGACTTTTTCTTTAATTCGTATCTGAGCAATTTCCTCTTTGAGATTTATTTTGTTTTTTGGGATGTAGTCGAGTTCTTGAAAGAGGAGCTTTTTGATGTTTTGTCTTTGTTTGCTGCCAATTGATTTATCAAAGGTTACTAAAACACTGATCATCTTAATGTATCGTTGGATAGATGAACGCGTTATCTTATTTGTATTCTCTCTGTTGGTTTGACCAGGAAAGTAAGGCACACTTTTTTCTGATTGAAGGGATTTAGAAGAAACTTTAATACTAAAGTAGTAGTAACCTGCCGGCAAAGCACTTTCTAGGCTCTTTTTAATGTCGCTTGAGAGAATATCCTTAATCTTTAATCTGGTTTCTATTTGTTTTGATTTTTGTGCTTGTAGTTGAAAAGGAAGTATTAAACTGCCAAAACAAAGATATACCATAAGATTAAATTTAATTAGATTTTTCATGTATCTACTTTATTTCATAATTCATTTATCTTATCTGGTCGGGATTTTTCTTAGCTTCTTTAAAAAACCAACTATAAAAAAAAGAAAGAGTTGGGGGTTTAGTTAAAATTTAAAGAGGGTTACGGTTAATGTGTCTTGTTATTTATTGTTTGAATAAAACATATGATCAGAGTAAAATATAATATAATCATTTAGTTACTTGTTTGGTGAAGGGTTTACGTTTTATGAAGAAAACATCTCTGTTTTTAGTGAATTTAATTTTATTTCAAGTGCTTTTGTTAAGTGGCTGCAAAAAACGAACAGTAGCAGTAAAAACTAATGTTAATTCAACTATTAATATTGTTGATTTTAAACGCCCTAACAGCAAAGGCAAGGTATACGGAAAAACACCAAAAAAAATATCCATGTCTAAACTTAAAGGGAAGTTCATTCGTTTAAGTAGTAAAGGGTATGAGCCACAAAATTGGGTGTTTACTGACCTTATTTCTAGAAAGATTGATCTTTCTACAAAACTAGAGAAAGTTGTTGTAGATGAGAACTTAAAAAATAAAGACAAAAAAGAAGAGCCGAATAATATACAAGAAGAAAAACAGAGGAAAGCACAAGAGGTAAAATCTAATAACCGCTTGGCAAGAATGATCATGAGAAGCTATGTGTCTTTTACGAATAAAAAGTACAGAGATTCATTTGAGCTAGCAAATCAATTGGCGTCACTTTTCCCTAATCTTGCAGCTCCATTAATTATTAAAGGTTTGATTTTTTTAGAACAAAACAAGAAAAAAGCAGCACGTATTTCATTTCTAAAAGCAAAAAACCTAGACCCAGAAGATAAAGATATCGACAAACTCATCGGATATGCAAAGCCATGAAAAACTATATTTTCTTAAGTGTATTGTTTATATCTACGTTTTTTGCGTACTCCAGAGGAGAGGCGAAAATGTTAGATTACAGACTTCTCGTTGGTGGAACTTATGGTTCGCTGGATGTGCAGCCTAGTCAGGACTTTCCGTTTCAACGTCAATTTGAATATCAATCGATTGCCTTTGTTCCTGGCCTTGTTTTTCAACCACATTTTGACTTTTTTTATTTATTAGATATACCAATTCAATTTGATTATACTAATAATCAGGTCATTAATATTGGTGGTAGTATCGGTGTTGGTTATCACCTTTTAGGTGGAATTAAAGAATATCAGACTGGTTCTGAAGACTTGTCTTTAACTTTTACGAATGAGTACAGTCTTTCCGGGGTTGTTAAGATGAGTTACTTATTTTTTGATGCTGGTACAAGTGAAACCTTGAGTCAGCTATCAAGTGTTAAAAGCTCTGTTTTGACTTTAGATGTTGGTCTCCTATATAGGCATGATATTGTCGACCAATGGAGCACGGGTGTTGAATTAAACGCATCGGTTTTGTCTTTTGCAGTTGATAACGAAACTAAAGTTAGTGTATTTCAATTTATATTTGGTGGATTTGTCAGATTTTAAAGTATTTTTTTATATTTTTGTTGCTTTTTTCTTTAGAAGCTTTTGGAGCAAAAGTTAGTTACCTTTCTAAAGATCATGCTTTCATGGTTTTAGATCAAGGTCTTCAAAATGGTCTTCAAGATGATCAAGTTGTTTGTTTGTATCGTAACAAAAAGCTTCTTGTTTGTGGTGTCGTAGGTTTTATTTCAGATAATGAATCTACAATATTATTAGAAAGTCTTTCATCCCAAAAAAAATCACTTATAAAGTTAAAGATGAAGGTTGAGTTAGGGGAAATACCACCAAAATATCGTTATAAGACTAATATTGATGTGTCGGGTAAGACTTCTGTTGAAATTCAGAAAAAAAAATCAGCGGCTAGAATTGTTTCTATTGATCAAGACCAACGCTTAGTTACTTTTCGCTTTAATGGATCCACATTTAAAAAAGATGATCGTGTGTGTGTATATAGGCAGTCATCATATAAAAATCTTGCCTGCTATATTGTTTCTAAAGTTAGTAGAAAGTTTGGTTTTATTCGAAGTCGAGGCAGTAGGTTCAAAACACTACAGGTAGGTGATCTCGTAAAGCAAAAAGATAAAAAAACCAACGATGACTCATTGAATAAAAAACCTGAATTGATTGAAGGCAAGAAGCTAGTGCCGCTTACTAAACCTATTAAAGACGAAAACATTAAATTGGGATTAGGGTTAGACCCAAATCAACAAGGGCTTCTTATTGATAAATCAAGAAAAAAACGACGTACTAAAAAATCTCAAAAAAACAAAAACACAAAATGGAATAGCCCAAAAAGGTATGCAGTAGGTGGCGGGTTTGTTTATCCATTTATTGCAAGGTTGCAAGCAAGCCATGCTGGTTTTATTCGTATCCTTTCTGAGGAATCTCCCAGATCAAGGCAGTGGGAAGCTCTAGAGGACTTGCAGCCATCTTTTGGTTTTCAATTAGCTTTTGAGGTTTTTGACCTATTTGTGAAGCGAACTGTTTTGGATATAGGTGGCTGGTATTCTTTGGTCACTCCTTTGGATAGTAATGGTCCATTGGATGATCTAGATTTAACAAGAATGTATTTTTCTCAAAGTGAATATAAAGAAATGGGTTTTTGGGTCGACTTTAAATATAAAGTTCTAGACTTGAGGAAATCTAAGTTTCATGTGGATGCTGGTTTAGGTTTGGATTACTCATTACATTTTATTGATTATAACGCATATTGGGTTCAAGGTGATAACCCGGAGCGTACTTTACTAGCTAATGTAGAAAATTTAAAAGGAGTTCTAGGTCTTCGTTTGCCTATAGGTTTCTATTTTAACTTTAGAGACTTCACTTTTGGGTTGACAACAGTTTTAGGGGTTCCGGTTGCAATTATTGATCATGGATCAAAAGATTTTTCTGTACCGCCGTTTTCATTTTCTTATGATGGAGATGCATTGTTAGACCTAAAAGAAGCGTCTTCTATTGATAAAAGTTCGTTTTCGTTTGATCTGGGTTTCAGTGTGAAATATAAAATATAAACCTCTCTGAGAGGTGTCACCCTACATGATTATGAGGGTGACATGTGATTTGTGCTTCTAATACTTAATCAACTGAATGTTTTCATTCTTGGTTTTTACTGGAAGCATGATTTTTACAGGCACTTTGTTTTGTGCGAAACAACGCACGCCCTTAGATTTTATATTTCCAATATTTAAAGCAGAAACATAAAGCTTCACTTTATTTTCTTCAATTTCGTAGCTATAGCTTGCAAATGCGTCATCTAAACAACCGGAAGTACCAATGTGTAGCGTGACAGAAGACACAAAGCAAGAAGGGTGGTCATTGCAGTCTTTTGTGTCAACTGAAGTAAGATTGATGTCTTTTGTCTTAAATATTTTAGTGGTTCTCATTTGAATAGACTTATGAGCTGCTTTATTAAATACAATCTTCAATTCATCTTTTGAATATTCTCCCGGAATATCAATCATGCGAACGGTTTCAGTGTTTGTTATACAATTACTAAGAACTGCAAGCTTAGAAATGCTTTCAAACACTGAAATATAAATGGTTGACTGCTCTTTGCCTTTTACAATGTGGTGGCTTATTGGTTGTAGGTCGTGGTGGCAATATAGGTCAAACTTCATGGAGATACGAGTAAACTTCATCTCAGGTATATCAGCCAAGTTTTTCGTGATGTTGGTGATTTCAGTGCTTATTGGGGCGATAGGTGAAATAGACATTGGGCTACTGTCAAATGCTGGGATTTCGTCAAAACTACTTGATGTGGAATAGTTTTCTGAAAAATCACCACAGCTAATAGTGAATATGCTGATAAATAGTAATGTTAAAATTGATGGTTTCAAAATGTATCCTCCAAAAGGTTAAGTCTTATCTGAGTGAATAATAGTGCCATTTCAAGTATTTATAAAATTACTTATTTTGATGAATAGTCATTAGTATGTATTATGTTGTTTCAGGATGTGTGTAAGTCGTTTTAACTACTAGGAGTTTTAGATTTAGGTTAAGAAGCATTCTAGATATTCCGAAAAAACAGGTGATTGTTATGGAGTTGTTGATGAAAATTTTTCACTATTTCTTTTTAATTACCTTATTAACTATTGGTTCATCTGCTTTATCTAGAGACTCTAGGCCTTCCCCGAAGGAAATAAAGCAAATGAAAAAGCATTTAGACCAACTTAAGAAACAAATGAAGAGAAATCAAGTTTTTGACGAGTATGCTGGTGAACAAAAAAGAGTTTTTTTAGGGGTGAGTTGTATTCGAGATGATGGCGTTTGTAGCGAGTTTCACGGCACTGAGAGTGTTAAGATAGCTGTGAAGCGTATGATCTATCAAATAAAGAAAGACAATAAAAAATGCAAGATTACTACTAAGCCATGCACGAAGACAAATTCTTATAAGGTCTGTGAGCAAAGACCTCCAATATCAATGTTTTCATTTAAGAATTATATCTATAAAGGTTTTGGCAAGGGCATGACGAACAAACAAAAACGATCAAAAATGTTTGATTTGTGTTGTACCGGGTACGAATGCAAACAATAGTCAGGGTTCATGTATTTTGATGATTATATTTTCCATGGTTTAAGAGTACTTTTGGCATTATTAGCAATGTTTTTAAATTTACTAAGTTGTTTTGAAGGTAAAGGGTCTTTAGCTGGAAACCTTCTTCCTGTGGGGTTAACGTATTTACCGTTTTCGTAAAATGAGAAATGAAGGTGTGGTCCTGTAGCTAGACCAGAAGAACCAACGTAGCCAATCACTTGTCCTTGTCTTACTTTTGAGTCTTTACGAAGGCCTCTCGCAAAACCTCTTAAGTGTAGGTAAGCGGTTGCATATCGTCTGTTGTGCTTAATTTTAATAGTTCTACCACCTGAACCCATCCAGCCGATAGAAATAATAGTACCGTCCCCAACTGTTTTTACAGGTGTTCCAGATTTGGCAGCGTAATCGACTCCATTGTGGGCTCTGGTGTAGCCAAGTACTGGGTGAAATCTTTTGCGTTTAAAGCCAGATGAAATACGTTTGTAGTTAAGAGGGCTTTTAAGAAACATTCTTTTTAAACTGCGTCCACTACTATCAAAGTAACTACCGTACCGGCTATTGGGGTTCTTTTTAAAGTAGATAGCGTCATACTTGCGGCCAGAATTAATATATTCGGCGGCAGTAATAGGTCCGTACCCAATAAACTGATCGTCGGCATACTTTTCTGTGACTGAGAGACGCCACTTATCTCCACTTTGAACTTGTTTTGCAAAATCAATTTGCCAAGCAAATATCTCAGAGAGATTACCAATTAGATTGGGATTCATTCCAGCTTTTTGTGCAGACTCCCAAAAACTAAGTGCAACGACGCCAGAGTAGGACTTTACTTTTTCTGTGATTGGAATATCTACAGATTTGAACTCCCAGTTTTTCGTGAGGTTCATGTTTGCAATGACGGTTTTAGTTTTTGATGGCCGAATGACAATCTTAGTAACCTTTGATAAAGGCATCGCTCTAAACTCGCCCGTGATTTTTGTGCCGATAGAAAGTCTTCTTAAATCAATAAAATCTGAAAAACCTCTATTGAGTTCGAAAATGCTATTTTCATCAAAAGCAAATTGTCTCAAAGTAGAAGCTAAAGTTTGATTTTTGGTTATTTTAGTATGACGTAAATAGTACCCAGATATGAGTTCTGTCGGTTCACTGAGTAAATGGGAGTATGCAGGTTCCCCCTGAAGCTTAGGCTGAATAGTTAAAAAGATAAGCAAACTAAAAGTTAAATACATATATCTCAACGGGGTAATCTCCGTGTGGTCGTTTATTTAAGGGCATCTGTCTATTATGGTATCATTCAAATCACGATTCTTCCACTCGGCAGACGTATTTGAATGTGATACCTTTTCAACGTTTAGAAATAGATGAATAGGTGGACTAGTGCAAGAATCTGAGATCATGAACCGTGTTGTTTCTTTGTGCAAAAGACGAGGCTTCGTCTTTCAAAGCAGTGAAATCTATGGAGGTTTAAAGTCTTGTTATGATTATGGCCCTTTGGGCGTTGAGCTAAAAAAGAACATTTCAGACCTTTGGTGGTCAAATATGGTGCGAAACAGAGATAATGTAGTTGGTTTAGATGCTTCCATTATCATGCATCCAAAAGTATGGGAGACATCTGGGCATCTAGCTGGCTTCAGTGACCCATTAGTAGACTGCCACGATTGTAAAACACGGTTTCGTGCAGACAAAGCACCCATCAAAGAGGCTGGTTCTGCAATAACCTATCAAATTCAGCCTCCTGGACAAAAAAAACAAAAAATTGAATCAGTGGTTGGTGATTGCGGTTACGTTTGCCCCCAATGTGGTTCACCAAATCTTTCTGATGAACGCCAGTTTAATCTTATGTTTCAAACAGGTTTAGGCCCAGTGGACCCTTTGGAAAAAATTCCTGAACTCGTTGCAAAAGAAAACTTGCAAGGTAAAGACCTTCTCAAAGCAATTCGTGAAGCTATTGCAACATCGGCAGTTTATTTAAGGCCAGAAACAGCTCAAGGTATTTTTGTGCAGTTTTTAAATGTTAGCCAGTCCATGTCTATGAAAGTTCCATTTGGTATCGCCCAAACAGGAAAATCATTTCGAAACGAAATAGTGACAGAACATTTTATTTTTCGTTCTTGTGAGTTTGAACAAATGGAAATGGAGTTTTTCTGTGAACCGGGCACTCAAGTCAAGTGGATGGGTTACTGGAAGGAAGAACGAATTAATTGGTATAAACAGTTCGCAAATCACCCTGAAAACTTTAGGTTAAGACAACACGATAAAGATGAATTAGCTCACTATTCTGATGATTGCTACGATGTAGAATATCAATACCCTTGGGGGTGGGATGAACTAGAAGGTGTCGCATCTAGAACCGACTATGACCTCAAAAAACACGCGGCAGCAACAGGTACAAAGCTCAGTTATTTTGATCAACAAAAGCAAGATCCAGAAACTGGTAAGAACGGTTGGCGGTATGTGCCGTATGTGATCGAACCTGCGGCAGGCCTAACAAGAAGCGTTTTATGCTTTTTGTGCGATGCCTATAGCGTTGAAAAAGGTGTCGATGCAAAAGGTGTAGAGAAAGAACGTGTGATCCTAAAACTTCATCCAAAGCTTGCACCGTATAAAGTTGCGGTCCTCCCACTACTAAAAAAGGACGGCCATCCAGAATTGGCTGCAAAAGTTGCGAAGGCACTTGGTGATGTTGGTTTAATTCATAAAGTGGATGACGCTGGGTCAATTGGTAAACGCTATAGCAAGCATGATGAGATAGGCACTCCTTTCGCCGTGACTATTGATGGTGATACCGTTTCAGATCAAACCGTTACGGTAAGACACCGAGATACTGCTAATCAAGAAAAGGTGCATCTTGATAAATTACAAGAATATTTGGTTCAACAATTAAGTGATTTTTCACCTAGTCGTTTAACTTAGGAGTCATTGTGGATTCATTCTCTCTTGCAAGAAAAAAATTTGAAGTTCGTTTCCCTGATACTTTGAAAGTTCCAACACGATTATCAAAAGGAGATACCCCTGAGATAGTTTCTGCAAAAAACTTTCGTAAAGACATAAAAACTTTGTTTCCTATCACTAGTGGTCAATCATTATCTCGCCTTGGAGAGTGTGAAAAATCACCTTCTGAGAAATTTAGAGTAGGGGTTGTGTTTTCTGGTGGTCCTGCTTCTGGCGGGCATAATGTTATCGCCGGTCTTTATGAGGGTTTAGTCGCTCTTGATTGTCTAGGTGAAATGGTTGGGTTTCTCAATGGTCCCGGTGGTATTATTCACAATAGAACCACTGTCTTAAGTGCGACGCATGTAGCAGACTATAAAAACACTGGTGGATTTGACTTATTGGGGTCGGGTCGCGACAAAATCGAGTCAGATGAACATCTTAAAATGGCTGCTAACACAGTATCGAAGCTAGAATTAGATGCTTTAGTAGTGATTGGAGGCGATGATTCCAATACGAATGCTGCGGTTCTAGCTGAGTACTTTGCTTCAAAAGACTTAAAAAATAGAGTGTTAGGTGTTCCTAAAACCATTGATGGTGACTTACAAAACGAATATGTAGAAATGACTTTTGGTTTTCATACTGCCACTCAGGTTTATGCTGGTCAGGTAAGTCATATCGCAAGAGATATTCTGAGTTCAAGAAAGTATTATCACTTTGTAAGGTTAATGGGGCGAGCGGCAAGTCATATTGCACAAGAAGTCGCATTAAATATCAAGCCAAATAAAGTGCTGATTTCAGAAGAAATATACGAAAATAAATCTACTTTATCTCAAGTGGTAAGTGATCTTGTGGATCTAGTAGAAAAAAGATCAAAATCAGGCAAAGAATATGGGTTAGTTTTAATTCCAGAAGGCATCGTAGAATTTATGCCTGATGTTCAACTATTAATAGCAGAGTTAAGTGATGCGATGAGCAAATACTCTGAAGAGTTCGAAGCTGCCTCCGAAATAACTAAAAAAATCTCTTTGGTGTCTACTTGGCTTCAAGCTCAATCTAAGGAACTTTTTTTAGATTTACCAAAGTCGGTACAAGAGCAATTGATTGCAGATAGAGATCCACATGGAAACGTGCAGGTCTCAAAAATTGAAACAGAGAAGCTATTAGGGTGGATGGTTGAAACAGAGCTTAAAGAACGGAAATCCGCTTCAAAGTTTAACTTTCAACCTCATTTTTTTGGTTATGAAGGAAGATGTGCTCCACCCACAAATTTTGATGCAAATTACGGTTACTCGTTAGGTAGAACTGCTGCACACCTTCTGGTTCAAGGGTGTAACGGAGTGATGGCTGTGGTTGCGTCTTTGCAGAACCCACCAGAAAAGTGGCAACCTCTTGGTGTTCCACTTACTTCTATGATGGCATTAGAGAAGCGTCATGGTAAAATGAAACCAGTGATTAAAAAAGCTTTAGTTGAGACGAATCGCAAAGCTTTTCAAGAACTTAAAAGGCAAGAAGCAGTATGGGCGGTTGAGGATCACTATACGGTATTTGCGGGCCCTCATTATTTTGGGCCAAGTGAATTAGTGGATCTCATACCTAAGATTTTGGAGTTAAGGTAATGTCAGAAGCGGCAACAAAATCAACCACAACAACAAGTGGTGGTAAAAAACGTAGAAGAAAAAGATCTTCCGGAGGTAGGAAGTCCAGCAAAAGAAAATCAGGTCGCACTGGGTCGGGGAAATCAAAAATCCCCACCAATCAGCAAAAGGGCGTCAAAAAGAAAAAACCAGAAAAAATCGGTGAGTATCCTAAGATGAGAAACCCGAATGGTTTTGAGCCGAATAGAGAAGTAGATCTTCAAAAAAAAATCGGCGTTGTGTTTTTTGCTACGATTGCAGAAGCGATGTCTAAAGTAAGTGATATAAAATCAACAAGTCAGAGTTATGAACAGTTGAATATTGTCATTAAACAAGAAGGAAATCGAGAAATACCAGAGCTTGAAGAGGTCGGAAAAGTATTCTTGGGTGAGGCGTGGCACACCATTCACACACGAAGAAAAGACGATGGGTTTTATAAGTCTTGATGGGAATTTATGGATTGAAAAATCTACTTGGTGTGATTTATGCTCTTACATCAACTAGCCCTGATTGCTTTGGGAAGATAGATCTAAAGACTAGAGAATTTCTAGATTATATGAATCATTAAATTGTAAAAACAATCATAAAAAGGTCCTCATTGACTCCACTCATACATTGTAAAGATTTAGAGTTATCTTATTCTGGGAAAGTACTTTTTGACGGTTTTGATTTTAGCTTGTCTGAAGGTGATAAAGTCGGACTGATTGGAAGTAATGGAAACGGTAAATCTACTTTACTGAAGATTTTGTCTGGAGAAGTAGAAGCTGATGAAGGTGAGGTTTCAAAACGAAAGCACCTTAAATGTCACTTAGTAAGACAACATGCCGATTTTGATGAGACTCAAACTATTATTGATTGTGCCCTAAGAGATTTTGGAGGGTTAGAAGGTGCTGATGTCAGTGTTTCAGTTTTAGCTCAGTCTTTATTAAGCCGGGCAGGGTTTGATAATGCTTATGATACCGTCAACCACCTTTCAGGAGGTTGGAAAAAACGACTTCAAATAGTTTGCGGATTGCTAGCTGAGCCAGAATTACTTTTGTTAGATGAGCCCACAAACCATATGGACCTAAAAGCCGTTTTATGGCTTGAAGGTTTATTGAAGCAAGCACGTTTTGCTTGGGTGGTGGTGAGTCACGATCGAGAATTTTTAAATCAAGTTTGTGGTGAAGTCATAGAAATTGACAAAGTATACCAAAGCGGAATGATTAGGCATCAAGGTAATTATGACAGTTTTTTAGACCAAAAAGAGACATATTTAGATAACCTTCAGTCTTATAGTGAGTCCCTCTCTAATAAGGTGCGAAGAGAAGACGAATGGTTATCAAGAGGTCCAAAGGCGAGATCTACAAAAGCCAAAGGAAGAATAGACAGAGCACATGAACTCAAAAAAGAGTTGGCACAAGTAAAAGATCGTCAAAAAACAAAAAGCTCTAAGATAGATTTTGATGGAACCAAACGTAAATCTAAAAAGTTTGTTGAGCTAGAAAATGTTGGTTTTGGATATGATAGCGATGAACTTTGGAGTGATTTATCACTGGTGATTCACCCGGGGTCTAGACTCGCTATTTTAGGCGGTAATGGTAGTGGTAAAACATCATTGATGAAGTTGTTAGCAAAAGCACATCAACAAACGAGCGGAAAAGTTAAATTCGCCGACGAACTAAAAATTCTCTATTTTGATCAGCAAAGAGAAGCTTTACCGACTGGTGTCACCTTAAAAAGAGCCTTAGCGGAAGCAGGTGGGGATAGTGTTGTTTTTCAAGATCGTATCATTCATGTGACTTCTTGGGCTAAAAGGTTTGGGTTTGAAGTAAAACAACTTGAAATGAAGATTGATGACCTTTCAGGTGGCGAAAAAGCTAGGGTTTACATTGCTAGATTAATGCTACAAGAAGCGGATTTACTTCTTTTAGATGAGCCAACAAATGATTTGGATATACAAACAAGAGAAGTACTAGAAGAAAGCCTTCGCACATTTAAGGGGGCGGTTGTTTTAATTAGCCATGATCGTTATATGCTTAAAAATGTTTGTAAGCAGTTTTTAGGTGTGTCGCGTGAAAGCATGCACATCTACGCCAGCTTTCTTCAGTGGTTTAAAACCATGAACTCGTCTCCTAAGAAAAACAGTGCAAAAAAAAACGCAAAAATAGCTACATCAGAAGATGATCCATCAGCAAAGAAAAAAAAGAAGCTTTCATATATGGATCAAAGAGAGTTTGATCAAATGGAAGAGAAAATACTAGAAGCTGAATCAGAACTTGAGGACGCTCAATCTCAACTAGAACTCCCAGAAGTTGTGTCAAACTCTAGAAAACTAGCAGAAATTTCAAAAAAAACAGATGAAGCAAGAACAAAAGTAGAAAAACTTTACGCTCGTTGGACGGAATTAGAAAACAGACAAAAGTAAAAAGCGTGATCAAGGACCACGCTTTTTTAGAATTAATTTGTTTGTTCTTATAAAATTATATGATTTCACGCCCAGCAATGTAGCCAGTAGAACGGTTCAAACACCCGCAATTTCTATTGCCAGCAGACTCAAAAAGTTGAGTGCAAGAAGCACATCGTCTAACTTTTATCTTGATCGCTGTTAGCCCAGCTAAACGTCTTGCATGGTTCTTTAATTCAATATCTTTGATCACTGAAGCTGGAAGTCTTTTTGTCTTATTTTTAGTGAATTCAGATGGTTGTTGAGTGTCAGTCATGTTTTCTCCGTGCCTAAATATTGCTTGTTCTAGCTAGGTATTGCCTAGGATGGCAGACAATAACATAACTGTAGTGATGTTGAAACTATATAGATAATAATCTATTTTAATGATTTTAACAAGTTTTTAATAGAATAACTTATAGAAACATATATTCTTGTAGTCATTGCAGTTAGTTGCGTTGGTTTAATCAAGGTGAAAGTGTCAGTTTCTATCATACATATTATCTTGCCGGTAGTTCAACTGCCTCAACCATTATAAAGTATGGGCCGATCACATTTATAAGAATGACTAATCTGTGAGTAAGCAATGTTACTAAAAAGGTTCTTATATATATTTGTGGTTATATTTCTCATAACGCCTAGCAGCCTATATTCTGTCGTGCAGCACCAAATTGAGAAAAGATTTCATGTTGTTGGTGTCGTTGGCGGAGCAACGGATAATCATTCTGTTGTGTTGCTTAGAGATGAGATAAAGAATAAGAGTTTCACGTTAAAAGTTGGTCAAAAGTTACCAAGTTTCAAAGGTGCAAGCATTGCTGCGATTTCTTCTAAAAAAATCACCATCACACACGATAAAAAAGAAATCATACTAAACGTTGGGAATAGTGGGAGGTCTACTTTGAATGAAGTGATTGGTTCAAAGGTTGATCATTCGAAACCATCGGCAAGGCTAAAGGAACGTGATACAAAAAAGTTACTAGATAGTGCTTGGGAAGACTTATATGAAGGCGTTGACTGGCAATATGAGGATTTGGATACGAGTGGCAAAGAACAGGTTCGTGACGTTGTTATCGAACTCGTCAATGACACAGAGTTAAACCCTGCCCTTAGTGCAGAGATAAAAGATAAAATAAAAGAAACAAAAGGTATGTCAGACGAAGAGTTAGAAGAGTACCTTGAGGTCATTGATGAACAAACTAGTGGTTGGTAGTCAATTAAGAATCCCTATAAAAAAGCACGTTGAAATCATTCAACGTGCTTTTTAAATTTATAAAAGAAGTTATGCTTTCGCTTTTTCTTCAGTAGCTGCTTCTTCCGCAGGAGCTTCTTCTGCAGGTGTTTCTACTTTTTTAGGGGTTGGTAGTTTGATCTTTCCAGCTTCTGCAAGAAATTTCAATTTTTCTTCACCATTAAGAAGGCCACCGCCTCTTTTTTTAACGGCCCATTTGCCATTTCTTTTTTGGGTTAACTGAAGGTCTGCTGCTTTTTTCATTTTTCTATCCTTACAACTAAATGCTTGTATTCATTGAAATAACTCTTTTTAATGTTTTATACAACAAATTTATGCCCTTTTGGTCAGCAATAATCATCCGATCAGAAGAGTTGAGGGAGAATACACCAATATGCTTGTAATTTCAGATAAATTAGAGATCCCATTAAGAGAGCTTCAGTTCACTTTTGCGAGGAGTTCAGGACCGGGTGGTCAAAACACAAACAAAGTGAGCACAAAAGCACAACTGAAATGGAACGTATTAGGCTCTTCTTCCATCACAGATGATCAACGCCAATTGATCATGATTAAACACAAAAACAAAATATCGAAGGCGGGGGTTTTAACCATTCAAAGTGAGCGTTTTAGAGATCAGGGAAGAAACGTTGCTGACTGTTTAGAAAAGCTAACTAAAGCTATACGTGCTGCACTTCATAAACCAAAAAAGCGAGTTCCTACAAAGCCTACTAAAGGTTCTGTAGAAAGACGTATTAAAGATAAAAAGGCAAAGTCTCAAAAAAAGAATAATCGAGGGAAGGTAAAGCATGGTGTCACGTTTCACTAACATACTAAGTGAATATACATCGAAGTATTACCTTGCTATAGGAGCATTGTCTTCTAGTGTCGTGTGTCCTGCTTTATTATTAGCTGCAAAAAAGAAAACAAAAAAAGCAGTTAAAAAAGCATTAGAAGAAAGCACTAGCTTTCATGATGTCGCTAGTACCGTTTGGAATTTCCCGTTAGTTGTGGTGGACAGTTCTCCTGTAACGATAGGGAAAATCATTGTTGGAATCGCACTCATTGTTTTTGGTTTTTTCTTCTCAAAGTATTTAAGTAGAAAAATTGCCAGAAACGTCATTCGCAGGTTTATCCATGATAAAGGTGCAGTGGCAACCCTTGAAACCTTTAGTTTTTACATCTTTTTATCTATACTAACCGTATTCGCGTTTAATGTTGCAAATGTTCCTTTGTCTGTATTTACTTTCATCGGAGGTGCGTTAGCGATTGGTATTGGTTTTGGTTCTCAAAATATTGTTAATAACTTCTTTTCTGGTTTGATTTTAATGATGGAACGACCGTTGAGGGTAGGCGACTTTGTTGAGGTTGACAATGCACTAGGCATTGTAGAATCTATTGGTATGCGATCAACATTAATTCGTTCTGTAGGAAACAAGCATATCATTGTTCCTAATAGTTCTTTCCTTGAAAAAGCGGTTGTGAACCTTACTCATGATACAAATAAGATTCGAGTAGCGATCACTATCGGTTTTGCATATGGGTCTCCTGTTCAGTTAATTCAAGAAATATTACTACGTGCAGCTGAAGAAGAGCCAAAAGTCATTAAAAACCACAAACCATTTGTTATATTTAGAGATTTTGGAAGTGATGCTCTCACATTTGAAGTACATTTTTGGATTCGTATTGGGCAATTGATGGATAAAGATGTCATTGAATCTAACCTTAGGTTTCGAGTGAATGAATACGTAAATCAAGCAGGTCTGGTGATTGCCTTTCCTCAAAGAGATATTCATTTACATCAAAGTCAGCCAATCAGTGTGAAAATGGCCAGTTGAGTGATAAGTAAAATGCTTACTTTGATAATATTAAGTGAATATAGAGGCTTACATTAATTAGTATTGCCATTGTTTTTGAATATATCCTTGATGTTGATTAAAAAACAGGCTATCTAAACCACCTTAAGAAATTTTGGTGGGTTAATACAAATGTCTAAGTACTTTATCGTCATACTTCTTTTTATGACAGGTTTGTTCTCTCAGTTAGAGGCTGATTCATATTGCCAGTTTGAGTTTGCATATCATTCTTCAAATAATTTAATACTCAGTTCTAGCAAAGTACCTTCAAATATAAACACAAAGTCTAAGTCTTTATTTGCACCTATTGATATTGCTACAGCAAAAATACTTCTTGAGGATGAATGGAATGATTCAAGTTATTTTCATGCCGGCTTAGAAGAAATCCATCAAATCGGATCAGGTGAAATGGGTAAAGATGGGAGTCCTGCTGGACTAAATAATTTTACTTACAAACATATTTTTCAAAAATATAGAGCTGCAAGGTCCTTAGGAATATCACCAGAAAAAGTACGTTTATTGATGGAGTTCGGAGTATTAGGTGGTAAAAACAAGAAAAAAAAGAAGAAGATAAAAAAAACGGTAAAGAAAAAAAACACGAAAGACGCTGAAGCTGCAAATGCCCAAGATTACCTGAATTCTAATTTTAATATTCCAAATGAATTTGTACTTCACGCTGCAGTCATGGGGACACTTTTACCTTATTTTAAAGAAAAATATGCAGATGGTGTAAGTGTAATACGTTTAGATAAAAGCCTTGTACAAAATATTATAAATGCAGTTGTCAGGGTGATCAAACCTATTGTGCTTGAAGAGTCCCGAGAAAGAGGGGTTGGAGGAGTCATAAATATTGAGTATCTTTTGGGAACGTTTTTTAGTGAAGCCACTCAAAGTGCAGATGTTGTGTATTACAAAGGAGTGAATTTCGAAAGTGCAGAAAAATTTAATAATAAATTCCTCAAAGATTATTCAAAAGCGAAAACAAACGATGAGAAGTATCAAGCCTATATTGACCATATCACTGCTTTTAATGATAGAGTATATTTTGTTAACTGGGGTTTTTTACTAGCAGATTTTTCGGTTTTTGATGAGAGTCAAAAGGAATGTTTAACGAGCTTACTTCTGAGCTCTGTTTCAAAAATGAAAACGGCTTATTCTTTTAGCATGCTTAATTTCTTTTTTTACAGTGCAATTGAATCTAACAAATCAGATTTCAATGAGTATTTTGGTCTTATAAGTTCACTCATTTATCAATATCTTGAGTATTTTAAGATGAGTCCACAGTTTAATATTACTTACCATGCAGATTTTGATGAAGTGGGGCTTTCAACGACGAAAAGACTTATTCAATGGTCATCGTATATTAGAAATAACTTAGGAATTGGAAAAGATGCAACTGAGGATGAGTTTCTTAAAATAAAAGAGTTGCTTGTCGGTGTTAAAGTGACGAAAGCTCATGATTATGAGTTTTTAAAAACTCATTTAGGGTGGATGCTTTTTTCTGATGAGGAAATAGAGGTTTTAGCTAATCTTGGAGAAGAAAAAGTAAATATAGTTAAATATATTTTCATTCAAACAAACAAACCGTTGGCAATTAAAAATTTTGATCTGGTGGAAAGAGGTCTTTTTCAAGGCAAGGGTCTAGTATATGAAGCGTCTTTGGAATCATTGAAGAACTTACTTGAAGATGATGGATATTCTCAAAAAGCAGATTTGCTGTCTGCTCATATTAAAAAACAGTTGATTATCACAGACTTTAAAAATTTGCCTCATACTGTACAACAATATTTAATTCACTTTGGTAGTCTTCATGATCTAATTCATTTGTTTGCTCGTTTAGATCTAGCTGATTTAAAAAACAATAAAGGTATTTCTAACTTAGTTGCAGAACTATCTGATAAAATTTCAAGTTTGGATAAATTACTAAAGATTGATCTGTCGTATGAAGAGTCAGATTTTTTAAAACGTTTGTTAGATAATGCAAATACTGAAATTTCCAAGCTATCACTAATGGTTTTATTATCTCAACACAGCGATGATGCTGTGGATGGATTGTTGTTGATTTTGAATGATCATGGATATTTAAAAGAGCCATTTGTTAAAAAAGTATTTCAAAAAATGGTTGATGGGATGAGCGGTGCTTCTGCCAATATCTGGTTGAATTCGTTTTTTAACTCCCTAGACTACGTTTTTTTAAAACCTCACTTATATTCTAAGTTGTCTGAAGGGCATAAAGCAGCTCTTATTTGGAGAGAAGCAATTCAAAATGAGGGAATAAGTGAGTCAGGTCGGAATGATGCTAAGCAATCTGAGGCCATTAAAAAAAGTTTAAATATTATGATCTCAAATGTTGCATTTGATGGTACAGCTATAGAAGTTGCTTTGTCTTTAGATGATGCAGGTTTGCTGTATAATGAAGAAATTAAAATAAAACTAAAGGCTTTCAGAAAGCAAAGAAAAGAAGCAAAAAAGCTAGAATATATCAATGCAAAGAAGCAAAATTTCTCTAAAAAATCTTCCGCAACAACAACGAGAGGGTCTGAGAAAAAAGTTACTAAAAATAAGACTTTGTCCGATTTTATCGAAAACCCAAATAGTTTCGAAATGAATGAAGCGATACAGCTAGTTCAAAGTGAAATGAAGAATGTCACTATTGCAAATCAAGAGCTTACCTTAATGGCGATGGTTTTGTTGTTAGATATGGGGCTTAACAAAGCTTCGGTAGAGAAGAAGTCTCTTTTCTTAGATACTGTATTGCACGCTTTTCACTTAGAGCCTAAGCAGGTAATTCTAATGTTGTATTTTAAATGGATTGTTCAGTATGCTTTTCATTTGTCAGATGATTTGTTTAGCGAGCAAGAGTTTAGTAAATGGTCTGATATTGTGGGTGGTCTTTTTCTCAAAAGTAAAAAACCATCAGAGTTTTTGCCTTTACTCATTTCATTGTTAAGTCATTCAAATATCATCATCCGTGAATATGCTATGTCTAAACTTAATGAGTTTTTTCATCCTAAGTACGCAATAAATACTCCTACCAAAAAGTTTGTTTCTAAAATTCGTTCTGTATTTGATTTATATGATAAAATAGAAGACCCATCAGTTAAAGTCGTTTTAGCGGTTTTTCTTCGAGGTTTCTCAAATAATTTAGACGTTACTTTTGAGGATATCCAAAGCATTTCTTTGCCTGACGATGCGTCTATGAAGCTTTTTGATATGTTAGAGAAAACAAAAAAACAAACGCTTCACCCTATGACAATGAGATCAATACCTCCAGACTCAAAATGGTCTGTGGTTGATACAGCAATCAATGAAAGTCATATGGGGGTCGCGTATTTAAATCGTTTTAATAACTTTTTTTCAAATAATGATAATAATTTAAGTGAACTACAAAGATTGCTCGAATCAGCTTCGATGGAAGCTGCTTTTCACTTTGAAACCAAAGCAGGGCGAATCCCAATTGATATGACAAAAACACATGCAGGTTATGATATTTGGTCAATTGATCTGAAGACAGGTAAGATTCGCTATATTGAAGTCAAAGCAAAAATGAAAAACACCAAGTATTTCAACGAAATTCCTATTTCAAATTATGAGCTTGAAGTTGCTGCTCAGTCTTTACAACAAGGTTTAGGTGAGTATTTTGTCTACATTGTAGATATAAACACTCGCTCGGGTGAGATGAGCCTTCATCAGTTAGAAAAAATTAATATTAAGCCACATGACCCTGATTATATAGTTTTGGGAAGTAACTCTTATGCAAGTGCTGCATATAAGAGAGATTTGCTGATGAAGCATAAAGTCAAAGAGGACTGAGAAAAATACTAGGTATTTACGTCCTATTGGTCCTAAGCTGTTTCTCTGTTAACCATTCTTACTTTTTGTGGTTCATATCTGGCTTTGATGCTGTCATCATACTCTGATAAAGGAGTATTTATGGAACTATCAAAAATCACAAATCTTCGGGGAAAATTATCTTGGCCAATGATCATATGGATGATTGTAGCTCACTCTTTAGCGGTTGCTGGGTTGTTCTATATGAATATTCCAAACCTGATCATTTTTTTGGTCCTATATTTTATGACTGGTTGTTTAGGGATTTGTATTGGTTACCACCGTTTACTAACTCACCGCAGTTTTAAAACAACAAAATGGTTGCGAAGGTTTTTTGCTACTTGCGGAACTCTGGCTCTTCAAGGAGGCCCATCAGATTGGGTAGGTGATCATCGTTTACATCACGTAGCTTCTGATACAGAAGCTGATCCACATAATGCAAAACAAGGGTTTTGGCACAGCCATATGGGTTGGATATTCTTTAGGTATCCAGAAAAAGTGAAAAAATCAGTGCGTAAACTATGCCGTGATATTCAAGTAGATCCCTACTTACGTTTTTTAGATTCTGCCTTTGCACAGATTGGTTTGCAGGTTGCAGTTGGTCTTATTCTGCTAGCTTTCTTCGGATGGAGTGGGGTCCTTTGTGGTGTTTTTCTTCGTTTAGTGACACTTTATCACGCTACTTGGTTTGTAAACAGCCTTTGTCACTTAAAGGGGTACACTTCCTTTAAAACAAAGACTTTAGCAAAAAACAATTGGTTTGTGGCTTTGTTGGCATGGGGTGAAGGTTGGCATAATAATCATCATGCAGATGAACATAGAGTTCGAGCTGGGCTAAGTTGGTGGGAGTTTGATGCAAGTTATATCGTCATAAGAACTTTGTCATTTTTTGGATTAACTTGGGGCTTAAAGCGTTAGTTTTAATCCCAAGTTTTTAGATAAGCTAAAGAAAAACCCTTTGAAATAGTTGTGTTAAAAGAGTTAAAATGTCCACCGCTAGTATATGAAAACTTTAAATTATCTGTTTTGTTCCACTTAAGATCCACGGTAGTAAAAAAACTATGGTTGATTGATCTTGAGTCTGGTGCTTTTATGTCATTATCATATCTATAATGCCCATATAGGTGGTTATATCCTGCTAACACTCTGACAGACGAAAAAAGCTTAACCCCCGTAGTGAGAGAAGACGCTAATTTCCAAGGAGGGTTTATCATCTCATCGAGGACTTCTGATTTAAATCCATAGTTTATAGATTGAGTGACTCCCAGTAGTAACTTGTTCTTGTCGTTCCAGATATCATAGCCAAGATTGATTTCATGAAACTCGCTTCCAAAAACATCGACTAGGTCTCTTGTTTGACTTTCGCTTCGTGCTGTTACTATTTTTGGTGTGTATGAAAAAAGTAGTTGAACTTGGGGTAATAAAACTTTGCTTTGATTGGGTTGCCATAAAGTGAGTCTACCCCCAACATTTGGGTTTGTAAAAAAAGAGGCCTGGTCTTTATTGCTAGATTGTGACGAATAACTTCCATATAGGCCAAAATACAAGGAAGGGGTAAGTCTGACTGCTAGCCCAATATCTGCAGAGGATTTTTGTGAAACTAACGGGTTATTGGTAAGTAGGCCTTTCGTGGTGATTGCGTTTGAAATAGTGATGTCACGATAACCAACATAAGACTTTATGTTTTCAGACTGACCCATGTAGATATCGGCACCTTTTCCTCTGCTGCATGATGCACATGCAAGTAGGGGCTCTGGCAAGACATAACAAAAGGTGAGCATTGCTGAAACAATTAGGTACCAGCTGTTCTTTTTGCGAGAGGTATTTGACATGGTGCCGAAGATAATCACTTGGTTATTCAACCTCAGTATTGATGGTAAACTTATAAGTTGTGCCGTTATGCTTTACGTGAACAAAAATATCCCAATTTCCTTCCATATGGAAATATAGACTTTGGGCTTTAGTCTCGCTAGTGGTTTCGGTGAACGTAAGATTTTGCTTAGGCTGATAGCCGCAACAAGTCATTTTAGGTTGAACTTTCGTGGTATCAGTACTTTTCATGTCTACGCTCTCGGTAGCCGTTTTAAGGCGGATTTTCAATGTATTGGTCTGATTATCACCTTTTGTAAACTTTTTCGGGTCCAATTGGTAGCCAAGTTGAACCGTTTTCGTGGAGTCCCAAATCCAAGTAATCTCATCTTCATTGGTATCGTCAGTGTTTTTGGCCGTCGCTTCAAATGACTCTTGAGTATTAAAAGTTCTTGTTTTGTCAGTTTCTGGTTCAGACCCGCATGCTGCTAGAATAAAAAGAATGTTAAGCGTGATAAATTTCATTTTCTCTCCTTTTGTTACCCTATATTATTAGAAGAAGTATGCCTGAAGGTCAATAAGAATCGCATGATTGAATTACATAACTTCCTGTATTTATTAATAAAAAATAAATAATGGGAACATTGCTCTATGGATATGGGGAGAAGTTTTATCGAGTTCAAATTTTGAAACTAATTTTTTTAAATTTTGAAACTTAACTTACTTTGGCCGCAATCTATGAAATTAGTGTTTATGAGCCCTAAAAAAAATAGTGGTTCCAAAAAATATTTTTTTGGAGGATGGATTTTGAATTTTCAAATGGGTGAAAAGTCTTGAAACCATTGATAGGGCTGTAAAATAAGGTTTTTTCTGAGTTTGGTTTTGGGTGGCAATTAAGGTTGATTTGAGGTTTGTTTTTACCAAAATTAGATTAATCTATAAAAATAGGGTTTTTTTTGTGTTTTATGCTTGATATTAAGAAATGAATTGTTTATGTTTGAGGTACATTGATTTTAATTTTGGAAGGAAATCCACAAATGGCAAGAAAAAAGACTAAGAAAAAAGCGACTAAGCGTAAAGTAGCTCCTAAAAAGACAACTCGCAAAGCAACAAAAAAAGCAGCTCCTAAAAGAAAAGCGGCAGCTAAGAAAAAAGCTCCAGCTAAGAAAAAAGCGGTAGCTAAGAAAACAGTTGCAAAAAAGACTGTTGCTAAAAAAGTAGCGGTAAAGATCCCAGCACGTTTTACTGCTGCTTCTAAGCCACGTACTAAGAGCCAGATCTTCTCTATGATCTCTGAGCACACTGGATTAGCAAAAAAAGACGTTACTAACGTTTTCGAATGCCTAGAAAAAGCAATTTCTGCTGACATGGGTACTCGTGGACCAAAAGTATTTACTGTTCCTAACTTAATGAAAGTTACAGTAAAGCGTAAGCCTGCGACAAAAGCTCGTAAAGGTATCAACCCGTTCACTGGCGAAGAGATGATGTTCAAAGCTAAGCCAGCTCGTAACGTTGTTAAAGTAAGAGCACTTAAGAAACTTAAGGACATGGTTTAATCCATACCTTTTTCTTAAAGAGTTTTATTTTATAAAGCTTCAAAAGAGTCCGATTTTATTTTCGGGCTCTTTTTTTATGTGAGGAGGTTACTGATTGTTCAATGTATTCAAACAGGTGGATGAACAATTTTTGTCCATGAGGCCAGAAGAACTATCAAAAAAGTACCAAGATATATCGCTGATACATCTAGAAAAAGGTAGTTCAGCTCGGACATTCGTTGTTTCAGTGTTGATACATGGTAACGAGAAATCTTCTTTTAAAATTCTACAAGGTTTTTTAGCTTACCTTCAATCTTCAGGTCTAGATTACTCGTTGCTGATTCTTTTGGGTAATCTTAGTGGCACTAAAGACTCTATGAGACATTTGAAGTGTCAGCCTGACTTTAATAGAATTTGGATTGACCCACCGGCCAAATATAGAGATAGGGTTTTACATGCTCTTCAATATATTAGAGGCTTGAACCCTTATTGTTTGATTGACTTGCATAATAATACGGGATCAAACCCTCCGTATGCATGTATTTCAACTCTAGACAAAAAGAGTATTGGTTTGGCTTCCCTTTTTTCTGGAAGTGTTGTCTATTTTCCAAAAAAATTAGGTCTTTTGATAGATGAAACAGCAGGAGATTTTCCGTCAGTTGTCTTTGAGTGCGGTGTAAGCATGGATCCAAAGCCTATTGATCTAGCGATTCGTTTTCTAAAGCAAGTGATTCACCAGCCATGGAGTTACGAAGAACTTCATAGATTAGGGGAGTCAGTCAAACCTCAAAAAACAGTGGGCAGGTTTCTTATTATTGGTGCAAGCTCTAAAGAAACAATTGGCTTTGAGCTTGCTTCAAACATCGAATCCAAAAATTTCAAAGGCTTTCTCTCTGGTGATGAGTTTGCCAAAGGGCCAAAGGTTTCATCCATTCGTTATGTTGCAGATTCAGGCGAGGATCTCACGTCAGAGATATTTATTTGTGAGGGTGAGAGTTTGCGTTTCAAAAAAAACGTGTATCCTTGCATGCTTACAACAAATTTGGATGTTGCATTAAGTGATTGTATTGGTTATCTGCTTGAAGAGGTATAGAATACCTGTCTGTCTAATTGGTTAATTGTCGAATTTGGAGCATAGATGAAGTTAGAAGGTTTTAATAATTTAACAAAATGTCTGAGTTTTAATTTATACGATTTTTGCGTAGCCAGTAATGAGTCTGAAAGACAAAGTTATGTTAAGTTTTTGAAAGAGCATTACTCAGCTCCAGCTATCACAAAGTCATTAAAAGGCATATGCAACATCATTGAAGCAAATGTTTTGAGTGTTTCTGACCAAGACTATGACCCTTGGGGGGCTAGCTCACTTGTACTAATGAGTGACCTTAAAGGCTCTGGGGTTCAGGGTGGGGCATCTTCTTCAATGCACCTTGATAAAAGTCATATTTGTGCCCATACATATCCAGACTTTGATCATCAAAATGATATTTGTTCCATACGCATAGATATTGATATCGCCACTTGCGGTGAGATTTCTCCATTAAATGCTCTTAACTATATGTTTAAAAGCTTTGATACAGATATTGTTGTCATTGATTATGTTGTAAGAGGATTTACGAGAGATGATCAAGGCAAAAGAATATTTATGGATCATGAGGTCAGGAGTATTCAAGATTATATAGATCCATCGATAGCTTCACAGTATGAATCTGTAGATTTAAATATTTCCAGTGATAATATTTGGCAAACCAAGATGCAGCGTTCCAAATTTGATGTAGATGAGTATTTTGTTGATCCCAAATCGTATGAAGGCAAGAAAAATGGGATCATCAAAAATATCCAAAAAGAAATGCGAGATATTTTGTTTATGCGTTCTTAAGTGTTCTTGTTTTAAGTTCTGCTGTCGTCATGGGTTTTTGTCTAGGTATATAAGAATTAGTAATGTTGTTATTCTGTTGTATGTCACAGTACAAACGGTATTATGAAATGTTGTTTTTTGTATGTGTTTAGATTAGAATTTTTAATAGTTAGAAAGTATTGCTTGGTGGGAGGGCTGTATTGTTTCGGGTAACTATTTTATCAATGATTTTTTTTTGTAGTCAATCAACAAATGCTTTGCCTGATTGGGGTCAAGCTGTAAAAGTATCCAAACCACGCAATAATATTTATGATTTAAACCCGAATGATTTTGCTAGTTATCTCAAAGCCGGTAAACAACATGCTTACCGTTATCCAGTCTCAGTAACAGGTTTAGTTTTTCCAGATAAGATGTTTAAAAGAATTTTAAATGGAGAAAGTAAAAGTTTTGTGCATAGGCTTGCTACTAAATATGCACGAAAGAAATCAGGCTTTAAAAGTTTTGAAAGCTTCCAAGACTGGATGGGCTTATTACGTCAAAAGGGTGAAGTTCTTAGAGTCGGTGAAACACGCATGCAACGAGGTGGTGTAGATGGGCTTACGTATAGTTGTGGTGTTTGTCATGTAGGTGAGCTGTTTGGAAAAAAAGTTTTTGGGCTAACTAACCGCTTTCCTAGAGCAAATGCTGCATTTGTATTGGTTCAACAGACTTTCGATAAGACTAATCCATCATTTCTTCGTTTTGCCACCCAAACCAATGGCAAGGAACTTAAGCTTATTCAAGAAAATGTAAAAAATCTTCAATGGGTCGGTCAAAGGGAACCTGTGGTTGTTGGGTTAGATTCCTCATTAGCCCAAGTTGCTCTTTCACTTGCAAAAAGAAAACAAGATAAGTGGGCTAGCATGACGAAGAAGTCTGCTAAGTACCCTAGGTATAATAAGTTAAGCACCCATGTTGCAGATAGCAAGCCTTCGGTCTGGTGGAACCTGAAGTATAAGAATAGATGGCTTTCAGACGGTTCAGTGAGGTCAGGTAATCCAATTTTCACAAATTTTTTATGGAATGAACTTGGTAGAGGTACAGAATTAAGACAGTTATCAAAATGGTTAAAGTTTAATAAAAAAACTGTAGATGAATTGACAGCGGCTGTTTTTGCAACGAAGCCTCCTAGAATAGAGAGTTTCTTTCCAGATCATCAGTACGACTTAGCTGCAATGAAACGTGGCCAGAAACAGTTTAGAAAGTATTGCGTTAGGTGTCATGGTGACTACAAAAAAGTATGGGAAAAGACAAATACAGGTACCGTGATAGAAAAAATGCAAACCTCAAAAGTGCTTTACCCCCAAAGAACATTAGTAAAGAATGTTGGAACTGATCCAGGGAGATATCTTGGCATGCAGTATTTTTCAGACCGTCTCAATGAACTTGAAATTTCACAAAATGCAGGAACAGTCGTCATACCAACTAATGGCTATGTGCCTCCACCACTTGTAGGGATTTGGGCTCGTTGGCCTTATCTCCATAATAACTCTATCAGCAGTTTGTGTGATTTACTAACGCCAGCCAGTATGAGACGCAAAAAATATTATGCTGTTAAGGCTATAGATAAAAATCGAGACTTTGATTTTGAGTGTAATGGTTATCCAACAACTATTGCAGATGAATTTAAGAAAAGAGAATATCTATTTGATACATCTAAAAAAGGTCTTTCAAATGCTGGTCATGACGACGGTATTTTTCTTGTTGAGGGCAATGATGTATTGCCTGTCAAAGCGAAGAAAGATTTAGTTGCATTTTTACAGTCATTATAATCTTTTACAGCAATATTTCTGGTTTTCTTTATAAAATCCTAGTAAATTCAAAGCCTTGCAGTGTTATTGTTTTTAGTCATAAAAACATTTAGCACAGTTATATATGCATGCTAACCTACCGGCTGTTTAACTTGAAAGCTGTCATGAACTTACTAAAAAAAATTGGTTTAAAAATTGGGCGATTTATTCTCCTTCCAGCGGCGATTAGCTATCTACTTCAAGTGTTAGTTTTTTGTTCCATTACTGGTAAATCTCCTTATGTCTCTAGTGATAATTTTCTTGGTGAAATAATTTTATTTTTATTCGTGTTTTTATGTTCCAAAACAATTCGAAAAGCTTATGTCTTTTATACTGTGGTTGTACTCGTTTTGTATTTTTCTCATGCTGTCAAATACCTCTATCTTGGGTCACCTGTTTTAGTTTCAGATGTATTAATGGCTTCAGAGTCTTTTGAAGTGCTTCCGTATGTACTGAAGTATGTTGTTTTTTTAATTATTTTAGTGCCTTTTGCTGTCGGAGTTTGGGCGATATCATTTAAAACAATAAAGACCTACCTTGTACTCACTTTCGTTTTGTTTGCTTTGTATTTATCGGAAAGTTATCCCGTAAAATTTGAAAATTATTTATTTTCATCTCTGAACTTAAAAAAAGTCACATGGAATCAATACCTTTCTTTTAAGAGGAAAGGGCCAGTTCTATTCTTGTTTGCTGACTACTTGGAGTATAAAAGCAATTTAGTTAGCTCGATTAGTAAAAGTGAATGGGAATCTATTCGTCATTTAATCAAAAATGATAGTTTTCAAACTCAGGCTGATCAAGTCATCAATGAAAATATCTATGTGATTGTTTTAGAATCTTATTTGGATTCTAAGAAAATACTCGAAACAACTTTAGACCCATTTGATTTGATTCGAGTCAATAATCAAAAACTTCAATGGAAGGAAATGTTATCGCCCAGGTTTGGAAATGGCACTGCCACTGCTGAGTTTGAGTTGCTTTGTGGGTTTCCGTATTATAAAAGTTTACCAGCTTTTTATAATTCTGGTTTTAAGAATATTGAGTGTTTACCAAAACTTGCAAGTGATGCCGGGTATCACACAGTAGGGTTTCATCCGAACAGGTCTGGTTTTTTTAATAGAAAAATTGGATATCCAGGCATTGGTTTTGATCAAACATTTTTTCTTGAAAATATAGACCCATCAGGCAAGCCTCGGTCAACGTACATGTTAGATGATGAACTGTTTCAAAAGCTTGAATCTCTTATGTCAGTTTTATCAAAAAAACAATTCAATTACGTCTTAACTGCAGGTTTACACTCACCTTACCATCAAGAAATAGTGACAGCAGAACATCAGAAGTTCTTTACAAAACCTATTCCAATGACAGCTAAAAAGTATTTTGTCAGGCAGTTGCAAACCTCAAAATCACTTTCGAAATTTATTGATTTCGTTGTTTCAAAGGACCCAAATGCAAAAATATTTATAACCACAGATCACGCTCCTCCACTGCAAAAGATTTACGCTGGTGTTTCTTTAGAGCAAAAACATATCGTGAAGTATGCAGAGATTAATATTGGTTTAGATTTACCTCATAGAGTTTCTAGCTATGAGGTTGGTGCAAGGTTAAAAGAGGTTTTTGGGTTTCGTAATAAGTACAAATCAATACAAGAACTTCAACTTTCAAAAGATCTTATATTAAGACCGTTAGATGCTGATTTTATGACTTTTGGGCGTAAAAATGCTGAATTGCAGAAAAACACTGATGATATGATGAGTCAGTTGGATGTTTTATTTCGTTACTATTGGAGTGAGAAAAAACAATGATTATTGGTATATATTTCTGAATGTCTTTATTTCATTTATATTGTCACTTATGATGGATTGAACCTCAGCTACTGAAATACCTTTTATGGGAACTAAAAGTTGTTGCATTTGATTATTCATTGCCACAGTTTGTCCAGGTTTCGTGATGCACCTAATGATGGATGCTCTGGATTCTTCTGATCCATGGAAATCTATAATGATTTTTGCCAGTTTTTCTGATGATTCTGTCTTGATGTTGAGGTTGCCTTCAGATCTATAAATATCATTATTGATAATACGAAAATTTATACCTTCTTGAATAGTAGTGTCTGTAGATCCAGAGAGTCGAACTTTATTGTTGTTAAGTGTTGGGAGTATGTCTTTGATTGTTTTTTTGAAGTGAATGCTTGATAATTCAAATACTGAGTTTAGATTGTCATGAATATCAAAAAAACCAGCGTTCGTTAGATTGGCTTGGTCTATCGCCCTGTTTTGGTAGTTCAACCGTGCTGGTTGTGCGTTCAGTATTCCACATCCACTAATATTTTCAGGTTGTTTGAAGTTAGGGTTAAGAATTATTGACGATGATAATATTTGTTTGTTTTGAATGGTAGTAAATGAATATAAAGTGGCTTGATCAGGTGCGGTGATTCCCATGTGTTCAATGCCGTATATTTCTTGTAATTCTTTGGTTTTTGAGAGCCCTAAAACACTACTATTTTGAAAAGATTGATAAGACTTCAAGTCTTGGACAAAAGAGTCTCGTCCATCTGTGCTGTCGGCTTGTTCACTACTAAGCTCTTGTCTGGCGATAGAAGAGACAGCTGACCCAGATTCTCTAGGGTCATCTGCTACTTGAACTCCAAAATTAGAGCAGCTTAGCATTGCTAAAGCACCGAAGATTACAAGGCTAATTGTGAAATGACGATCATTCATAGCTAGGATGATCGGCTTTCCCTTCAAAGAACTGAACCACTAAGCTTAAAATATTGAAATCACAAGAGAAAAACTCCTAAAAGGCCTTGACCTTTGCCTCTTATATGGATTAAAAAGAGGCAGGTCGCAAACTAGTGTCTCAAGTAAGGAGATGTCCTTTGAGTTTTACCTCGAGTAGATTTCACCAAAAAGAATATGATGCAGGTTTTGTTACTAAGGTAGATACGGATGAATTCCCGGTTGGTCTTAGTGAAGAAATCATTGCATTGATATCCGAAAAAAAAGAAGAACCAGACTTCATGTTGGATTTACGCATGAAGGCTTATCGTTATTGGCAGAAACAAGTTGAGCCTCAGTGGGCTGATTTAGATATCGAACCAATTGATTTTCAAGGCGTTCGCTACTATGCGGTCCCGAAAAATATGGATACAGCTCCTCAATCTCTAGAGGATGTTGACGCTGAAATTCTTAAAACCTTTGAAAAATTAGGCATCCCATTAAGCGAGCAAAAACGTTTAACTGGAGTAGCTGTAGATGCGGTTTTTGATAGTGTTTCAGTTGGAACAACTCATCAAAAAGAACTTGCAGAACATGGTGTTATTTTTTGCTCGATATCCGAAGCAGTTCGTGAACACCCAGCTCTTGTAAAAAAGTATCTTGGTAAAGTTGTCCCGTATAAAGATAACTTTTATACGGCTTTAAATACCGCTGTCTTTAGTGATGGTTCATTTTGCTATATTCCTAAGGGTGTTAAGTGCCCAATGGATCTATCAACATATTTTAGAATCAATACAGAAGGAACCGGGCAGTTCGAAAGAACGCTGGTGATTGCTGATAGTGGTAGTTCTGTTAGCTACTTAGAGGGGTGCACGGCTCCTCAACGAGACGAAAATCAACTTCATGCTGCTGTTGTTGAGCTATGGGCTGAAGATAACGCTTCTATCAAATATGCGACCGTACAAAACTGGTATGCGGGTAACCGTGAAGGTAAAGGTGGGATATATAACTTTGTGACAAAGCGTGGGCTTTGTAGTGGTGTCAATTCGCATATCTCATGGACACAAGTTGAAGCAGGGTCTGCCATTACATGGAAATACCCAAGTTGTGTTTTAAAAGGTGATAACTCACGAGGCGAATTTTATTCTGTTGCTCTGACAAACAATAAAATGCAAGCAGACACAGGCACAAAGATGATCCATATTGGAAAAAACACTTCCAGCTACATTATTTCAAAAGGCATTAGTGCTCAGGAGTCCAAAAACTCTTATCGTGGCCTTGTGAAAATGGGAAAAGGTGCAACTGGAGCAAGAAATTTTACTCAATGTGATTCTATGCTTGTAGGCGATAAGTGCGTTGCAAACACATACCCAGTTATCGAAAACCAAAACCATACAACAACCATTGAACACGAAGCATCTACTTCCAAAATAAGTGAAGATCAACTCTATTATTTGAACTCAAGAGGTCTATCTACCGAGCAAGCTGTTAGCTTGATGATTAATGGATTTTGTAAAGAAGTGATCCAAAAGCTTCCGTTAGAGTTTTCTGTAGAGGCTGTGAAGTTATTAGAAATGAAATTAGAAGAAAGCGTAGGATAAATAAATTGTTAACCATTAAAAACCTCAGTGCAAAAACGGGCGATACTCAAATCTTAAAAGGCGTTAACTTAGACGTTCAAGCAGGTTCAAAGCATGCCATTATGGGACCAAACGGTTCTGGAAAAAGCACATTAGCAAAAGTTCTATCAGGCCACCCCGACTATGAAGTGACGTCTGGTGAGGCGTGGCTCGAAGGTACAAAGGGCGAAAGAGTGAACCTGTTGGAGTTAGAGGCTTTTGAGCGATCGCTGCATGGGTTGTTCATTGGTTTTCAATACCCTGTTGAAGTGCCTGGCGTTAATAACCTTGAGTTTTTAAGAGCGTCATTTAATAGCTTATGTGAGTTTCATGGTAGTGCACCACTTGATGAAGAAGAATTTAAAGTTTTCATAGCCGAAAAAACATCATCACTTGGTTTTGGGGAGCCTTTCCTTGCAAGGGACTTGAATGCGGATTTATCTGGTGGCGAAAAAAAGCGAAATGAGATTATCCAGCTGTCAGTATTGAACCCCAAGTTAGCAGTCATGGATGAAACAGATTCTGGTCTTGATGTAGATGCTCTTCGTGAAGTTGGGGGTGCTTTAAACAACCTTCACCACTCCGAAAATGCTTATATCATGGTAACCCACTATGAGCGTTTACTTGAGATTGTCAAACCTGATTTTGTTCATGTTTTTCATGATGGAAAAATCATTAAGACAGCAGACCGTAGCATTGTAAAAGAGATAGATGAAAAAGGTTATGATTGGCTTATTGAGAAAGGGCAGTCGTAACGTGTTAAACTTGCCGCAATATACGTCTTTGAATGTCGCCAATAACCCGACGACTAGCGTAGAAAACTCTTCTCCAAGGTATCACTTAGAGCTGACTCCCAAGCAAGATCAATCCTTTGCTATCAGCCTTGAAGCACAACAAGAGGCCAGACTTTGCTTTGGTTTTGAAGACGGAAAAGAAAATTTAGATCTTACAGTCGATTTGAAACCAGGTAGTCATCTTAAAATATTTAGGTACGGTTCTCCTGGGTCACAGTTTAGCCATTCAATTAAAGGTAATGTTTCCAAAAATGCAAGTTTGGAAATTTTTGAGTTATACTCAAAACCGATGAATGGGCATATTAAAAGTCAGATTGATCTTTCAGGTGAGGGTGCTGAATACACTATTCATAGTTTTACGGATTTAGATCACTGTCATATGAGTCATCAAGGTTTAGTGAGACATCTGGTGCCTAATACTTTCAGCAACCAACAACACAGATTTTGTTTGAACGGAGCTTCTAAAGGAAACTACGAAGGTGATGTGTTTATTGAAGAAGGTAGTTCTGGCGTTAGAGCAAATCAGTTAAATCAAAACTTAGTGCTTCACCCTGAATCTAGAATGCATACGAAGCCTCAGCTTCAAATCTTCCATGATGATGTGAAGTGTACTCATGGTGCTACGATCACTCAACCGAACCCTCAGCAATTATTTTACTTAAATAGTCGAGGTATTTCCCCTGCAAAAGCAATGGGCTTATTGCATCAATCATTTCGTGAAGTTATCATGAATTTATGTCATGACCCTGAGGTCTTGCAGGAAGTGCAGGCAAGTTTTGGGGTTTGATGTTACTGGTTTTCGCAAAAATTTCCCTGCATTAAATCGAAAAGTATGCGGAAATCCACTTGTTTACTTTGACTCTGCAGCCTCTAGTCTTACTCCAATCGCCGTTGCCGATAAAATACGTGATTTTTATTTAAATAATAGTGCAAATGTTCATAGAGGAATTCATGAACTCAGTGAAGAGGGGACGACAGCATTTGAGCAATCTAGAGCTGAAATTAGAACCTTCGTCAATGCACCATCTGAGCAATCAGTGGTATTGAGCTACGGTTGTACTGATAGTATTAATACTATCGTCAATGGATTCGCTGCATCAAAATTAAAATCAGCAGATACAGTTTTAATTGCTGAATCAGAGCACCACGCGAATATTGTTCCGTGGCAGATGCTACAAAAGAAAATTGGTTTTGAAATTGTAAAAATCCCTATAGATGAACATGGGCGTTTACGACATGAGATAATGTCTGAATATGCTGGGAAATCAATTCGTTTTGTTTGTTTAGCCAGCCATTCTAATGCAACTGGGGTTGCTCATAATGTCCAAGAATGGACTCAGTGGGTGCATAAACAAGGTGGATATCTTGTTTTAGATGCTGCTCAAGCTGTTTCTCATGGTGCAGTGGACTTCAAAGGTCTCGGAGTTGATTTTCTTAGTTTTAGTTTCCATAAAATGTACGGACCATTTGGAGTGGGTGCTCTTATTTCAAAAGAAGAGCACTTATCAGACTTTGTGCCTGTACGTGGCGGAGGTGAAATGATTGATAGTGTTCGTTTTTCGGGGACTACCTTTGCAAAACCACCGCAACTTTTAGAGGCTGGAACCCCAAATGTAGCTGGTGTGATCGGTGCTGGTGAATCAATTCGCTTTATAAGAGGTTTTGATTCAAAAGAATTAGCGAGTCACGAGTCTAGTTTAGCAAAAATGTGTAGAGAAGGTGTTCAATCCATTGAAGGAGTTGAACTGCTTGGAAATGAAGACCCACAAAACGCACCACTTGTATCGTTTGCTGTTAAAAAATGCCACCCTCATGATCTATCAACGCTCTTAAATGGGTATGGAATAGCAGTGAGAGCTGGTCATCACTGTGCACAACCTGTTATGGACCGTTATGGGTTTAGTGGAACAATCAGAGCTTCTTTTTTGGCATATAATACACATGATGAAGTGAGTTATTTCGTAGAGAAACTCAAGACATCTATCAAAATGTTGAGGGACGCTTAAAAACCATGATGGAATATTCCACAAAATTAAAACAACTTGCTCGTGAAAGACCCGGCTTTGGTGAACTGCTTCATTACGATCATTTACTAGATGGAAGAAACCGTAAATGCGGGGATCATCTGAAGCTTTACATTCAAATGCATCATGGAAAACTCGTAGACATCCGCTATCAAGGTGATGCTTGTGCTCTTTGTATGGCATCTGCAAGCTTGATGATTGAATCTCTTCGTGGATCTGGTCTTCCAGAAACACTAAAAAATTACACAGAACTTCAAAGTGTGCTTAAAGGCAAAAAAACGACCTCTGAATTTCAGGTTTTCTCTGGTTGGGCTGGAAAAACCATGAGGTCTGGATGTATTGATTTGCCTTGGAAAACACTTTTTCAATTAAACGAGCCTTGGTAAAACTAAGGCTGATGGGAGCTCATATGGATTTTGTAAGTATCAACGTTGAAAACACACCAAACCCCCATGCAAGGAAGTTTGTATTTGATCGTCACGTGATTGCGAGTGGTGCTAAAGTTTCATTTCGAAATTCGAGTGAATGTGCACATGTTCCTATTGCAATGAATGTGCTTGATATAGAAGGAATAAAACAAGTCCATTTTTTTGGAAATTGTTTAACAGTATCAAAATCATTAGTAAAAACTTGGGACGATGTAGAGCCAACATTAATCACCTTGATGAAGTCAATGATCCCATCTCATGACCCTAGCTTCGATTTGCAAAATAAGCCTTCTAAAGACCATTATACGCCTGAAATGATTGAGATGGATAAGATTCTTGATGAAAGCATTAGGCCTTACCTACAAGCTGATGGCGGAGACCTACGTTTGGTTGGGTTTGAAAGCAACATTTTAACCGTCAGCTACGAGGGTGCATGCGGAAATTGCCCAAGTTCTGAGGCTGGAACTCTACAAGCGATCATCAATATTTTAAGAGAAAAATATGACCCTTGTATTGAAGTTCTAACGGTTCCAAGTGAGTATACTCCTTAGTGGAGCTGCTGTGGGTAAGAGATGATTTAAGATTAGTAGATAATCCTGCGTTAAATGCTTTGTTGAGTCTCAAGTCAAAAGATAGTGTCGCTATCTACATTTACGACTCAAGAAAATTTGAACAATCTATGCTAGCCCCAGCAAACAAGGTGTTTTTACACCACAGGCTTATAAAATATCAAAAAGAATTAAAAGAAAAATATAATTTAGATCTCATCATGTTTGAAGGCGATGCTTTCAAAGTTTTGAGTCAATTTATCAAGTCTAATAAAGTAGATAACGTATTTTGGAACAGAAGGTACTTCCCGCCTCTTGTTGAAGAAGATGCTAAAATAAAAAAACATCTCATAATGAGTAGCATTCATTGCGAAAGCTTCAATGCGAACTTATTGATCGAGCCTTGGAATGGTCTGAAAGATGATGGAAAACCATATCTTGTGTATTCTGCTTATTTTAAGAAAGCTTATAAAAAATTAGACTATTCGCTCACTAAAATGAAAAATTTTATGTTTGATCGAAAGACAAAAATTTCTGGGCATCAAAATAAAATAGACTTGTTACCAAAAAGACAGTGGCATAAAACATTGCACGCTTCATGGAGTGCAGATGCTTTATCTACCACAAAGAAGTTACGAAAATTTCTCAAAAATGATGTTCTTTCATATAATGCCAAGAGGGATAGGCCGGATTTAGACGGTACTTCTTCTATGAGTCCTTATTTGCGGTTTGGAGTCATTTCTCCAAAAATGATATTAACCGAATTAGAAAAAGTGCATTCTAAAAACCGTTGGATGTCAGATCCAAACCTAGCACAATACGTTAAAGAACTTTACTGGAGAGAGTTTGCGTGTCAGTTAATGTATTATTTCCCTTATACAGTTTCAAAACCACTTAGACCTAAGTATAAAAAATTTCCTTGGAAACCTCATAAGCAAAGTTTAAGAGCATGGCAAAAAGGCCTTACAGGTTACCCCATTGTAGATGCTGGTATGCGTCAGCTTTGGGCGACAGGCTGGATGCATAATAGAGTTCGCATGATTGTTGCTTCATTTTTGATAAAGCACTTAATGCAACCTTGGTGGAAAGGTGCTGAATGGTTTGCGGAGACATTGGTGGATGCAGATATTGCAAGTAACTCTTTAGGGTGGCAATGGGTTGCTGGTTCTGGGGCTGATGCAGCACCTTATTTCAGGATTTTTAACCCCATCACACAAGGTCAAAAGTTTGATGTAACTGGAGCGTATGTAAAAAAATGGGTTCCTGAACTTGCAAACTTACCACTAAAATACCTGCACGCTCCCTGGGAGGCTCCTAAGAGTGTGCTTGATGAGTGCGAAGTAATCTTAGGGAAGGATTACCCTGAGCCTGTGGTCGACCATCCTCAGGCACGTGTAAAAGCTTTAAATGCTTATTCAAAGATTAAAAACAATTAAAATGAATTTCTACAAACGCTGCTTGAAGGTGTTTTGTTAACATTATGCAAGCCAGTATACTTTTTTGCAATTAAGTTTAACTTGATAAGATTCTTTTTATTTGGTTTTGAGTCTTTTTCAAAAGAAATTTTACGAATATGAAGACCTTTTGGACCTATTGAATGTTCATGTTTTAATTTATGAATGAGATAAGTGATTTCAAAATCATCCCATTCAAATTGGAGTGTGCTTCCAGCGGCTTGTAATTTATATTGATTAGATTGTTTATAGCTTTTTATAATATGAAAAAGAGTAGTTGCAGATTGATCTGAAAAACTGCTTTGAAGTCTGAAGCTGATGTGGAATCCAGTCCAAGTGCTTTTATGAGTAATATACCCTATAACTTCTTTTTCACTCTTGAGTTGTTGTTCTATTTTATATGTTTTGTCTGGAATGAGATTCTCAAACGGTCTAACAGATTGCTGCCAATCTTTGATTTGTCTTAACGCGGGATGCTCAAAGTGAGATGTGGATGAAATGATATAACTGTTTGCGAACAATGAATGGTTCATCATAGACAAGAACAAGATAGCAGCTATATTCAAATATTTACTGGATCGTTTATTGAGAAAATGGTGCATGTTTTAAATTCTTTTTTAAATATAATGATCTTTATAATGCTTTCTTTAACCCAAGAGTAGGCATATAGCAAGGAGAGGGATATCTTGTTCGTTTCAACTGTCCGAAGTTACTATCTTTTTTTAGGGTAGTTGTTTATTAAATTCTTGAATAAGGTCTTCGTAGTCATTTTTTGTCATTAAATCAGATTTTACAGTGGCATATATTGGTTTTACAACTTTTTTAATGTCTTTGATGGTTACTGTCCGTGTATCAGAATGTATGGAACGTTTAAAGATATCAGGAAGAAATGCGAGCGAGTTGGTAGACTTTACAATCTGAAGTGCACTAGCTGCTGTAGTCGTTTCGGCACGTACCATGCGATGTCTAACTGGTATCGGGCAAAGATCATTTCCTCTTTGTATTCCGCCTTTTGTCCAGTAAATTGGATACACAAAGGGGTATTGGATAACGTTTTTAGTTGTAGGTGATTTCAAAATAGGGTGATCTTTACGACAATATAATTTCCACTCTAGAGAGCACACTTTCTTTGAGGTCCATGTTCTAGGCCAATCAATTTTTCCGATATGAAAGCAAAGTTGTATTCCGCCTAATAGCCCCGCTTGCACAAACTCACTTGGTGCTAAATCTAAGAGTGAAAAACCGATACCTTTTTTTATGATTTTTTGACTAGAAATCATTTGAGTAATGATTTCTGATGTGAGAAACGACGTAGAGGCAATGGTTATTTTTTTTTGAAAAATTTCTTTTTTGTGGTTTTCAAGATCTTGAATTTCATAGCAAGCGTCATATATCTTTTGTAATATTGGTATCATTTCTTTTGCCGATGGAGTCAGATTGACACCTCCAATAGACCTTTCAAATAGGATTACTCCAAGTTTTTTTTCAAGAGAGTTAATGGTCTTAGAAATTTGCCCCGGTTGAACGCTCCGTCTTCTTGCCAGCTCTCTAATGCTATTGATAGATGATAGTTCAAAGAAAATTTGAATTTCTTTGATTTTGATATCTTGTATATTAATGTTTCTATTTTGGTAACTCATGTTTCCATATTAGCATTCTATGCAATGATCTTGCAAGAGGTTAGGTTGTATAAAGGGAAGGGGGATTTAATGTTTTTTATAAGAGATAATCTTATTAACTTAGTTTTGAATCGATATTTGGCGGTTTTGCCAAAAGAAATATTAATACTCAACGGAAATAAAATGGAAGATTCAAAAAAGCTGCTGCAAGAGATCTCATAAATAGGACAACAGTTGTTTGTTACTAAAAATCATTAAATTTCAATAAGATAGCGGGTTTTTTTGTGAAAAAGGAGTTGTTGAGCAAGAAGCAAATACCTATAAAAAAATGTTATTGATTCATTACGATAACTTATTGGACAATGAGTCAGGTAAAGCATTACTTTATAGGAGGTGGAGAACGCTAATATCAAATTAGCAATAGTAAATCTCTTTTTTGAGATTGTGATTAAGTTGATTTTAGTAAACAAGAGAACCTTGGGGGAGGAACCATGAAATTTTTTATTTTATCCATTTTTGTACTTGTAGGGTGTGACGGTGTCAAACCTGACTTGAGTTTGGTGCAACAAAACAATGTAGAAGAAACTTTGAACAAGCCGATTGAAAAAGCAACAAAACCGTCGCTTAATTCTTCTAAACCCGTCAAGAAGCCTGCAAATAAGTCTAATGTTCAACCTACTAATGAAGAAGGTTTATTTCTATCAGTAGATGCAAGTGTTGAGCTTATTGTCCTTAATCAAGGCGAAAAAGTTATTACTTATAAAACAGATGTTAAGCCGGTTGTAGATAAGCATTGTATTCGATGTCATGGAAGTGCTGGAGAAATGAGTTTAAGAGAGTTTAATTTTACTTGGTATGAGGATAATAGCGATGAGATTCAAGTGGATATTGTCAATGAAATGATTGCTAGAATGGAAAGTATTGGCGATCCAATGCCGCCAGTCAGCAAAAGAAGAGAGTCTATGACTCAAGGTGAAATAGATGTTATTAAAAAATGGTTAGATGATGGGTTAAAACTTGAAAGTAAATCAACAGATAAAGAATTAACAATTAAATTTGATGCTCTTGATGCGGGTGGAAAAATTTTAGGAAGTGACGAACAAGTTTTAAAAAACGATGACATTGCAAATGTAAATTTTAAAATAAATGGAATAGAATCCATACTTGTAAAAGTATTTCAATCCAAAACTGAAATAGCGGCTAAAACTATAGAGGTGATAGGAACTCAAGCAAAAGGTGTTATAGAAGTTAACTTAATCAAGTAGCTGATTCGTGATGGCTTCTAAACTGTAATCTTTGAAGTCATCATGCCAGTGAGTTATCTTTTTTTCTTTTTGCCACTTAATAAATATCTTATTCAAGTCAGTATAAACACCAATAGGAGTAGTGCAAGCTGCTCCTATTTTTTCTAATATTTTTCGTTCAAAACTTGCAGCTTCTTGTGTGTTTTTACAGTTTAACGCTTGAAGTGCTGTGCGGTCAAAATCATGGTGAGAAGTCGTTTCAATTGCAATAATCCCTTGGGTTGCACAAGGTGGTATGGTCTCTACTGAAACAGGGATTGCATCGTAATGGCCTGTAATATTAAGCCTGTCTAAAGCTGCTTTTGCTAATATAATGGCATCAAATTCATGGTCGTCAAGCTTTGCAAGACGGCTGTCGACATTGCCTCTGAGTTCTTTAATAACGATTTTTGGAAAAGTTTTCTTGAGAAGTGCAGCACGGCGTGGGCTACTAGTTCCACAAGTAAACTTTATATTTGGGCAGTTTTTCTCGTTAATTTCATCAATTTCTGTAAATTTTTGAAAAATGCTCTTATGGAAGATCATTAAATCTCTAGGGTCATGTCTTGGTAAAAAAGTTACTAACTCAAATGGTTCGGGAAGTTTAGCCGGCATGTCTTTGAGGGAATGGACAGCGATATCAATTTTTTTATCTAAAAGAGCTACTTCGAGCTCCTTGATGAATAATCCTTTGCCTCCAATTTCACTAAGAGGTCCTAATTTTTGATCACCTGTGGTTTTTATGATTTGTATAACTGATGATTGACCCTGTTCTTTTAGTTTGTCTTGCACAAATCTTGCTTGCCATAGTGCTAGAGTGCTGCCTCGAGTTCCAATGATTAACTTACGATTTGTCATCTTTAAAAACCTTTTTTTTGTATTCTGTCATGACTTTAGATTTGATAGAGCCGATAAGGCCTTCAATATTTCTATGGAGTTCTGGGTCTGCTTTGATCCAAGATTTCTTTTTGATAGTTTTTGAGAGTTCTTGTTCAAAAATTTGATCTATTGTCTTTTTGAAATCCTTCAGGAGTTCTGAAGAACCTCTGTTTTTTAACCAACTTTGAATATTATCTGTAGCTTGGTCAATGTAAGAAAGTGCTTTATCTGCTTCAGATTGTCGAAAAGCAATGTTTTCATCTCGAAGGTTACCAATCGCATCTATGTCAAAGCGAAAGACTCCATTTATATCAGAACAAGTCTCTTCAATGTTTCTGGGTATACAAACATCAATCAATACTAGTGGTTTGTTTTTTCTAATCTTCTGAACTTCTGAAATGAGTTCTTTTTTTATGACTGGTTTAGTGGCTGCTGTAGCACAGAAAATAAGATCGCAGTTTTTTAAGACTGCATTTATTCTGTCAATGTGAATTGCTTTTCCATTGAACTGCGTAGCAAGTTTAGAAGCGTTTTCAATCGTTCTGTTTGCAATAATAATCTCATTTGATTTCTTTGCTGTTAGATATTGACATGCAACTCTACTCATTTGGCCAGCACCGATGATTAAAATGGTTTTTTGTTTGAGTTCAAATATTCTGGAAGCTAAGTCTATCCCACTTTGTGCAATGGATACTGATTTTTCACCAAGTTTTGTGTTCTGTCTTACTTTTTTTGTGGTAGAGAATGCAATCTCCATGATTTTTTGTAGAGTAGGTGTGCAGGCATCCAAGTCTTTAGACTCTCTAAATGCGTTTTTAATTTGGCCCGTGATTTGTGTTTCGCCAACTATCATAGAATCCAATGAAGCAGTTACTTTGATGATATGCTTTATAGCATCTTCACCTTCTGAAGTTAAAATAAGGTTTTCTATGTTGTCAATTTTAAAAAAGTCTAAAAAATAATTTTTTATAGTGTTTAAGCTTTGATCGCTGTCAAAAAATATTTCAAAACGGTTGCAAGTAGAGACAACAATAAACCCTGAGTTAGAAAACTGTCTTTTAAATTCTGTGTAAACTTTTTCAGTTGATAGTTTTTCATCTAATAACATTTCGCGTTGCTCAGTATTGGCAACATGGTGATTTACTCCAATGCATTTAATTCTTTTCATCGTTTATCCAAGTGGTCCAAACCAAAGGCCAAAAAAGGCAGTGGAGAGAATTGCAAACCCAACGATTGTGAGTTTTGCGGTAGTTGTAACTTGGATGTCCTTAAATGATTTGAGGATTAATATAAAGCTAAACCACCCAAAAACAGCAATAGACCAGATGATTTTTGTTTTCATGCTGATGGATAGTATGTCCAAGAAATGGTAAGTGTAATGTGCTCCAGTGAGCAGAGATACTAAAATACTAATAATACATAGCCATAAAAGAGTATTTAATAACGATCCTAATGTCTCAAGCGATGGCAGGCCCGGAAGCATTTTTTTTGTGGCACCTGATTTAAGAGCGGAGTTTTGTAGTAAATAAATAATAGCTATTAAGCTTGCTGCAACAGCCAAGCAAGATCCTAGAATAGCAAATATGATGTGGGCAGATAATACGGGTTGCAGGTTTTCAATGGGGAGTTTTTCTCCTTGGTGGCTGAAAATAGAACTCACTAAAACAATGGTGACAAATGGTGATCCAAGTAAAGCCAGGGTAGAAGATTGAAATATACCACCAAGTAAACACACTATCACTGCAGTAGTCGTTACAAAATACAGTTGGATAGAAGAGAATTCGGGTCTAAGGTGAACATAAAAAGATGAAATGCAAAGTGCAATGGTCCCACCTACAAATGTATACCATGCCAACGTTCTAAGCTTTAAGTTCCAGTCGGAATTTCTAAGCTGAGAAAAAACCATGACCGTCGCAAGAGCGAAAAGAAAAAGCCCAAGAAATGCAAAAAACTCAAATACCTGCACAAGTACCACCTTCATATTCTTTATCAAAGATATCACAACCTTGGAATGCTTCACCAGAGAGATTAAAGGTAGCTTCTTTGCTTGAGAATATGTATAAATACTGTGCATTTAAGGGGCTTCATGAGTTACAATCATCAAAATCGTTGGACACCAAGTAGTTGGAGGAATTACCCCATTCAACAACAGCCGTCTTACGGTGATATTGTAAGTGTTGAGGCAACTGAAAAATATATCTCAACCCTTCCTGGAGTCGCTCGTTTAGATGAAATTGAAAACCTACGTTCTTCTATCGAACAGGCTCAATTGGGTGAAGCATTTATCATTCAAGGTGGAGACTGTGCTGAGAGGTTCATGGATTGTCGTGAAGATGTGATTTTTGGACAATTAGCTCTTCTCTCCCAAATGTGCGGTATCATTGAGCAAGAACTTCAAATAAATCCAATATTGATTGCAAGAATTGCTGGGCAATATGCAAAACCAAGATCGAACCAAGTTGAACTTGTAGATGGTATTGGTATTCCTAGTTATCGTGGCGATATGATCAATCATATAGACCCAACCGTTCATGCAAGAACTCCAGACCCTCAAAGACTTATGTTGGCCTATAAACACTCAGTAAAAACAAAATACATTATGGAGCAGTGCCAATCAAATAAAACTAGTACTCCCTATTATTGCTCTCATGAGGGGTTAGTGCTTGGTTATGAAGAAGCACTAGTAAAAAACTTTGAAGAATTTTACTACGCAACGAGTGGCCATATGCTTTGGGTTGGTAAACGAACTGCAAAGATTGGTGAAGCTCATATTGAGTTTTTTAGAGGCGTTAGAAATCCAATTGGAATCAAAGTAGGGCAGAATACTTTACCAGAAGAAGTCTGTCATATTGTAGAGACATTAAACCCAGAAAACGAACTTGGAAAAATCATCATTATTCCAAGGTATGGGGTACAACAAGTCCAAGAACATCTTCCAAAACTAATCCAACAGGTTTCATCAAAAAAACTAAATGTTTTATGGTCTTGTGATCCAATGCATGGAAACACTTTTTTAACAGTTGGGAGAATGAAAACTAGACGTTACGATGATATTTTATCTGAGATCAAACTAAATGCTGCAATACACCAGGAGCTTGGTACAAGGCTTGGAGGTCTTCATTTTGAGTTGACTGCTCAAGATGTAACTGAATGTCTAGGTGGGGTTAGTATCAAGACTGAATCGGACCTTCGAAGAAGTTATAAGACAGCTTGTGACCCTAGATTGAATGCTTCTCAGAGCGTCCAGTTGATTAAAGAATTATGCAGTTCCTTCAAAATAAAAAAAACAGGCTTACATATAAGCAAGCCTGATTATCCGTTAAACTTAGCGTGATTAGTTAAAACTCACATCGCCCCTTTGCTATTGGGCATGTTTTATCAAGAATATAATTATCCTTTACGATAATTCGTAATTTATTTGAAAGTTTTGAGAGTACGCTTATATCTGTGATTCTATTGGAAGAAATATCTAAACGCCCAGTTAGTTTAAATAGTTCAGATAATGGTTGAACATCTTCAATAGAGTTTTCCTTGAGGGAAAGTTGATTGATGTTGGTGGCCCACTTAAGGTTTGAAATATCTTGAATGAAGTTATTGTCGAGATTAAGTTCTTTAAGCTTGTGGAGTGAGGCTATATCTCCAATATTTGATATTGAGTTGTCGCTAAGGTTTAAGTTTGAAATATTCCTCAT
The DNA here is from genome assembly GCA_023301465.1 of Oligoflexales bacterium. GTDB lineage: Bacteria > Bdellovibrionota_B > Oligoflexia > Oligoflexales > JALZUQ01 > JALZUQ01. The sequence goes on from JALZUQ010000046.1 coordinate 53,605, forward strand.
GCTTGAAATGCCTTGTGTGCTTGTGATCTTGTTTGAAGAAAGGTCTAGTTTTAAGTCTTTTACTTTTAAAAGTGCTGACATTGTCGATAATGGCATAAGATTATTTATACGGTTATTTGACAGTGAGATTGAATGTATTTTGTTTTTGTAAAATAGTGGGTCAATGCTTTTGATTTGATTGTTTTTGAGGGAGACCTCTTTGAGGTTTGTCATATTTGTTAGCCCGTTGATGGTTGTTAGTTTATTTGAGTCAGCTAACAAGACTTCTAGGCTTTTTGAGCTAGTTAAAACATAGTCGTTACTAAGTCCTGTGTCGTTTATGTTTAAGTTTTTGAGATGAGTAAGATCTAGCAATTCACCTAAGTATGATCTGTTTCCAGATAAATTAAGAGTTTCAAGTTTTTGGAAGTTTTTTAATCCGCTGATTGAACGAAGTCCTGCCCCTGGTATCGTTAACTCAATCAAGTTTGTGTTATTAATTAAGTCATTTAGACTGTCAATTTGAGTGAATACTGTTACAAATTTTTTAATGTTTTGTGTGTTTGAAAAACCTATCGTTTCAAAATTTCTGACATTTTGGAATTCAATATTCTCTAATATACTATTTTGGCTCATGATAAGCGGTTGGTGAATCTTAGTATTTCTAAGGACTAATGATTCTAGTTCATTGAGTTTTTCAAGTTCAGCACCATCCTTTAAATTAACCCCAGAAATAATAAGTGTCTTAAGGTTATTCATGAAATTTATCTCACTCAGCGATAGATCAGGGCCAATATGATCAGGTCTCTTTTGTTGTGGATGAGTAACGCTGTGAGGCAATGCGTTTACGCGGAAAGCTTCTGTTGATTTGATGTCATGTTGTGACGAAAATGTTGTTTTAGTTATTGAAGACTGAATAGACGAAAATAATTGAAACTCATTCACGGATAATTCTAAAGTTTTAATTTGAGTGGCGTCTATTAACTTTGATAGATTCGTTTTTTGGTTGTTGATTTTGACATGTAGGTTAATAAGGTTTGGCATGTTTTTGATATTTGGAAGATCTTTGTCTTTAATGATCAATTTTTCTAACGAAACTATGTTCTCAAGTTCATTTGCATTGAGTATGTCTGATTTTATCTCTAAAGTTTTTAATTTAAGTTTTGTAAGAGGTTTCATGTCTAAATTTTTGTTAGAATTTCCATGAATAGATAAGTGTTCAATGTTTTTCAGGACACTAAGAACTTCTAGATCGTCCGCAATTGCAACTCTTGGAAAAAAAGTAAGCTCATTGTTACGAAGAGTTAGTGTGTTTGTTCTGGTTAATTGTTTTGAAATTGCAAAACAATCAATTTCTTTGTTTGGAACTCTAGTCCAACTCTGCATAGTCAATATACTATCCACAACTGCGTGAACGGTGTTTTGTTTTTCTACGTTCAATTTGTCTATTTGAAGGCAGTATTCTAAAAAGCTGTCAAATGTTTGAGCCTTTAAAAAACTTGGTGTGAATAAAATAATAAATAATAAAGTTAAAATAGTTCTCATGTCGTTCTCCCCCAAGGACTTGTTCGCTTTTGTGATTATTGGATGAATGGCCAAAAGTATAAAATAAACAATTTTTATAGTTGTATTATGTTTATTTATAGTTCTTTATTTATTTGAATATCAATGGGTTGCAAGTCTTTTCTATCAAGAGTTTCAGTCAATTCTGGTTTTTGATCTTTGCGTTGAGAGGTTTTTTGAAATTCAAATATGCTAATATAAAGTAAAGATCCATCCAAAAAAAGATAAAAGTATGAACCATTATTTTAGTCTGTTTAATCGCTTTATGAGCAAATGGAAGTTCTCAATTTGGATGACTTTATTGACGATGACTGTTTTTATTTTGATGTCTCAATCAAAAATGGGAGACTATGTTGAAGCTCATTTTTCATCATCATTTCAATATCAAGTTCGTAATTATCTGAAAGAATATCCCAAACTATCCTCTAAAGTAAAAATTCTTGTTTTCGATGATGCTTTTATATCTTATTTAAATCGAGCTAATATTTCGATGGAAGAATGGTATAAAGTTCTTTGGAGTATTCAACAAAAAAAACCAAAGAAAATCTTTATTGATAAGATTTTTGGATATATAGCTAAAGATGATCAGGACGCAATAAAGAAAATAAAAGATTTAAACGCTCCGGTTGGGGTTGGTGGTATGGGGACTGATCATGAAATACCAAATAAAACTCCTTTGAATGTTTCAGCCGAGGGTTACTCAGCAAAATCGTTCTATGAACTTCCCGAAACTGAACCATCGTCACACTATAAGTCTATTTATGGACCGCATTATACTGTCAGAGACGCTTTTAGAAATGTTGGTCATATCGTATATGAAGGTGTCGGGTTTTATAAACCGTATTACCGCTACGATGATTCGCATGTTTTTCCTCATTTAAGCTTTTATACAGATTCCGAAGCTGAGTTATATTCTGATAGGCTCAAGTCTGGTGGGACAACAGTTTATTTCGACCGTAATGGTATGTTGCCGTATAATTTTGGGCCAATCTCTTATTACCAACAAAAATCATTTGGTATGACAGCAGCTTACCAAGAAGCTGTCATGTTAGGTAGAGCTAGTAGCCTTGTGCAAGAGGGAGATATTGTAATTATTCTTCCTTTGATGTTCACTGGAAATTCAGACTGGATCCCAACTCCGATTGGAAAAATTCCCGGTGGGTTTCTTCTTGCTGCGAGTTTTCAAAGCATGTTTTCTGGTGAATTCATTCATAAGTTAGATCGTTTGAGTATTCCTATTATTATTGTTTTTGCTGTTTTAGGTCTTCTTTCAGGTGTCTTGCTAAGTTTTGTGTGGTTTTGGTGGTTTCAAATTACTACCATGGTCATTACAATAGCGTTATGTTTTTATGCGTTTATTTATCATAGTTATATGATCCCTTGGATATATGGTGTTGCAACATTCTTTATTTGTGGACTTGTCTCAATGATAAAAAAGACCTTTCTTGGTTCATTGGTTAGGCAAAGAATGGAGCAAGAGCTTGCAACTGCAAAAATTGTGCAACAGTATTTTTTCAAACAATCTAATATTGATAATCTTTATTTAACAGGTGACGTACTTTATAAAAGTGCTTATGAGTGTTCTGGTGATTGGTGGTATTTTAAAAATCACGGCCATATCGATTATGCACTGATTGGTGATGTTATGGGGCACGGTACCTCTGCTGCTTTGGTGACAGCAATTATTCACTCTAATATTACTGGTCAACTTCAAAAAAAATCTGATGTTCCTTTAAGTCCAAAATCTATATTGCAAAGATTAAATACAACTTTATTTGAAATTTTAAATGGTAAGGTAAGTGCAAGTATGCTTGCTCTTATGATAGATCATAAAAATAAAACAATTAGTGTTGCTAATGCAGGTCATAACTTTCCATTTATTATGAACGCAGTTGAAAACAAAATTAAAGGTGTGATCGTCAAGGGGGCTGTACTTGGAATTTCAGAAGATCCTGTCTTTCAAGAAAAAGAGATAAAGTACGACCAAAACCTAAGGGTCTTTACATACACTGATGGCCTTATTGAAAACTCTAATGATAATATCAAAAATATTACAAGGTTAAAGCTTAAAAAAGAACTGCAAAAAAACTTAGGTAATAGTTGTGAACAAATGCATAAAAATATAGTTGATTTTGCAAAAGGGATTCATCAAGTTCATTTTAATGAAGATGATATCACGATGATGAGCTTTGAATTAAAATCAAATATCGTTACTTAGTCTTAAGTGCTTAATATTACTCAATAAAATATTTCCTCTAGGGCTTACTTTTTTTTAAAGAGTGCCGATAAAGATGTTGGAAGACTTGGAAATCTCTAGGGAAAGACAAAAGAGTTACAATGAAGGTAAAAGTAGAACATAAAGATAAAACAACGATTATTCGCATGTCCGGAATGATCAATGAAGATTGTGAGCTGTCTTTGGATAAGTTGCAGTCTGTAGGCGGAAACACCGTTGTCTTTGATTTTAAAGATGTTCTGTCTGTTAACAGTTGTGGTTTAAGAGCTTGGATTAATTTTCTTAGAAAGTTTGAAGAGAACAAAGAAATTTACTTTCGTCATTGCACGCCAGATATTGTGAATCAATTAAATATGATTCCAAGTTTTCAAGGGAGTGCAAAAATTGAGTCTTTATATGGCGAGTATTTTTGTGAAAACTGTAAAATTGAGCAATTAGTTTTATATCGTGAGGGAGAAAACATGCCTGACGATGTAGATAATATTGATGCCGTGCTTTGTAAAAATTGTGGCAATGAAACAGAAATGTTGGAGTTAGATGAAGAGTATTTTGACTGTGTGATGGGTGCATGAGTATAACCAAAAAAATATTAATCAATCATCATGATAAATTGCTAGAAGCTTTTTCTGGGTATCGTGATTTTTGTCGTATTTTGACAGATGGTTACGCTCTGATTGCTTCTGACATGACTCTAATCGACTGCAATCAAGAATTTTGTAGAATGCTAGAAGGAAAAAAGAAAAGGCTTCTCAAAGAAGGTCAAGTATCTAATATGTTTGAGGTTTTTCTAGGAGAGAAGCAAGTAGCTCTAGAAGATCTCTTAGATATTAATAAGCCTCAAAGAGTTGACCAAGTCACGATGTGTGTGAATGGAAACAAGCTACTAGTAGTGATTTCATATTTCCCGTTTTTTGATAATGGTATTTACTTAGGTTCACTTGCTATTTTTAGAAATATGACTGACGAATCTATTTTGCAGTATAAGTATAAAGATAAATACTTAGAAGCAATGACAGACCCATTAACAGAACTTAAAAACCGTAGTTACTTTATGCAAGAGCTTGAACGTTTGACAGAATTATATTTTGAAGACAAACAAAATAATTATTTTTCGGTTGTTTTATTAGATATTGATTATTTTAAAAAGGTTAATGACACATACGGCCATCAAGCTGGTGATGCAGTATTGGTAGAAGTAGCGAAATCGCTAAGAAAAAATGTGTTCGAAAGTGATATTGTAGGTCGCTACGGTGGTGAAGAGTTTGTGATTTTATTTCCTAACGTAAATCTAAATGACGCTATGCGAATCTGTGAGCGGCTGCGAAGAAAGCTTGAATCAAAAACAATAACCCATGACTCAAAGAAAATTAAAATCACTGCTAGTTTTGGTGTTACTCAAATTTCTGGTAACTCAGATAAAGCGAATTTAATGCTAGAAAGAGCTGATACTGCTCTCTACGAAGCGAAAGACGCAGGTCGCAACCAAGTAAAATCCAAATGATGGGTTTTGATTTCTTGAAAAACTTAATTTAAATAAATGAATACTGATGAATCCCGATCATCTTTAGTAAGAATCTATCGGAGGCCCATCAGGGAGCGAAAACCACTTAGTAGAAGAAATTTCTTTTAGGCTGGATAGTATTTTCTTATTCTTGGCAACGAATGCACTTGAATCTAAAATGAGTCTTTTTCTACATTTTTCTATTTTGTAAATTTTAGAATAGTAGCCAAAGTACTTTCCGTTCATGCCTAAGCACGCTTCATCAATAGGTATGATCTCAATAGTGTCTTTTGATGAACTGAGGTTTTGTTTTGAATATTCACTATCAATAGATGATGAGATTTTTTTGCCATTTTTAATGCGAAAAAAAACATTTTGAGGCATGGCAAGTATTGTTTTGCCACCGGGTGGCTTCCCTTTGCTGTGTTGAATATAGCTTGTCCAATCAGGGAACTCTCTTTTTTTGCAGTTTTCTATGTAGTAAACACTTACGTTTGAAAAAGTGACGTATTTACCCTCAATTTTATTGCAAGCAAAATCTCTTGGAGGTCTCAAGTCATCAATTTTTTTTCCAGTAGGAATATTTCTTATAACTTCAGCTTCTACTGGATGAATCTTGGTTTTTTGTTTGGTTAGTTTTGAAATTTCTGTAGATGAGGCTACTTGCCGACGTTTACAGTTTTGAATTTTGTAAACCTTTTGGTAGTAACTAATGAAACTGCCTTCATATTTTTTGCAAAATTTTACGGTTTGTCTTGGATTCGGTTTTATGACTTCAGGAGCTTTGTATGGTTTTGTTTCAAACTCTATTACTTCCCCTTTACTGTCATTTTTACCCGGTGCACCTATAGTGGTAAGTTCACAAAGAAAGTAAAGAAAGATACATGCTAATATAGTTAATTTATTCATGTTTTTATTATAAGGTCTTTATCTAAACAAATCAAAATGAAATTGTTTGATGCACAATTCACGAAGTCCAGCTAGCGGGAGCCCAACTACATTTGTATATGCTCCAGTAAGAGATTTGATGAATACTGCTCCAATGCCCTGTGCACCATAGGAACCAGCTTTGTCCATTGGTTCACCAGTTTCTATGTAGCGTTGAATAGTGTTTGCATCCATGGGGCTTAGAGTCACATCTGTTTTCTCTATAGATATAAATGCCTCACTTTGTGTCGTAGCATTGACTTTCATAATGCCATATCCCGTTAAGACCTTGTGGGTCTTGCCTTGTATCTTTAGAAGCATGTTTTTTGCGTCATTTTGATTGAGAGGTTTTTCTAATACTTCGTCTTGAAAGACAACAATGGTGTCAGCTGCAATAAGTAAATAGTCTTGATTTTTATTTTTAGGTAGCTCCTTAGCGACTGCTTCTAATTTTTCCTTCGTATTACGTTTAATGTACTCTGTCGCTGATTCGTGATCTTGCTTTTCCTCGTGAATATTTGGAACGTGTATTTCAGGTGATAAACCAATCGACCTCAATAAGTCTTTTCTTCTGGGAGAACCACTCGCGAGTATGATTTTCATGGGGTAACCTCTATGTTTGAGTCAAATGCCATTATTTTATTTAAGAATTCAGGGTCTCCAGCTCTAAGCAAAATAAGTCTACCGTCAACGGTTCCCTTTATGATGGTTGAAGGGTGTCGTTTTTTATTGTCTTGCTCATTTAATGGGTAAGTCATGTTAGGAATAATAATATTTTGGATGTCTTCTGATTTACAAAAATCAGTAGCTTCTTGCCAATTTTTAGCGTGTTCTTTCCCAGAAACATTAACACTAGTGCTAATAAGTGGGGAAGGAGCCCACGCTAACAACTCTCGAAACCACTCCAAACCAATGCTTTTAATCAATGGAAATCTTAGTGCAGTGGTTGATTGGTTTTTTGACTCATGCACAAAAGTTAATGGCCCCGGCCAAAATTTTTCAAGTAATTTTACGCTACGGTCGTGGAGTGTTGAAAACTCAGAGTAAGCTTGTTCAAATGAGCCAACTAATCCAATAAACCCTTGCCTGTTTTTGGTTACTTTTTTGATGTTAGAAATTTTTAAGACGGAGTCTTTATGATGTGAAAGGCAACCAATACCCGGAAGAGTATCGGTAGGATGCAAAAAAATTGAGCCTCCCTCAAGTTTGATTTTTATTTCTGATAGATTCATTGAGTCGTATTTATTTTTTTGGGTTAAAGATAATTTGGTTGTCTTTATCTGATTGAATGACGTCTTGTGCCATTTTTCTTCTGAAGTTTCCAAGTTTTTCTTTGATGCTTGCATCAAAGACACTCATAGAATGAACGGCGTATAGACATCCATTTGCAAACCCTGAGCCACCTAAACCCATTGTTGCAACGGGGATTCCAGCAGGCATTTGACCCATAGATAACAATGCGTCAAAACCGGCAGTGGATGGGTTGAAGACGGGGACAGCAATCACTGGAGTAAGAGTCGCTGCAGCTGCTACACCAGCAAGGTGTGCAGACTTACCAGCAACGCAAATAATTGCCTTTCCGCCTTGTTCATCAAAATCGTGTATTAATTTGTGAACCATTTCAGGGGTTCTGTGTGCAGATGCTACTCTTAACTCAAAGCTTATTCCTAGCTCCTTGAGATATCCTAGTCCTTTGTCTGTAATTTTAAGATCTGATTGTGAACCAAGTAAAATTAAAATATCCAAGATGAACCTCCTACTTATTTTGGTGATGGAATAGATGAAAACTTAAAATGAATGTCGCTTCTGTATTTTGTTCCAGGCATATCATGGTGAATTTTCTCAATGGCATGATACGCATTGTTTCTAGCTGCTTCTGGGTCTTTATTGCTTGAGCTGACCGTGAGAAGCCTTCCAGATGTTGTGGTAAGATTGTTGGACCCATTGGTTTTTTGAAAACCTGATCCAAAAATTTTTGTTTGTTTTTTTAGGTTTTTTGAATGATACAAATGTTGGTGTTTAGAAGATTCATAGGGGTAACCATCGCCTGCTAAAACCACTCCTAAATGAAAAAGGTTGTCATCTAGGTCTTTTGGTGGTTGAGGGCCTTCGTGTATACAATACTCAAGATACTCACCCCAATCTTGAGATTGGTTTCGAACCATCACTTGGGTTTCTGGATCACCCATGCGGCAATTAAACTCAATTACTTTTGGTCCGTTTAATCCCCACATCAACCCAACGTACAAGAACCCTATATATGGATTGCCATGTTCTTTCATGACATTTATTAAAGGAGTGATAATTTGATTTTCTACGGTTTCTTGTGCATTAGAAGGTAGCCATGGTACAGGACTATAACAGCCCATACCGCCAGTATTTGGGCCGAGGTCACCATCTTTTAATCGTTTGAAGTCTACTGCAAAGCCAAGGTGTAGTTTTCTTCTATTATTACCAAGCATAGAGAAGAAAGAACATTCTCGGCCTTCTAAAAATTCTTCTACAATAAAAGGTGCTTTTGAAATTTCTTTGAGCTTAAAAAAATGATATGCGTTCTTCAAATCATCATGGCTGTGAATCACAAAAACACCTTTTCCACCAGCTAAACCATCATATTTCATAACGCAGCTTCTATGAGAGGCTAGATGTTTTTCACAAGCATCATGAGCTTCTTGATGGCTTAAGTGCTCGGAGTAAGATGCAGTGGGTATATTCGCTTTTAACATCATTTTTTTTGCAAAGCTCTTTGAGCATTCAAGTTGAGCTGCAGCTTGACTTGGTCCAAAAACAGGGATGTTTTTTTGAGACAGGTAATCAGAAATTCCAGCAGCAAGTGGTCCTTCAGGCCCCACTACAACCGAGTCTATTTGATGTTGGGTACACAGATTTACAATATTTCTGAAATCAAAAGCTGAAGAGTCTGAAAATATTTGATTTGCTTCACCCATGAGGGGGTTGCCCGGGAGTGCACCTACCCAAGAAACTGCTTTTGATTTGGATAGTTTCCAAACAATCGCATGTTCTCTTGAACCGCTTCCAATCACAAGAACCCGCATAGACACCTCATTTTTGCCTAGTCATCTTTGGTGGTTTTATCATGTCTTAACCATAGAAGATTGCAAGGCTTAAGAGTATAAATTGTTAAATTAAACACTCATGCTGGGCTATATGGAGGCAGTTATTTTGTGTATTTGGTGGCAAATATTTCAATAAAACACTTGTTGTATTAGGAGTTTATCATTTTATCCGATACATAGTTAAGTCATATACGCCTTTATGAGGGAGTTCACAGATTGAGTGACATAAAAGATTATTTAGAATTCTGGCAAGCTAGCCATCCTGTTTTTATTCATTGGGATGGTCGTGAAGGTTTTTATAAAAGTCGGACATTACAAGAGACGGTGACCCGGTTGCTAGCGTACATGAGAAGAACTCCAAGTGTTCACTTTATTTACGGTTCTCCTGCAATGGGGAAAACAACCATCACAAGATACTGTACAACCGAGTTATCTAGCCACATTTGGGATGTTTGTTGGATGAGTCTTGCTACTAATATAGACCATGACCAATGGGTCTTTCCAAAGTTAGCATCTTTTTTTGGAATACACTCTGGATTATCACGTAAGCAAAAAATATACGAGGTTGGACGTCACTTAGACCTTATGGTGGAAGATAAGCGAAAACTATGCATTGTTGTAGATAGTGCAGATAGACTTACTACAGATCTAGCTTTTGGAGAAATAGATACTCTCCTGCAACTTCAAGATATTTCCAAGCATTGTGTAAGTTTTGTTTTTGTGGGGCGTCATAAATTATATAAAATGGCACAAAGACAACACAGTTTACAATCGCGTACTGGGTGTTTGCATGAGGTCGATAGGTGGAGTTATAAAGACTTTAGTGATTTTATAGGTTACGCAATACATAAACAGCCAAAGTGCACTTTAGATATACCAGAACAAATAAGAAAAGAAATATACGATCAATATCAAGGTCAAATCGGTCTTATGGCCTCCACTTTAGAAAATCTTTGCATCGAATCTTTCATACAGCAATCGAAAGATATTTTGAAAGTGTTTCAAGAGCAGAAACAAAAAATATTGATGCCTAGTAATTTTGCTAAAATAGATTCCAGCACGCATCAAAAATCAATGAATAAAGTTCAGTCAAGCGTCCAAATGATTCAAAAAGAAGGATCTCCTGATTACGATAGAGACATTAATTCGCACCAAGCAAATGAGTCAGAAAATATTCCTCTAAGCTCGTTATTTAAGAAAAATGCTTAAGTATCTACCAAGGATAGCCATTGTATTTGTGGTGTTTTTAATAATCTTGAGGTTTGTAGTAGAAACTACATTCGTTAAAAATAAAATTGTCCAAGAGGTGAATACTTATCTTCAAAGTGACCTAAATCTTCACCTTAATATGAATAGCTTTGAACTCGGTTTTTTTCCTCCTGCTCTACATGCTTATAACGTACAGATATTTCCAAACGATCAACGTAAAAACCCATTGTTAAAGGCTAATAGAGTCTCGATTATACCGTCGTTATTAAAAGCAATAATATTTAAGTTTGGAATCCAAGAATTCCAATTGGTTTCCCCATTTTTAAATATTAATAAGATTAAAGATCACTTTGAAAAACTAGATTTATCTAAAAATAAAAAGAAACAAAATGATGTATGGCCGTTATCTTTGGATTCGCCAATTAACCTCGTTCGTATTTTTCAGGCACAGTTATATTATGGTGTGGGTGATGTGGAGTATACAGCCAGTAATGTGAATACTGTTTTAGACTTTGAAGGGCGAGATGAACTAAGGATTTATGGCAGCATTGCTGGAACTTCTATGATTCAGTCTAATAAAATTCTCATGAATGATCTCGCGTTAAGCTTAGATGTTAAGTTGGATCGTTCTGGTTTGGATTTTAAGTACCTTAAAATGAATAGCTCAAAATTCACTATGACAGCAAAGGGGAGAGTTTTACCGATTCTTGGAGAAGTTGTTAATGCAAAAACAGTTAAAAACATTGAAGATGTTCTTGATAAAGTTGATAGTATTTTTGTAAACACGAAAAAAAGAGAATTTCTAGGTGTTAAAGGCGATCTTGAGTTAGATCTGGTGAATAGTGATTTGTCTTTTGTGAATAATTTTCTTGATAAGCCTAGCCTTTTAGGAGAGGTGGTGGGCTCTGGAAAAATAAAGATCAATCACAAATTTGGTGCAGATTTTTCAAAAGCTATTCTAGGTTCTTTTAACCTTAGATCAAATGACGCAATGATTGATGATTTTTCATTGTTGTTGTCTGAGTTTGAAGGTGAGATTTCATCAGGGAAAATCAAATTTAATAGAATTAATGTGAAAAATGAGTTTTTGGAATTGGCGAATGCAACAGGTGAAATTGGTCTGAGCTCCGATGTCCCTTTAGAATTTTCAGTAGTTCCAGAAAACTTGCGAATGAAAAATATTATGCGTGTCTTGGATGCAGATTTTGATTTTATAGATTTTGCATTAGATAGTAAAAAACTAACTTTGAAGGGGCAGGGTGATCCATTTAATTTAACCCTTGGTGGAACCGGTCGTATTCATGGGATTAGTTTTGCAGAAATTCCACAAGAGCGTATTCTCAATGAAAAAGAATTTGTTTGTCCGATAAAAGTAAATTTAGATATTTCAAATCAGGGTCTAGACTTTAATAATACTGTAGGAAGCTGTTCTCATAGTGGCGGTTTAGTGAGTGATCTGAGGTTAGAGGGCAATGTTTATTTTGAGAGAGAAGAGTCTTTAAAGTTAGATATTATAGCGAATAGTTTTGGGGCGAGTTTTTTTGAAACTTTTATTCCGAAAAAGATTTCTGGTGTTGCTGACTGGAAATTAAAGCTTAGGAATCCTAGTGGTATTATACAGATGCCTTTAATTTTAAAAACGAAGGATTTAAAAATAGGAAGTTTTTTAACAAAAGAAGTGAATGTTGATGGGGATATATTTCAAGATAAAATAGTACTTAATAAAACAAAGTTATCTGTGTTAAATACACAGAAAAAACCTGATAAAGTCGAAGGAAAAGCGTCATTTTATTTTAATGCTGATAAATCAGTTCATTTTGTTTTAAATAAATCTAGCTTGCCTAGTTCAAGTGTGAAGCAGTTGATGGCGACATTTTTTGATGTAGAACAGGTTAGTTTTGATGTCTCTTATGTTGATGGGTCAATCAGAGGCCCTCTTATGCAACCGTTTTTATGGAAGCCAAACTTAAAGTTAAGCGTTAATGATGTTAAATACGGAGATAATCATGTTGTTAAAACTATAAGTGCAAATGTCAAATCAACATCTAAAAAAACCGTCAAAATATCAAATATTAAAGCAACGAATAATGATTGGAGTCTTAGAGGTGCTTTAGATTATAAAAGATCCCAGTCACGTAATGCGGTACGAAACTCTTTAGGGTATACGTCTGCTGATACATTAAGAGGCGAGTTTACTGGGGTTGGGAAAGCTATGAAACTTCAAAATCTGCCTTATATAGGTTCAATCATTCCTGAATCTTTAGCTCTTAAAAGTGATGTTAGTCACAAGTTTTTTATAACAGGCAAGATAAATGATCCAAAAATATCAGGGGACACTTTGTTTCAGGCGTTGACTTATCAAGGCAAAAAAATGCCCAATGTTACTAGTCAGTTAAAATTTCAGAAAGAGGATCTAAATATATCTTACGCTTCGGTTGATCGTACACTAAATGGATTTTATAAATTAGCATTAGATACCAATAAATTTTCCACTAAATTATCTTTGAAGAATTATCTTTTAAACTTTTTATTCAGTAAAAAAATAAAATTCGATCCAAGAAACTATTCCTATGTAAGTGCCGATTTAAACTATCAAGGTGTTGTGTCTGATTTTTTTGGTGGGGACGGGGAGCTTGATTTGAAAAATTTTGTTGTAAATTTACGACAGGATTTTTTTGAAGGGGATTCAAAAATATTTTATCGTTTAGAGCAACCAAGTAAAATAAAGATAGCAAAAGGCAAGGTTATTGTTTCCAGTGCTGGTGTTAATTTCAGAGGTAATTTTGGCGATTTATCGATTTGGAATGAACGTACTCAAAATAAAGGATTAGACTTACGCTTTAAAGGCAATATGATGTTTAAAGTGTTGCCTGCACTTATTCCGAATATAGAGCTTGCAAGCGGCGGTGCATTATACTCTGGGCGTTTTTTTCGAAGTGATGGTACTTATAAATATTATGTTGACGTAAAAAACACAAATAACCCAAAACCTTCATTTAGTCTTAGAGGATTGCGGCCTACTTTTAAGGATGTAAGCTTTGATCTTAGAGTTGACCAAGATAGAATTAATGTTAAAAAGTTTTATGCTCAAAAAGGTTCAGGCTTTATGAGTGCTTCAGGTTATGTCTATCAACCCGGTAAAAAACGACAAAGTTTACTAAATATTAAGTTAAAGAACACGAAATTTGATGTGGAATCTGAGCTTTTTAAAGTCATTAATACTGAGGTTTCAGGTGATTTGACGTTAAGTGGTCGTGGAAAGCCTTTTGAGCTTCGCGGAGATTTGAATATTGAAAGCGTAAAAGCGTCTAAAGATTTTAGTATTAAAAAAGAAATTTTAAATATGATTAGAAAGCAAGATATTCAGTCTGTTTCTGTAGGAGAAACTCCTTTTGTAAAATTCTTAGTAAATATCAAAGGCTCTAGATCTATTGTCGTTAAAAATCGAAATATGGATTTTTTAATGAGTTCTGATGTCCGATTAACTGGGGACTCTTCGAAGCCGAGCATCGTCGGTTTGGCTACAATAGATCGTGGAAAGTTTATTTTTAGAAGGGAGTTTAGAGTTGAAAAAGGTGTGATAAGTTTTGATCAAAACACTAGAATTGATCCTTACTTAGATATTATTGCCGTTTCAGACATCTCTTCTCGTAGAATTACAATGAGTATAACTGGTAGGTCTTCTAATGCTAAGGTTAATTTATCAGCAGAGCCAGCCACAGATGATAATAATAATATTCTTAAAAAATGGGATATTTTAGTTCTATTGACAACTGGTAAGCTACCAAAGAATAGCAGCGGAAGCCTTGCCTCACAAACCTTAAGCATCTTAGCTTCTCCTTTGGAAAATGAATTAGAAAAGCTCTTTAGTTATTCAGGACAAAATATTATCAGTCAGATATACTTAGACTTTGAGGTTTCTGAGGCGACAGGTAATCTTGTGCCGAAACTTATTGTCCCTGTAAATGTGACAGATGATGTTTCTTTAAATGTAGAAGTGGACTCTGAAAGTGTCTGGGAAGTTTCTTCGGATTACTCAGTGAATGAAAATATTTTTGTTTCAGGTAGTGTTGTTGGAAAGTCGGACGATACCGAACAAAATAACAGCACAAATAAAGGCAGTGGATTAGATATTGATGATACGGCCTTCGATTTGAAGTTTAGGTTTAATTTTCAATGATAAATTATTTAATCATATTTATTTTGGTATGTTCTGCGTTGCCCTTGTTCGGTGATGCTTATACTCTAGATATTTCGTTAGGAATAAATGACCTTAATAAAGAAAAAGTATACTCAAGATATCCAAAGATAGAACGACAAAGTGATGTAACGGGTATCCTAAAATATATTTCAAAAAATTATGAGCTCGATGAACTAATAGTTCGTAAATTAGGTAATAACTATATTTTCTCAGGCGTTCGTTCAAAGTATGTTGAGAGAATTGAGGTTAACGCATTTAGTGCTAGTTTACAATCAGCCCTAAGGACTTCAATGGTTGAGTTAACAGGTAGAATTCATTCGAAGCAAACTTACGGGAAAATATCTTATAAAATAAAAGATGTTTTACTAAAGCGTGGTTTCGCGAGATCTTCTGCAAAAGTGGTCTCAAAACCAAGTAGTGGTGGAATAGTCTATATTGTCTCTATTGATGAAAAACCACCTTGTTTGATAAAAAATATTACCATAAATTTTGAAATACCCAATAATCATACTTTCCCAATCAAGTCTGGTGAAATTTGCGATACTTACTTGATTGCAAAGCACTTAAGAGGCCTACAAGAAGATCTTAATCAAGATCAATACTACGATTCTATTGTAAGGTTAGGGGGGCTCAAATTTGACCCTCAAACAAATACAGCAGATATCACTATTGAGGGGAGAGTCGGTAAAAATCGTATTGTTGTTGTAGAAACCGAAACAGATAAATTTCAACTGGACGATTATTGGAAAGACTCAGAGGTTGCTTCTCTAACGTCTGTAGATTTAGAGCCTGAGACTTTTGCTGTTGAGCTTCTAGAAACCTATAAGACTAGCGGTCATTTAAATGCAAAAGTAATTCAAAGAAAAATTGTCCAAAAATCAAAATTTAAAGAAGAAGTTTATTTTAAGATCAAAAAAGGTTCAAGGTTTAAGGTGACTGAGTTAAACCTGAAAGGTAATACAGTTTTCGATAGTGATAGGCTGGCCAGATTACTTGGTATTGACGGTGTGAAACCTGAAGATCAATTTATCAATCAAGAGTCCATAGAAAATGGAATTTCTGCACTAAAAAACAGATACCAAGAAAACGGTTATCTTGATATTCAGATTTCTCAGCCTATTTATAAGAAGATAAGTGATGATCAAGTGGAGCTGCATATTGATATTGAGGAAAATCAACAACACATCTTAAAAGAAACTGAATTTAAAGGTTTGGCTTCACTCAAAGAAAAAGTTATTTTGAAAGAGCTAGATATTAATAAGAAAACCTCAATTAATATTGAGAAAGCAGCCAAATGGGAAGAGGTTCTTGTACAACGATACAATGCTCTTGGTTTTTTATTTGTAAAGGTTTTTGTGAAATTTGAATCCATTTCAGGTTCAACAGAGAAACTACTCAATAAGAAGGTTGTTTTTGATGTCAGAGAAGGCCCTCGTGTACGAATAGGGCAGGTTTTTATTAAAGGTCTTATCAAAACGAAAAGATTAGTGGTTGAGCGTGAGCTGCTGTTTAAAACGGGTGACTGGTATTTGCAAAGTATCATTGAGAGAACCCAAAAGAATCTAACGAGTATTGGTACATTTGCAAATGTTAATATCCGAATTGTAAAAAGTGATATTTTAGATACAAAGTCAGACATCGTGGATATCGTCGTTGATGTAAGAGAATCTCTTCCGGGTACTGTAGTCTTTGGTCCTGGATTTAGTTTAGATGATGGCTTTAGGTTTCGGTTTGATACTTCTTATGTAAATCTACAAGGGCTAGGAAGAAAAGTTTTCAGTCAGCTGAAAGTTACTGAAGAACGTAAGCAACTACCTATTTCCCATGAAAGTTTATTAGGTCGCTTAGCTACTATTGGTTACGTAGAGCCTTGGGTACTTGGTTTACCTATTGATGCAACTTTTTTATTAAAGCACTCTGCAGAGGCGGAAGAACATTGGACTATTAGTCATAGTGGTGAAATCTCACTTGATCACCGTGTTAGATATTTGCTTCAAGATGCGACGATTGGTTTGTTTTATGAATTGAAGAATGTTGAAGAGAGACAAAAAAAAGGTGCTTTGTTGAGGCTTATTTCTACAGGCAATATTCAAGTTGGTAAGGTTGGAGTGAGGTTTCAGTTAGATGAGCGAAATGATCGAAGGTGGCCAACCTCCGGGTTTTTTGCCAATGGCAAAGCAGCGTGGGCACGATATGCTTTGGGTGGTGAATTAAGGTACTTTAATTGGAGTTTTGGGGCACGGTTTTATTATGAATTGCTACAAAATATTGTATTTGCTACTGCGTTTTCATATGAAACATTTGAAGGAATTGAGCTAAGTGAGCCTTCACAGCCTCAGATTTTGCCTTCCGCTGAAAGGCTTTATGCTGGTGGTGGTGAAACGGTCCGTGGTTTTATTGAAAGATCTTTAGGTGCAGATATTGAGTCAGATGATGAAGTAGGTGGTTCCAATAGAATTCTTTGGAAAAATGAACTGAGATACTTAATATACGATCCAGTAGTTGTGACGTTATTTGGTGACTTTGGTAATGTTTGGTTTTCAAAAGCTGGGGCGGAGGAATACCAAAAAGCACTAGCTACTTCGACAGTTTCGGAGAATAAACCAAATGGTGAAACTTTGGCTAATAATGTCGATTATAGTTTGGTTGATTTTTTAAGCAATCCATTAGATGTTACGAATCATTTATATTTTAGTTACGGTATGTCATTAGGTGCTTTGACGCCACTAGGTTCTTTGAATGTAGCGTTTGGTATCCCACACTCAGAGCCAAGAGCAGAGAATTGTAAAACTACAAACTGCATCACAAAGGCAGATCATTCCCAAGGTATCTTCGATCGCGGAAGATTTAGTTTTAATTTTGGAGTAACATTTTAAGTTAAGCTAGTGTTTCGACTTTTTGGTGTGCTTCATATCTTCCAGATTCTGAGCGTTTGACTTTAGCGGTTGAGATGACAGGGTCGTGTGTAAAAAACAAATCCCAAGAGTCTTTGATTGCTAAATCCAAGAACTTCTTTTTTTCATCAATCACTAATTCAGGAAACCGATCATAGCCCATAGTGATCGGTAAGTGGACCCAAGCCGTTCCCGGAATGATATCACCGCAAAAAAAGAAAGACTTCGAGTCAGGGGTTTTGATGAGGGAATGAAGTTGTCCCGGAGTGTGTCCATCACTAAAATAAAAATCACACATGGGTAAGTCTGTGTGAGTGGGTTCAGATATTAAAACAACTCTATCTCGGATGAGGGGTTCTAGATCTTTGATAAAAGAAGCACGGTCCCTAGCATGAGGTGCGATGCTTCGTTCGTAGGCTGTCTTACTCGTATAGATGGTTGCGTTTTCGAATGCTAATGAGGGTTCAACACCTTCTTTGTAGCTCGATAATAGTCCTCCAGCATGATCAAAGTGGAGGTGAGATAAAACAACCTTAGAAATATCCTTAGCGTTTAATCCTATTTTATTTAAATTTTCAATCAACATATGGCGATCTTCTATGACACCAAACCGTGATCTCATCTTCGGTGAAAAAAAACTTCCAACCCCAGTTTCAAATAAGATGTTGTCGTTTTTTGTTTGCACCAAAAGGCACCTACATTGGAGTGTAATGCGATGTTTTTCGTCTGGCGTAAGCCATTTTTCCCAAACGACTCGGGGAGCATTGCCAAACATTGAGCCACCATCAAGGCTCTGTTGATTGCCTTTTACTGAGTAAAGTTTCATATTTTAGCTCCTTTATGTTTAGCAGAAACAAGATGATACAAGAAAACCTACTTTTTGATGTAATAGTTTTTTGGGATGCGTACTTTTTAAACGAAGAGAGCAAGGGTCTATGATTCATGGTTCTTCTTGCGTATTAAGCGGGGTTATTCACAGCAATTGTGGATAAAGTATCAAAAACATGAGGTTTTTTTAGAAAAAAACTCACCACAATAGAACGTAATTCCAGAAGAATCTAGCCCTATATGTAGAGTGATGATTTTTTGTGAATGCTAAATATAGTGTAAATTCTTTAAATGGGTTTAGTTGCTTCTGCGTGCTTTAGGAAACATCATATGGCAAGGTCTAGCAGGTTTTAGGTCTTGACACTCCTTAAGCAAGTTAGACTTTTCCAAGTCATCAAGAAGTTTTGCACTGTTCACTTTGATTCTAAAGACTCCAGAGCCCCCACTATTTACATCAACGCTATATTGATAAAAATTTTTATTAGGCTTCCACGAACTCTCTCGACCATATAACTCTAAACTGACGGGTTCACCTTCAGTTCTCATTCGTTTAAATAAATTAAGAGCTTGAAAGCTTCGAAGTTCTACTTTTTGTCCCATACCTTGATCTTTTGTGCTCAGTACTTTCCAATATTGAACCATCATCGGTAGCGTAGCTACTAAACGTTCGTTTGCCGTAACCCCAAATGCATCAGCAAAATTGGTTTTAGGTATTGCTGGTTGAATAGGGCAATGGGCACCAAAGTCAAGAATGACCATCTTTGGTCTTACAAGGTGACCTTTCCAATCAAGTTTACCAGTTGCCCCGTTACAGGGAAGTCCCATTGCAGTCCAGCCGCTTCCGGCTACTAACCCAACTTGATCTTCTCTGGAACATTCTTTGATTGCTTTCGTAAAAAATAATTGGCTTTTTGGTTCGTAAAAAGGGATTCGCTTTTGATCTAAAAAAATACATTGTTGCAATGAACCGTTTTGGTAAACGCTCTCCGAAGTAACAGGTGACCCGCTCTTATTGTGGGACCTAGGTGCTTTAAAGTGAGTGCATGAACTGAAAATGAAAAGTATAAAAAGCCAAAAAGCATAAGATTTCATGATGGTTCCTTAACGGTTTGAGCTCGAAATATAAGGTTTGTGGCAAGATAATGCAAAGCAAAGATTCCAACAGCAATACATACCAGATCGTAAGTTTGGTTCATGTTCAATAATTCTGGGTATAGTTGTTGTGATTGCTGGTCAGTATATTCAGTGAGCAGTATATTATGTTGATAAGTTACTGAAAAAAATAAGATGAAAGGAATAGAATAGAGGTAGCGGTTGACGATGTCTTTGCGAAATACCGCGTCTATAAAAGCTATTAATATTAATGTCAGAGAAACCAAAAACTGGAGATCTATAAAACGTTTCGGAATTGAAAATGCATTTTGAATTGTGCTTAGCCAGTGAAAGTCGGGAGTTAAAACGTAAGTAGTGATGATCATGAGCAGTATTGAAACTATGTTTGTTGTGATCCATAGGTATGGTTTTTTTATTCCAGAAAAAACGGTCCATAGTACTAAAGGTAAAAATCCAATATTCAGCAAAGTCATAAAGGTCAGTAATAGTAGAGAGATAAATAAAAATGGTGTGGTTTTTTTTGCTAAGAAGTAGTGACAAAAATAAATAGAGATACTCGCTAAGCTGCAAAAAAAGAAGTGAGGAGAACTTAAAGAAATAGCTTCAATGGTGACTCCTCGGCTCATTAATGCAAGCATCAAAGCGAGGGAAAGCCATAATGTGCCACTCAAATGATAAAACAATAACGATAGCATCGTTATGGCCGTATAAAGGCAAGCTTTGTTTGTACGAGTAGGGTTGTCAAAAAAGCCAATAAAATCGGAATACGAGAAAATTTCACGTATGGTGGTGGATCTAAGGTTCTTTAAGGTTGGGGTTTTATAGAGGAAGTTTGGAGACTTATCTATGTATAAAGACTTAATATTACTACTAAATATTTCGGAGCTTTGGATATTTTTTGGTCCGACCTCAAGCCAAGTAAGTCTTAAAACAATAATAGTGATGATTATTACTATGGCAATGATTTTGAGTTTATTAAAATCACGTTCAGGCGGGTTTATTTTATTATTATTAAAAATCATGATTATTTTCTTGACAAATTTTAAGACGATTTATATACAATGTATCTGAGATAATAGAAACCTTTCATTGGTGACTTTACCATTAAAAAGTACCAGTGATAAAACATACAAGTCAAATGTCTTGTCTCGGTTTCTTGATTTCTAACACAGAAACAGAGACACAATAAGAAGTTTGAAGGAGATTACAATGTCATCAGTAGAATTAAGACCGGGAGATACTCTCAATATCGTTTGGACTGCAGTCCAAGAGACTCCATTAGGTAAAAAAGAAGTCGAGTCTAGCTTTGCTTTTACATATGACGAACTTCTTACAAAACTTCGCTCTAAAGGCCATGCAGGTAAGTCTAGAAGGTCTGGCACTGAGGGTGCAAGATTTAGTCGAGTCATTGCATTATCTACCAATGCACTTCGCAAAGCAAAGTGGTCTACTGGAGCAGATATTGATCGTAATGAAGTTTTCGAGAAACTCATCACTCAATTCAACGCTCTTGAAGAAGGCGAATATAAAAACGTGACTGCTAACGCTAAGAAAGCATTAGTCGCTCTATATAAAAATGGTACGTATTTGAGTAGTGAGCAAAAAGAAGCGTTAAAAGCATCTTTGACTCATGTTGATATTGACCCCGATAAGCAATAAGAAATCAGATGTCTATCTCTTTAAATCATATTGCTGTGGTCTCTCGCGATAAACAAAAGACCATCCGGTTTTTTGAGTTACTGGGTAGTCATATTAAAAGTAGTGAGGTTGTTTCTTCTGAAAGAGTGGAAACGACCTTTTTGCCTTTAGGTGACTCGGCTCCCAATATCGAAATCATTGAAGAAACAATAGAATCTGATGATCATCCTGTTCATCGTTACCGCAAAAAATTTGGATCTGGTTTTCATCACATTGCAGTGAATGTCTCTGAAATAGATGACGTTGCAAAAAAGTTATTAAAAGAGGGTATTCAACTTGTCAACGAGACTCCTAAAACAGGTGCTCATGATACTAAAATTATTTTTGTACACCCAAAATCAACGGGTGGTATTCTAGTGGAATTAGTCCAGCCTTAAACCTTTAATTATTAATAATAGTGGATACTAGTTATATGTTATTAATGGATAAATTGAATTTGAACCACTTGCGAGTTTTTGAAAGCGTTCATAGGTTGTTGTCTATGACAAAAGCTGCAAAAGAACTCCATTTAACGCAATCAGGTGTTAGTCAGCATGTAAAAGCCCTAGAAGAGAGTCTAGATCTTGTGCTTTTTAATCGAGTCAATCATAAAGTTGTTCCAACTGCGGTTGCTAACACCCTTGCAGATAAATGCCGTTTGGGTTTTTCTGAGCTTGAGAAAACGCTTTGGATATTAACAAAGCAAGAAAACGAGCTTGTCGGCCGTATAAAAGTCTCCATGCCTGATGAGTTCGGCCATAACGTTCTTGTGCCTATGATTGGGGACTTTTTAAAGAGCTACCCAGAAGTTCAATGTGAACTTCACTTTGGTATGGCTGATGATGTAAATAGTGGTGTGAAGTCTGGGTTATTTGATTTCGGTTTTGTAGATGGGTATTCAGTAGATAAAACACTTAAAGTCACAAAAGTAACTGAAGAAAATTTTCAGTTACTAGCTTCTAAAAAGTACGCAGAAAAATATGGAAAGATTAAAAATAACTTTGATTATTTATCTGAGCTTGAATATATCGCGTATTTACCAGGTGAGCCGGTTCTGAAAATGTGGGCCACTGAAATGTTGTCCATCAAAGATCCGCGTTTTCAAGTAAAGGCTTACTGTAAAACCCCGTCTTCTATCTTAAAGTTGATTTTAAATGATAATGGTGTAGGTATTTTGCCAATTCACATCTTAAACACACTATCAAAAACTTTAAGAAACAAGTTGGTTTCTTTGCATTCTTCAAAGAAGATGTTTAGAAACCCTGTATCCATGGTGATTTTGCCGATACGTTCTCAGTCAAGGCCTGCTGCTGCTTTAGAAGAGTACTTAATTGAGAGATTGGCCTGTAGACCGCCATCTACACCCATTGATTAAAAGAATTTTTGTCTTGGTTCGTGCATTAAAAATGTCAGAAAAAAATCAAATATTAAAATAAAAACGATGGAAACGACTACGGATTTTGTCGTTGCTCTTCCAACGCCTTTTGCTCCGCCAGATGCGTGATATCCTTGGTAGCAACTTATCGTAGAAAAAATCAACCCAAAGATGGTGCCTTTAACTAAGCCATTTAGAAGGTCTCCAAAAGTACAAACTTTCTTGATTTTATCCATGAAAATTGCAACATCTACGTGAAAACTTAAGTTTGCAACGACATATGCTGCGATGATACCTACGCAAATAAATGCACCAACTAGAAGAGGCAGCATGACCACGGAACTAATCACCCGTGGAACCATGAGGTAATGAATCGGGTTGATAGACATCACACGCATTGCATCGATTTGTTCGTTTACTTTCATGTTTGCAATTTCAGCGGCTATTGCAGCTCCTGCTCGCCCAGTTACTAAGAATGCGGTAAAAACGGGTGCAAGCTCACGTGCAAGGGCTAGTGCAGCTGCGGCACCTACCATAGACTCTGCTTTGAATAGTTTAAACATAAAGCCAAGCTGCCAACCAAAGATGGCCCCAATCATGATGGATGAAAGCAAAACAATCACAATACTTTTATTGCCGACAAATTCTAATTGCTGGAAGAGGAGTCTTGGATAAATTTTGAAGCGAAGAGTGGAGGTGACGATCTCGGTAGTAAATTGGAGGTATGAGCCAAACGACTCAAGAGGTCGACCCACTAGATTATAAATAATCTTTCTTGTGGTAACGACCTCTTCAGAGACTGTCTTTTGATTTAGTAGTTGCCTATCCATTGTGATGGATTAACTGGTTTGCGAACTGCTCTTGAAGAAACTGAGCTCTTCGAAACAAAAGCGTTATCGCTGATTTGAATGTATTGTCCCATGTCTTTTCCAACAACAAATTCTCCTTGTCCTAGGGTTCTTTGAACGTTTCCGCCCGGTCCGTCTAAGATCGCTGCGTTCCCCATAGAATAGTATACACGTCTATCAGAATAAACGGTGCCTGCTGTTGAAGTGTTAGACACTGGATCCGCAGTTTGGTAAGACTCGTTGCCGCTATCAGAAACCGTCTGAACTGGGTTTGAGTTTTCTTCTACGACTTGTTGTTCTACTGCTTGCTCTACGTCGTTGATGGTTCCATCTAGGTTTCCAACTTCTTCTTCACCAAGATTTTGTTGAAGAGATTGCTCGTTATCAAATTGCTGCTCAGCAAAGTCTTGTTGTTGTTGAAGACCTGCGTCATTTTCATCAGCAATATTGTCTAGAGAAGGGTTAGAGTTTTCATTTTCAAGAAGCTCTTGATCATTGTTATCATCAACAACTTGCTCATTGTTAAGCTCGTTATTGAATGCTCCTTGATTATTGTTTTCATACTCTTCTTGGCCTTGCTCTTGGTCCTCTTGCTGACCTTGTTCTTGTTGCTCTTGCTGACCTTGTTCTTGTTCTTGGTCTTCTGCATCAATCGCTTCTTGTTGTTGTTGATCCGATGCACATGCTCCGAATAGACCCAACACACTTACAAATAAGATTACACGTAATTTTTTCATAATATTTAAACCTCTTAGATTCTATGGTAATTTGTCGGACGTAAATCGTATCTCTAAAGTTTTTTTTTACGATTTCTGATATTTTTTTCCGGTGGGTAGATATTTCTTTCTTACCATAACCATTTTGCTTTCTGTTTTTTGGGATTTAAGTTCACAAAATCACAGTAAAACAGCTATAATTTTGTGTTTTTTGAAATTAATAAAGCCATAGATCTTTATTGTGATGGCTGATTCATTTTTGAAAGTACAAAACTCAAGAGCTAGTAAAATGAAAAATATAAGTAAATCATCTAATATATGCGTATCTATCCTATAAACTATATTGTTAAGGAATATCATGTTGCGAATATATTCGATCATGATTCTGGTGTTTCTAGTCTAAGGGTGTAAGTTTCGATCACAGCAGAGTCAAACTCTATTTCAAAAAGTAATTTAGCTTAGAAGATTTTAAAAGTTTTCAAGGTTTTTTGACTGAACTCTGTGTTGTCCTAAAGACTTATGAGTACGATGATAATTAAGTAGTTTTAGAAATTAGTTAAAAAAGAGTGGTGTGGTAGTTAAGAAAGGTAATCTTTTCAACCAACCTTTATTTACTCCACACCTTATCATATTTAATGTTTGTTCGCTTTGCAAGCTGCATTAGATGCTTTGAATACAGTAGATTTTAACTTGCGTGGAATAAGAACACGGCGAATTTCGGCCATTGATTGTTCGCCATGAGCAAGTTTCATTTCGGAATCTACGGGAATTCTGTTCACCGAAAGAGTGCTACCAGAGCTATAGAAAATTTTCAAGCTAGAGTCGATCAGTGAACTCTTTTTGAAAGATCCTTGAAACGTACTAAATCGATCTTTGCCATCTTTCGTAGGATTAAGAGTTCCTTTTGCAACATGATATAAAAGTATTTGCTTTAATAGCTTTTTATTTTTTTTTGCTGATAATGCGGAGACAGCTCCGCAAGGAAGTTTGGAGAAAGCGTTGTCATTTGGTGCAAATAAAGTCAATGAACTATTGTTGTCAAGTGCATCTAATAAATCTGTCGATTCAAGTAGTGACTCTAAGACTGAAAACTGATGAGATGATTCGATCTTTTCAGCAAGGTTCATACTTGATTGTGAAAAGGATGTGTTTGCAAAGAAAAAAATGCCGATTAAAAAACTTAACTTCATGCTATTCCCCCTAAAGAATGTGTTAATTACAGTACAATATATCAGGAAAAAACTGTATGTCAATATTCAAGTGTCCGATTCTTTAGAATGAATTTGCAGTGCTATCAGATAAATCGGCAAGATTTTTTATAGCGATTGGATAGGTTTCTTTGCTCCTACTTTGCTTTTTCATTTTATATAGAATTAAATTAGTTTTCGTTGGAGTCCAACTAAGCTTATAAAGTGCTCAATTGTCTCTACTTATTAGACTCACCTAGAGCGAGACTTCCTTGGTCTTTAACAGCTCTTCTAATTGAAAATGACGTGATATATTCATCATGTTGATTTTAAATAACTACCATAAATTTGCTTCCTAATTTTGGCACTTTCTTAAAGGGTAGGTGCAAGAATAAAGTCATCCCACTTTAAATCCATTTCGTCTTTGAATTCGAGTGATGTTTCAGAATTGATGGGTAATGCTTGATAACTAACTACATCACACCCAACAAAAGAAATTAAAACCTTTGAAACGGTCAAGCTATTTTCAATTAACATATTCCAGCTAGCTCTATTATCAAATAGAATGACGTCATACTCACCGCTCTTTTCAAGTGGTTCAACGATTTCATCTAAAAGAGCATGTATTTAGTTTAATGACTTGGACAAGATATTATATTAGGATTACCCCATGAAGATCATCTTTAAAATCATAAAATTACTAGCTTTACTTACCATAACCAATTCTCTTTATGCTAAAGTACTCCCGGAAATAAAGGACCTCAGTAAACTGACTTTTAAGCTACAAACATTTAGCCCGGGGTTGTCAATCCCAGAAAAATACGGACATATTCAACTCAGGGTTCAAGAAGAGGGTAGGTTTGATCAGGTTGTGAGTTGGGGCATGTATGACTTTCAAGACCCCAACTTTCTGAAGAACTTTCTGAAAGGTCATACCAATTACAGAGTGATAGCTTTTAGGACTGGGGCCTCTATGCGTCACTACAAAAAGCTGAAACGCACCTTTTGGGAGCATGACATTGTCTTAAGCTCAAAACAAAAACAAATACTATATGATGCCATTCAAATGCAACTCACTCCCCCTAATAATGTTTATTTATATGACTTCTTCAAAGACAATTGCTCTACCCGAATTAGAGATCTTTTAGACCTTGTGGTGAGTGGTGGTCTCAAAAAAGTATCCCAAAAACATATTCTAGGAATGAGTTACCGAGACACCGTCAGAAAACACCAATCCACAACATGGATGACTGGCCTTGGGCTATCAGTATGGGCAAATCATACGATGGATCAAATGCTAACCGGTTGGGAGGCAATGTATCTACCTAGTCAGGTGATGGTTTATGCTGAACAAGCCACCAACGAAAGTGGCTTCTTACTCATAAATAAAAAAGAGTTCGGACAAGGTGATATCCCTGAGGGTTGGCCTTGGTGGGATGAGCTTGGATTAATTTTCTTATTTGTGCTCCCGTTTTTATTTTTTTTCATCAAAACAGTGCGTTCTCAAGTTTCCACCAGTTCTTTTTTACCAAAGGCTTGGATCAGTTTTTGGTGGGTGTTTACTGGGTTCTTATCCACCATCATGGTTTTAGGTTGGTTGTTTTCAGATTTAGTGATTACCCACCACTCTGCAAACCTCTGGCTTCTTTGGCCAACAGACTTTTTAGTAGCAATTTTGCTCTGGTTTGCGAAAAGTCGCCAAAAGCTATCGAGAGTGATTTATTATTATGCAGTTTGCCACGTTATCACATGGTTTGTTCACGCTGGCTGTACTATATTTGGATTCTGGGAACAGCAGACTTTTTCGGAGTTTTTGGTATTTGGAAGCAGTCAGTTGCTGGCATCCCTTATTTTAGTAAGTTGGATGAAGTATGCAGATCCTGATTGATATAGAAGATGAATACAAACAAAAGATCTTTCATATTATTGAAGACCAACTCCAAAGTAAATTTCCACCTAAAATCAAAAAAAATCTAACGGCCATCCAAAAAAACTGGGACTTATCAGGTGCTCTGCACGGCGACCAGTTTATGGGGACGTGTACTTCAAAGCTAACGGGCGAAGTGGTTTCTCTTAAGTTTTGGCTTCCTCTTTTTGAGGAGATGGAATATTTTAGCTGTAGTTGTGATGATTCCAAAACAGCTGCTGGTGCTTGTGTTCATATTTATAGAGCTCAAAAAGATATTTCTGAAGCACTCTCCACGGAGTTTGAAGAAGAACAACTTGGTTTTGAAGGAGCTACAAAAAAACTCTTTCAAACTACCAACCACGCACCTTCCAAAGAATACCTAGTGGAGTTGGTTGAAGACTTAGGTATTAAGCTTTTCGAGCTACCTATGCTCGAAGGCGGTCCACGTAAGAATGTTCCAAAAAGCCTGTGGCCCAACCTCAAGGAAACCGCAGCTAGCCCGTTTGTCTCTTTTTTAAAGCCTATGAATGCTACAAACGAAATTAGCAAAAAAGAAGTTTTTGATTTATTAACTAACCGCGACTGTGGCACTAAGAGGGTTTTGCACCGTGGTGAAATAAAACAACTTAAAATAAAGCCCATAGAGCTTTATTTGAGAAAGTTTTCAGATAAATTATGGGACCTAGCATTTCATTCAGACAAAACTTCAGAAACATTATTTGTCGATGGTCAAGGTGCTGTCATATTTACTGAAACAGTAGTCATGTGTGTAGCTTTTGATGAGAGACAAGAAAGCATTCTTCGTGAACTGAAAAGCTTGTTTTCAAAACCGTTTGATCTCATGGGGACAAAGGGTTTGCCTGAGTTTTTGATGCAAGCCAGTAAAGAAATCAAGTTTCGTTGTGATGATACGCAAGTGGTTGATCTCAGCCTAGAGCCTGCTCTGAGGTTTTTGCCAAAGTACCGTGATCAGTTTCCAGTTCAGGTGGTTCTTAGAAGCGTGGATGGTAGTGAGTTTCAGCCGGGAGTTGGTGGAGCTGATCTATTAGATATTTCAGGTAATCATCTAAAGGTT
This sequence comes from Oligoflexales bacterium, assembly GCA_023301465.1. Classification (GTDB taxonomy): domain Bacteria; phylum Bdellovibrionota_B; class Oligoflexia; order Oligoflexales; family JALZUQ01; genus JALZUQ01. The sequence continues at coordinate 81,920 of JALZUQ010000046.1, forward strand.
TTAAAAAGAAATTTTTTACTTGAGCAAGAGTCTTACAGAGAGGTTGTAGAACAGCTAGCTCTTGAAGAGTTCCAAAGCTTTGGTGAGTTTTATTATTTTATCGCGGGGGAGCTGCAGCTCATAGAATTTATCGAAAGGCTTCGTACACACTTTCAGGGCTTGGAGCTTCTTTGGCCTGAGTCTAGTTTGTTTAAAAAAGTAAAAGTAGAAACCGCTCAAAAAGAAGACCTAAAAATCGAGGCGATTGAAGCCGGAAGACAAGATTGGTTTGATCTACGTGTTTTTTTGAAGTCTGGCGATCATAGTCTTGATATTGCTGAGATTTTAACAGCACTTCATGGACGAAAAAAATACATAAAAATAAACGATGATCTTTGGATAAAGATCTCTGAGCAGCTTCGAAAATTTGTGATGGAGCGTGCGGGGATTTTTGCTAGGCAACAGATTTCTATGGGTGAAAAAATATTCATCGAAGATCGAGATGAACCATTAAAAGCCAACAAGAAAAAAGTGCAAGACTTTGCACTTTCTGAGGATTTCCAAGCTACACTCCATGACTATCAAGGCGTAGGATATCAGTGGATCTGTAAGACCCTTAAAAGCCATCAAGGTGCGTGTCTTGCAGATGATATGGGAATGGGTAAAACTATTCAGGCAATCGCTGTCATCTGCTCAAAATTGATCAAGGGGCGTGTTCTCATCGTGGCTCCCGCAAGTTTGGAGTTTAACTGGAACCAAGAACTTTCAAAGTTTGCTCCCCATATTCCAGTTAGTTTATACCGTAGTGCACGAGGCCTCGGAAAAAACCAAGACACCACTCAGGTCGATATTGTTTCTTATGGGATGCTTTCCAAGTCTATCGAGAGCCTATCCAAAGAACATTACAGTTTGTTAATCTTTGATGAAGCCCAAAACATTAAAAACCATGCTTCCCAGAGGTTTAAAGCTTTACAGTGCATCGAAGCAGATTACAGACTTGCTCTGACGGGGACTCCCATCGAAAACAAAGCGTCTGACCTGTGGTCTATTCTCAACATTACCAACCCGGGTTTGTTTGGTGGGCTTCAGCATTTTAAGCAAACCGTTTCTGGGCAGCAAGATCAGCCGCTATTGTTACTCAAAAAGCTGGTAGCTCCCTTTGTGTTAAGGCGAAAGAAAAAAGACTACCTCAAACAACTCCCAGAAAAAAACGAACGCCGTATCTCTTTGCAGCTCTCCAAAAAAGAGCAAGCTCTCTACGATGAGTATCGACTCTTGGCGTGTGCAAAGCTCAAAGGCGATCAAGAAGAAGCTGATATGATTCACATTCTTTCGACCCTCCACTACATGCGGCAGATGTTGTGTCATCCATCTTTGGTGGACGAGACGTGGAAAGATCATGCCACCAAGTTTGAAGCCATATGTGATTACATGGAAGTCCTCAGTTCTCGTGGGAGGCGAGTGCTTTTGTTTAGTCAGTTTACAAGATTTCTTGGAATGTTTGCAGAGCGGTTTAAAAAGCAGGGCTACCGTTATGAATATTTTGATGGTCAAACCCCAGTAAAAAAGCGTCAATCTAAGGTAGAGGCGTTTCAAAACCGTGAGTTTGATATCTTTTTGATTTCTTTAAAAGCGGGCGGGGTTGGTCTTAACTTAACCGCTGCTGATACAGTGATCCTTGCAGATAGCTGGTGGAACCCTGCAGTTGAAAACCAAGCAATTGACCGTGCTTACCGCATTGGACAAGAGCAAGATGTCGAAGTTGTACGTTTTATCGTTCACGACACTCTTGAAGAGAAGATTCAAACCATGCAGCAAGAGAAAAACGAGATTGCTAACACAGTTCTAACCCTTGATAGAGAGACAGTTCAAAGGCTGTTGTAGAAACTAAGGTTAGCCATTAATAAAACTGATGCCTTGGTATTATAACTATTAATTATTCTACTTCATGGTTTTATGTCAAAGTGGCCTAGCCAAAAGGCAATAACTATCTAATTGAGGGAGAATCACCATGAAAAAACTAATGATCATTTTAAGTTTAGTAGGCATCAGCTTTACTGCAACAGCTCAAAATTTTGATAACTTACCAAAGCAAGGAATTACAAAGAAAAAAGAAGTTAGAAAAACAATTTACCGTGCATTCGATAACAACAACAAAAAGTTTGAGGTTCGTTTTCAAAATAACGGTGTAAATGGGAAGACAAATGTTTATTTAGATCATTATGTTGGGCAAACAATTTCAAATGGTCGTGGAACTTTCTTTTATCCAAACATGGCAAAAAAAACTTTACTTGCAGGCAATACTCAATTTAATACGATGATGTTGCCGGGTCTTGCAGTCATTAACGGTGTACGTGAACCATCAGTCTTAACAGGCCATACTGCAACTTCTAAAAAAGATCTCGGTAATGATATCCTAGAAGTAACGACCATCAAAACTCATAAAGGTAATAGAAACTTTGAAGTTACGATGACTATTCAAAAAATTGATCAAAGAACAAAAAGAGCGATTTCTAGTAGAACTATTTTTACATATGATATGAAGTTAGTTGCTAGATAAACATAAGTGTCTGCTATAAAGCCTTTCCTTTACCATAAAGGAGAGGCTTTATTTTAATATTATCAAGGGTTTTCAATAAATGAGTTATGATAGTCTCTTTGTACACCTTGATGTATATGTGTTTTGTTAAGCCAGTAATGGTAGTTCCATTATAATGGTCGCTTTGTTATTCTTAGTATATGAAAAACCATAACCTAAAAAAACTCAGAATCATCATCTTTCAATATCTTTTCATGTGTTTTGCTTTGTCTACAGCCTCGCTCAATGCGGATGACTCCCTCATTGACCCTCAAATGATTGAATTTTTAAATCAAGAGGGTACCGTTAGAATCTTTATAGATGCATCCCCCGGGTATGGTCATCAAGGTCATGCGTTGAAATTGATGGAAAGATTGCGTGAAGTTGGCTACAAAGGAAAAATACATGTCGTCTTTGATAATTCTGATCAACTGGTCACAAAACAACGTCGTGCCCTTATCTTTGAGTCTAAAAAAGTAAAAAAAGTTGGTGCTAACGCAGATAAATTTAACAGAATCCTAGAGTCTTTTAATCCACAATTAGACTATCAAGAACTTTCTGATGGAATAGTATTTGAAGAGTTAAAACATTTTGAAAAGTCCAGCCCTTCTTCTGTAACTCTTGGCTTTAGTGCGGGTGTGGACAAAGTAAAAAACATTGCGAATATACTAAATGTTAAAACAGGCGTAGTTTTGAACCACTCTTATTGGTCTCAATCTTCGTATGTGGTTGATGAGTTAGGGTATTTTGAATTACTTCCAAATAGTGTCCAAAAACTTTCAGTTAAAATACCAGAGCCAAAATCTGAAGTCCCCAAACCATTAAATAAGCTCCATGAACTAGTTGGTTGGATGCCTGTTTATGGAATTGATCGAGAAATCAGTAGTGAATATTATTTTCGTGCAGTTAATGCAGCAAAGCCTGGGTTGCTCAATACTTTCAAAGAAGGTGTAGTGATCCCTGTTTTTGACTCTAATATGAAATCTCATCAGGCTTTGTTGAACTCTTTTGATATTCAGATCATTTCATTTGAAGAATTTTCAAGTGGTAACTACGATTATAAAGATAAAATAACAGTGGTTGAAATGGGGATTGTTTCTAGTCAAGATTTCCAACACTATTTTTCTCGTGCAAATATTGCACCTGTAGTATCAGGGAAGAATACGATGAGTTTGATGGAGCAAAAGGGACTCCCGTATATAAGTGCTATCAGGCAATCTAGAGAAATTTCAGAATTGGATTATGATACATACCTAAAAGATGATTATCATAAGAAATTGGTGGAGATAACCAGTTCTATTGTGGGTGGGTTTTATAAAACAGAGGATGAGGTTGCTAAAAACATACAAAAAGTAACTAATTTTATATTAGATAGTGTAAAAACTGACAGCGAACTTTTAAAGCTTGCAAGTGTTAAGGCTGCCGAACGTGAATCTATTCAGTTCGATAAGTTAGTACAAGGTGTGAAAAGCGTTATGAATCACGTGAACCAATCATCTTGCTCTAAAGCATTGGGTAATATCCGTTTTAAGCTGAGGAATTTTGCAAGCCCTGCATTACCTGCTTCAAACTAAATCATAACCCAATTATCTACAAGGTGAATAATAAGGGTTATGACAAAATTTAAACTTAAGATTTTAGTTGTATAAAATCACAGCAAAGTAACCAGTAGGTCCTTTTGCTACAGCGACAGCTCTTCTAGGTTTTCCCGGAACAACATAGTTAGGGTTAGTTCTAGGATTGTTTTGATGGTATTTTTTATTCGTATCAGACTTGCTTGATCCTGAATAACAGC
>JALZUQ010000047.1 GCA_023301465.1 Oligoflexales bacterium
CTAATAGTATCATTTTTCTATTTGATTGAATAGGTACCTATTACCAAAGTCTCTCTCTCTCTCTCTCTCTCTCTCTCTCTCTCTCTCTCTGAAGTCAAAATTTTGAATCACCTACAGCTTCTGCCGTTTGATTTTTTGAAGAAGCTTGAGAGTTATAATCTATTAAGACAATAGCTTTTGATCTATTAGTAATACGTCTTAATGCTGAAGCAATGGAAATAAAACTGAATGTTTTTCCAACACCACCAGCTATTCCAGTGTGAGCTGAGATATAAAATGTTAATAAGTAGTCGTGTCCTTGTTCATGAAAGTAATGTTCAGCAGCTTCAAGAGAAGCACCGGTTATTCTACCATTTGTAAAATTTAAATCTTGGTTATACTTTTTTAGTCTTTTGCTTGTAACGGCATTAGCATTTTCAAAGATAGATGCTTGATCTAAGGTTTAAACAGATTTAAGTCTCATGTGAGTAGTGTGTAAACATAAAAAACGCCTTTATAAGCACAGTACTTATAAAGGCGTTTAAATTTAAGTTAGTTTATTTTTCAGCTTTTTTAGAAAAGTAAAAAACACCAACATGTTTGAAGTTGTTCATAAACCATTTCATTTTTGAACTATGGTTTTGACAGCTTTTTCCAGACTTACATCCCTTGTGATCATGAGAATTTTTTGTTTTGCACTTTCCAGATTTGCAGCCTTCGTGATCGTGTGATTTTTTAGTTTTGCACTTTCCAGATTTGCAGCCTTCGTGATCGTGTGATTTTTCAGTTTTGCATTTCCCTGATTTACAGCCTTCGTGATCATGAGTCTTCTCAGTTTTGCACTTGTCGCAAGAATGTTCTTCTACTTCAATTTCATCACCTGCTGTGTCAGACTCGTCGCATCCGCATGCTTCTTTGTCTTCGCAGTCACAGTCTTTTTTATCAGCTTCTGGTTTGCATTTTTCACATTTTTCTTTGTTCGTGCATTTTTCGCAGTCCTCATTATCTTCTACAAGATTTACAGTGATTTCAGAGTCATCCGGTTTTTTGACTTCAAAAATATCACCGCTATATGTTCCAAGGTTGCTTCCTTTTAGATAACTACCTTTTAAAATTCGGTAAGTACCTTTTTCGCTTGTCTGGTAAGCCATAAAAACTTTTGTTAGGTTTCTTACTTTTTTGACCCAAACTTTTTTTACAGCAATTTCTTTTTCGTCAATGGTTAGTGTCGTTGATTTGTTTTTCATGTCAAAAGTTATGCTTACTTTTTCTTTTGCAAGAGTGCCGTCTTCAGCTTTTACTAAAAACATACCTTCAGCAGTAAAGCTTGTTTTCTTTTCGTCTACAGGTGCCCATGCTAGCTGAGTTAGGCAAAATAATACTAATAATAAACTTTTCATTGTTGTCCCCCAAAAAAATTAAATTGAACTAGATTGAAATTAGAAAGTATCAGTACTACTAAAAAACGTAAAGGCTAGTTTATATGCAGTGAAAAGCTTATGGTTCTAGGCTTGTATCCTTCACATCTTCCTCAGCCTCAGATAGAAGGTTATCAACGCTAATATTTTGGTCATCAAGATATTCAATTAGCTTATCGACAACTTCTTGGAAGTGTAAAAAATCAAAATGGTAGTACCCTTCAAATGGTATGGCTCTTATTTGAGGGTGGTTTTGGTCGTGTTTGAATACTCCAAGTCTTCCACGAGCTACTGTGTCTTTGGTTCCATAAAAGCAGAAAATTTCAAGGTTCTCGGGTATCTCTAGTTGTTCAAGCGTTTCAATGAATTTTGACCCCGGACGCATTTGCCACATGTCTTTCCAAATAAAGCCGAGAGGAGTGATGAGTGCAAGGTAAGTATAATATGTGCCATGAAATGGTGCGGCCATTGTTATGATTCTATCGACATATTTGTGCCCACCAAGCTTTAAAATATACCACATTGCTACTAAGCCACCCTTGGAGTAGGCAATGATTTGTAGTTTTTGAAATCCATGGCGGTCAATTTGACGGTTAATTTTTTTTCTTAAAAACTTCGCAGCATCTTTGATACCAATAGTAAAAAATACACCTAACAATCCACCTAGGTTGAAAGACATGACATTTACACCCTTTTTTCGAAGGCGTCTTTCAACTTGTACAACAGCTCTTCGCGATGAAAAGAAACCATAGAGTAAAATTACAGGAGGTTTGTCAGATGAAAAATCATCAGTTCTAAAGATGTCATTATTGACTTTAATTTCGTAAAGGAGTTCTTGGTAGAATTTTTTAATATTGTTCCATAAGCTGCCGCCTTTATCTTTGGTAAAAAAACCATGGACAATGAGTACTCCAAAAAAACCAAGGCTAAGAATCATTAGGTTTTTGAAGGTTTCTACAATTAATGGTTGTGGTGTGTTGTAATAGCCGATGGAACAAAAAAGAAACCCAATGGGTAAAGATGCTAGTGCTGTTGCAAAAATACTATGTTTAATACGAATGTTGGATAATCCAAAAATCAGTGTTGCAAGATCAAAGGGAACAATGGGGATGAACCTGATGAAGGTTGCAATTTTAAAACCGTGTGTTCTTACAATTTTTCCAGTTTCAGGCAGGTTGCGGTGAATCCAAGGATAAGAGTAATGCTTGCCTAAGATTTTAGCAGGTGCGTAAACTGCAACCGAAGAAACGATATTTCCTAGGCAGGTTAAGAGTGTGCCCCAAAAAATACCAAATGCATCCCCAGCAATCATGGCTATAAAAAAGGCAGGTGTAAATACAAATGGCCTGACAAGACAAAAGAAGAAAAACCACCAGATACTTGGTTTTGAGCCAATACACGAAGACCACGTATCTGAACACATATTGCCCCAAAAGAGCATCGCGATACCAATAAGTGCCGTTATAATCAACAGCTCTATCATGGTCACAACAAAGATTCGGTTTCTGGTGAACCAGTTCAACACTTGCACAATTAAATGTCCTTCAATTCATTCACTGGTTATTCTATTCTACCACAATCAAATGGAGAGATACTATGTATTCAACAACTGATTTTAGAAAAGGTCTTAAAATAGAGTATACGGGCAAAGCATTTACAATTGTAGAGTGCCAGCACGTTGCTCCAGGTAAAGGTGCTGCTTTCGTAAAAGCTCGATTAAAGAACCTTGAGACTGGCCAAGTATTAGATGTCACCTTTAAGTCTGGTGATATGGTAGATGTTCCTGATGTTGAAACGCGTGATATGCAGTTTCTTTATCAAGAGGGTGAACATTATGTTTTTATGGATAATAAAACTTATGACCAAGTTCGTGTCGGTGAAAAAGAAGTTGGCGATGCGAAAATGTATATGATTGATAATTGTCCCTTAAGTGTGACTTTTTATAATAACAAAGCAGTCGCTATTGAAATGCCAAACTTTGTGGAATTAGATATTTCAGAAACTCAGCCTAATATCAAAGGTGATACTTCATCTGGTGGTGGTAAACCTGCAACCTTAGAAACAGGTTTAACGGTAACAGTTCCCTTCCATTTAAACGCTGGTGAAAAAATTAAAATTGATACAAGAACGAATCAATATATTGAGAAAGTGAAGTCATGATCAAAAAAGAAAAAATTGCGGAGCTGATTGACTTAATGAAGTCGCAAGGAGTTGCTGAACTTCAAGTGAAATCAAAAGAAGAAGAAGTGTGTATTAAGTTTCAAACTGGTGCAGCACCAATGGTGGCTTCTGCTATTCTCCCACCACCTCCAGTTATGTCTGCTACACCTAGTGCGAGTAATTCAGGTGGTTCTTCCTCTGATGCTTTGCAGCCGGGGCAGCGTTATATTTTATCTCCATTTGTAGGGACTTTTTACGAAGCTCCTTCACCGGGTGCTGAAGTTTTTGCAAAAGAAGGTAAGGCGGTTAGTAAAGGTCAAGTGCTTTGCATTATAGAGGCAATGAAGCTTATGAACGAAATCGAAGCTGAATTCTCTGGAACCATCAAAAAAATACTTGTAAAAAATGAGCAACCCGTTGAGTTTGAACAACCACTATTTATTATTCAAGAGTAAAACGTTTTGAAAAAAATATTAATTGCCAATCGTGGTGAAATAGCCGTTAGAATTATTAGAGCTTGTCATGAGCTAGGTATTAAATCTGTTGCGGTTCATTCTACTGCAGACAAAGATGCTCTTCATACGAAGCTTGCAGACGAAAGTATTTGTATTGGCCCCGGGCCAGCAGCAAAAAGCTATTTGCAGATACCAAACATTATTAGTGCAGCTGAAATTTCTGGTGCAGATGCAATTCATCCCGGTTATGGATTTTTATCTGAGAACCATCGTTTCGCTGAAATTTGCGAGAAATGTAATATTACATTTATTGGTCCAAATGCATCTCATATCGAAACTCTCGGAAATAAAGTTGCAGCAAGAGATCTTGCTACAAAATCTAAGGTTCCTCTGCTTCCCGGTTCACCTGGACCGATTAAAACTCTTGATCAAGCCACTAAGCTAGCCGACAAAATTGGTTACCCAGTCATCGTAAAAGCATCAGCTGGTGGTGGTGGGCGAGGGATGAAAATTGTTCATTCTGCATCAGACTTAGAACACCAGATGGCAATGGCTATCAAAGAAGCCGAAACAGCATTTGGTAATGGTGAGATTTATATTGAAAAATACCTAACATCTCCAAGACATGTTGAGGTTCAAGTACTTGCTGATCAGCATGGAAACGTCGTGCATTTTGGTGAAAGAGATTGTTCGGTTCAAAGAAGGCACCAAAAACTAATTGAAGAAGCTCCATGTCCTGTTTTCAATGATGAGTTACGCAAAAAAATCGGTGATACTGCGGTTAATATGATTAAGAAAGCCGGATACCACTCCGCTGCAACCGTTGAATTCCTATTTGATGATAAAGAACAAAAATTTTATTTTATGGAAGTGAATACTCGGATTCAAGTAGAGCACCCTGTTACTGAGATTGTGACTGGGGTTGATTTAATTAAACAAATGATTCGAATTGCACAGGGTGAAAAACTTCCATTCACTCAAGATGACATTAAACTTCAAGGTCATGCTATTGAGTGTCGAATTAATGCAGAAGACCCAGATACTTTTGCTCCTTCTCCAGGAAAAATAGGAGCCTATCATGAGCCGGGAGGCCCGGGTGTGCGAATGGATAGTATGATTTATTCTGGTTATACTGTTCCTCCTCTTTATGACTCAATGCTTGCGAAGTTGATTGCGTTTGGAAGTGATAGAGAAGAAGCATTGGCTCGAATGAGAAGGGCTCTTTTAGAGCTTAAGATTGATGGTATTAAGTGTAATAGTGCTTTTCATTCTAGAGTTATGAATGACGAACGATTTACGAGTGGTAATTTTAATACTCATTTTCTTAGTGAGGGTAACCCTTAACTTATTGTTGTGTTAGAAATAAAAACGCCTTCTCTATCATTAGAGAAGGCGTTTTTGTTTTAGGTTTTAATTTAGTATGTGAATTTTATTTCTATATTCAACTCTAAATCCCCAAAAGTGTTTGTTAAGTGTCGCTCTTGAATTACACCATCTTTGACTCTCACTAATAATGAGTCATTAGTATTAATAACTCTAAAGATGTTATTGCTGTCGATGGATTGGCCTTGAATGGTTAATATTTTTGCATAATCTTCACCAATTTTCCCAACGGTATTCCATTTTCCTGTTGTTTCACCCGTCTTTAATCCGGTAAACCACTTCGATTGAATGTTTTGCTTACTTCCTTTTTTACTAATAAAGAAACTAGCTTTATCTTGTTTTTTGGCAAGTTGAGCATCTATATAAGCTTGGGTATATGTGTCACCTTTAAAGACTTGGTCGATATCAAAGAAAATTTCATCACTATCGCCTGAAATTTTAATTTTACTCGTACCGGATGGTCCCGCTTCGCCTCGTGGTCCTTGTTGCCCCGCTTCACCTCGTACTCCTGCTGGACCTTGTGGGCCTAGACCCCCACCTTTTCCATTAATTCCGTCTTTGCCCGGTAATCCGTCTTTGCCATTTGTTCCATCTCTACCTGCTAAACCGTCTTTGCCATCAACTCCGTTTATTCCATCTTTTCCGTCTTTACCCGGTAAGCCATCTTTACCATTCGCTCCATCAACTCCGTTTATTCCATCTTTACCCGGTAATCCATCTTTACCCGGTAATCCATCTTTACCCGGTAATCCATCTTTACCCGGTAATCCATCTTTACCCGGTAATCCATCTTT
>JALZUQ010000048.1 GCA_023301465.1 Oligoflexales bacterium
CTCATGAGTACTCATGAGGTCTTTTTTTATGGGTTTTTACTAGTAAAATTTACAGATATCTTGAAACGGTTTTCTGGAAATGGCAGGAACTTTAACAGGTTCCTCCGGGTATCCTGCAACGACAATAAATTGTGGTCTGTAATAACGGGGAACATCTAGAATGTCATTTAAGAAGCTCATGGTAGCAGGAGTGTGGGTTAAGGTTGCTACTCCAGAAAGATGCAACGATGAAATCATGAGCCCAACTGCAATCGAGGTGGACTTTATACCGTAGTAAACTGGGGCAAAGCTCCCGTCTTCTTGTGGGATTTTTTGTTGGCAGAAAACCACAATGAGATGAGACGCGGTTTCAAGGTAGGGTTTATCATGATCAGTACCTAATGGTTCAAGTGCACTTTTAAAGGTTGTGTCTGCTTGTTGCTCGTAAAAACTCTTTTCGCATTTTTCGGCTTCTTTACGAAGAGTGCTTTGTAGTGGCTTATTTTTTATGACTCCAAAAAACCAGGGTTGTTGATTTGCTCCGCTGGGCGAAGATGAAGCCGCTAGAATTGCATTTCTAATAATAGTATCATCGACTTCTTTTGATGAGTAGTTTCTGATACTTCTTCTCGTGCTCATACTAGTAGCAAATTGACTAGAAATCTCAGCTGCGGTTTTTTCCGGTTGCCAGTTAAAGTTTTTAAGTGGTACGTAGTTTTTTAGGTCCATGAATACACCTCCTTATTTTCCTTAAGAGTAGTGTACCGAATTCATGCATATCTTTAAATTATAAAATGAACATAAGACGTTTGTATTGCTGAGACTCCTCTAAGAGGCAATACCTGAAAGTAATAGCTCTACATCATTAGGGTTGCTAGCTTCTTTAAGGGCGGTCTCTCTTGTGATGACACCTTTATTATATAGCTCAATTAATGATGAATCAAAGCTTTGCATACCATATGTTTTTTTAGACGATTTAATAATATTATCTATTCTATCAAATGATGGTTCTTTTAAGATGATCTCTTTTATAGATTGATTGATAAGTGCAATTTCAAAACACGCAATCATACCTTTTTTACTTTCTCTTGGTACAAGACGTTGAGAGAGAATGGCTTTTAAGTTTGCTGCCAAAACATTTCGAATAGACTTTTGTTTCTCTGGTTCGAACAAAGATAGAACACGACTAATGGACTCTTTAGCATTCGATGTATGCATGGTTGCCATAACAAGGTGACCTGTTTCAGCCGCTTGAAGTGCGATTTCAACCGTTGATTGTGTTCTTAACTCTCCAACCATGATGATATTTGGATTTTGTCTTAATGCTGCTTTTAAACCTTGCTCAAATGAAATGCAGTCAGAACCAATTTCTCTTTGAGTGATAGTAGATTTAGCGTCATTGAAAAGGTATTCAATTGGATCTTCAATCGTAATGATATGGTTTGCTGAAGTAAGGTTGACATGTTGTAGCATTGCAGCCAGTGTGGTGGATTTACCAGAGCCAGTTGCTCCAGTAACTAATACAAGCCCTCGCTTGTTTTGAGATATAGTGTCGACAACTTCAGGCAATTGAAGCTCTGAAGAGCTCTTAATATTGTTACTTAAGACTCTAAGGACCATGCCTAAGGCACCGCGTACTTTAAAAATATTCACCCTAAAAGAATTACCTTCTGGGGGAGTGTAACGGCAGTCTATGTCACCTTTTTCTTGTAGTTCTTTAATCTTGCTAGCAGGAGCAATTTTTTTAATCCATTCCAACATAAGTGCGTTTGTAACTTCAACACTATTTTGTAAGCTCGTCAGTTTTCCGTGGTAACGAAACCTTGGAATAGAACCAGTTTTTAGAATAATATCACTAGCACCACCACGAACAGCAGCATTGAGGATTTTATCAATATTCATAGTTTTCCTCACGATAGAAAGATGCAATTAAAAGCGGGAGCAGTACAAGTAAAAGTAATGATGGATAAGATGTAGGGTGTTTTTTGGTGATTTGCCCACATGCAGCAGTAGATTCATCTTTTGCATTATCAATAAAGCTTAAGTCTAGGTTTGCGACATCAAATTGATACCGATTCATAGAAAGTGTTTTGAGTTGTTCTAAGTCTTGACCACAATCACTATCTTGATTTTGAAGATACTGAATAAAACCATGTGCGATAATTGATGATTCATACCGACAGTAGTTTTCTTCTTCGATTTGGTTTTCTAAATTTATAAAGAATTTTTTAATAGTTTGTTCTTCTTTTAGTTCTTTTATGCTGCTGACAGTTATTGATATGGTGGTCTCTTTTCCAATTTCTTTAGATAAAGTATACAAAACGGCTGAAAGATACTCGCCGAGTTGATGGATGGTTTGCGGGTTTGTTGGGTCGTCAAACTGACCTGTTGATTCTGCAGATCGAACGCTTTTTCCATCAATTCTAGCGTCATTACCAAACTGACTATCTCCACTCATATAAACAAAAAAGTCAGAAAGTCCTTCTTGTAGGACTCCAGCTTCTCCTCTGTGGGAATCAAAGTAATTATCCATAAAAAAGTGAGCCATTTCATGTGTGATGTAATCAGCACTTTGAGATAACGGTTTAAATATTAGGTTGTCGCCTTTACCAAGTAAAATTTTTGCTTGATTGTCTTCGTGAACAAAAAGAGCATTATTTGGGTTTTCATAAATGATGTCATCAACATAAACTATTAAGAATTCACTTGGGGCTTCGTCAAACATGATACGAAGATTTTCATATGATTTTAATGCTAGGTAATAAGCTTGAACTTGATTTTTTTCAGAAGTGTTTGTTCCTTCGAACTTATCATTAGTAGATTGTATGGGTGTTCCAGACTTAGGTAGTACTCTAAAATAATTATTCTCCAAAGTGATTTGGGTATGTTCTGGAATGCTAACTGTTTTTATTTCACCGCCTTCTTGTACGGTGAAATCAAACCCATGCAAAAAGCTCGGAAAGAATGAAAAGCTAAATATGATTAAAATGAATGTTTTAAAATACATCCCCAAGACCCCTATATTCCTTAGGTTCTTCGGGATGTTTTAGGGTTTCATTAGGGGATATTTTGTGAAATCACATGTATCGCTATTATTTCTACTAATATCAGATACTTATACGGTGGATAATTATTTCAGAGGTATTGCGTTTTCACGGTGCGGTCCTGTCCCCGCCCAAGTGATAGGGGTTTCAATAAACTTTTCTACATCCTTGATATATTTGAGTGCTTGCTCCGAAAGTTCACCACTTTCAGCAGTAGTGGGGAGTGCACCTGACCACCCATCAAAAGTTTCATAGTTTGGTTTACATTCCGCTAAGTGTTCTGGAGACCATGGAAAGCTAGTGATAGTGTTTTGTTGTCTATGATAAGACTTGTTGTATTTAATTTCTGGTAGCCCTGTTAAAACATCAAGTTTATTGAAAATGACCTCGGTAAAACCGTTCGTTTTGCATGCGTATTTTAGTGCTAAACCGTCTAACCACCCACATCGTCTTGGTCTATTTGTGGTAGCTCCTCTTTCGGCTCCAACATCTGCTAAGTGTTGTGCGTTTTTATCATCAAGTTCAGTGGGCATTGGTCCAGATCCAACTCGGGTTGTATATGCTTTTGTGATGCCAATGATTTTTCTAATGCTATGTGGAGATAGGCCTAAGCTACTACAAACTCCACCACTAATTGTATGAGACGAAGTAACATAAGGGAAGGTTCCATGACTTACATCTAGTAGTGTGCCTTGAGCACCTTCAACTAAAATAAGGTTTTTAGAGTTTCTGATCATATCTTCAGTGTCTTCTACAAACTCTGCAAGGTGTGAAGCGGCATTTTGAAACGCTTGCCAAGACTCTTGGTTTTGTTGAATAAATGATTGAAGCTCAGGGTTTTTTTGGATGTATCTTTCTTGCCAATTTGAGAAAAGCTCTGGTGAAGTATATACACCTGCGGTTAATCCCAGGCGAGACGCTTTATCGGAATAGGTTGGGCCGATACCTCGTTTTGTTGTTCCAATGGTATTGTTAGCGTCTTGGCGATTGTCTAGTTCAATATGCCAAGGAGTGATAATATGAGAACGGTAAGAAATTTTGAGAAGATCTGGGTTAAAGCCAGAAAAATTACTAATTTTATCGATTTCTTTTTTGAGTTCAGTTGGGTTTAAAACGACTCCCGCACCAAGAACGCAAATTTTTTCTCTAAAGATACCGCTAGGAATTTGATGTAAAACAATCTTTTTTCCGTCAATATATAGGGTGTGTCCAGCATTGTTGCCGCCTTGGTACCTAACCACCATTTCATACTCTGGTGAAAAAATATCAATCCACTTACCTTTTCCTTCATCGCCCCATTGGGCACCAATTACAATGTCGATATTTGCTTGCATCAGAGTCATCCTCGGTAAGTTTTTCAGTTTCTTATAACCCTTATGGTTCTTGTTGACTAGACTAATATTTGATATGAAATAGCCAAAGAATAATGTTTTGAAAAAACACAATTCGGTGATTTTTTCAGGCAAATTTATAGCAAAGGATGCTTTGTGATTCATGCAATTAGTCCCTTAGATGGTCGATATCAAGGCAAAGTTCAGCAGCTTTCCGTCTATTTTTCAGAAGCTGCACTTATTCGTCACAGAGTCGAGGTTGAATGCCGGTGGCTACAACATCTCAATGAGTTATTGAAACTTGGGTTTACGGCAACAATTTCCCAAAAAATTGAAGCACTTGCGGTGAATGTGACAGATGCTCAAGTAGAAGAAATCAAAAAAATCGAAAGCAAAACGAATCATGACGTAAAAGCGGTAGAGTACTTCATTGTTGAGCAAATGCGTCAAGTCGGTGCCACAGACAAAGAAGTAGCATGGGTGCACTTTGGGTGCACTTCCGAAGATATCAATAATGTTTCATACGCATTGATGATTGATCGTTTCCTGAAAAAAGCATGGTTCCCTCAAGCTACGACTCTCCATAGTGCCCTCACAAGAATTGTCGAAGATACAAAATCAATCCCCATGTTGTCTCGCACTCACGGACAAACAGCATCTCCAAGCACACTTGGAAAAGAGTTAGCGACGTTTCTGTACCGCTTAGATACTGTGTATAACCGAATTCAAAGAATGCAGCCGCGAGGTAAATTCTCTGGAGCAGTCGGTAATTATAATGCTCACCATATTTGTTATCCCAGTATTGATTGGCAAAAATCTTCAAGTGATTTTTTAGATTCGCTTGGAGTCAAGCAACTCCTATTAACAAGTCAAATAGAAAACCACGATTGGCTGGCAGAGCTTTTTTCAGAAATGGTAAACTATCAGACGATTATTTTAGATTTATGTCGAGATATTTGGTCCTATATTTCTATTGGCTATCTAACACAAAAAAAGGTTGCAGGTGAGGTAGGTTCATCAACTATGCCACATAAAGTGAACCCTATTGATTTTGAGAATGCAGAAGGAAATCTTGGTTTATCGAATGCAATTTTAACGCATTTACAACAAAAACTTCCAATTTCAAGAATGCAGCGTGATCTTAGCGATTCTACGGTTTTGAGAAATGTGGGTGTAGGTTTTGGTTATGGTTTCCTCGCGAGTGTTTCTACCGTTAAGGGTTTATCAAAAATATCTGCCAATAAACAAAAAATGCTTGAAGACTTAGATCAGTCTTGGGAAGTTTTAGCTGAGCCGATTCAAATGGTTCTTCGCACCTGTGGTCATGCAGACGCATACGAAAAACTCAAATCTTTTTCTCGTGGTGTACAGATCACAAAAAAAGACTATGCGGTTTTTATTGAAGGTTTAGGTTTACCTTCAGAGCTTCACGAGAGGTTAATTCACTTAACACCTAGTACTTACATTGGGGTCGCTACGTCACTAGTAGATCAAATGTTTGGAGAAAAAAATGTTTAGTTTAAAAGAAATTTTAGAAATATCTGGGTGTGAATGTATTACTTCAAATGCTGACTTAATAAAGAAATATCGTGGTGTTGCTCCCATTGAATCAGCTGCGTCAGAAGATATTAGTTTTATTTCTGCTTCAACCTACGAGAAATTCCTTTCTACTACCAAAGCTGGGGTAGTTATCACGTCCAGTAAAGAGTCTGTAGGCAGTAGTAGCTATGTGCACCTATATCACCAAAACCCAAACTTGGCTTATGCCGTTTTGTCTCAAAAGTTTCATCCGCGTCGTCAATTTAGCGAGTTTCGTCATCCGTCGGCAGTCATTGCTGAAGGGGTAACATTAGGCAAGGGCGTTCATATTATGGCGAATGTTGTTATTGAAGAGGGATCAAAAATTGGTGATCAAACAGTCGTATTTCCAAACACGTTTGTTGGCAGAAACGTCACTGTTGGTGAGCGAGCTGAAATAAGAGCAAATGTCACCATTGAAAGTGATTCTATGATTGGAAACGATGCCGTGATTCATGCTTCTTGCGTCATTGGTAGTGACGGTTTTGGTTATGCCATAGGCAAGAACCAAGTAGAGAAAATCCCACAGTTTGGCTACGTCGTCATTGAAGATCATGTTGAATTGGGGTCCTCTGTTACAGTCGATCGCGGAGCAATGGGTGAGACTCGAATCGGAAAACACACTAAGCTAGATAGCAAAGTACATATTGGTCATAATGTTAAAATTGGATCATATTGTCTTTTCTCCGGGTTTGTTGGTATTGCGGGTTCAACCACCATTGGTGATCGAGTTATTCTTGGCGGTCATGTTGGTGTGTCAGATCACATCTCTATTTGTAGTGACGTTATGGTGGGTGGAAAATCTGGTGTTTCCGGAACAATAAAAAAACCGGGGATCTATATGGGATTTCCAGCTGTGCCAATTATGGAGTGGAAGAGATCTGTTGTTTACACCAAAAAACTCCCTAAACTGTTTCGCAAAGAAAAATAGCTGGTTTTTCACCTCTAAACTTATGATTTTAATAATATAAATGGTGGCTTGCTTAAAAGTGTAGCGTTTTGTAGCTTCTGGATCGTAGCTAAGTAAATCAAGACGATTGGAAGATTTTAAATGAATTTAAAGTATTCATTAGTTCTATTGTTGGTTCTAAATATAACCCAAACAAAGGTTTTTGCGATACCTTCAGGTGACCAAAAAGAAAACTGTATAAACGCTATAAAAGCTGAATCATTAAAAAGTGATTATGTTATTTCCAAAAAAGCTAAGAAGAATATAAATAATTTTTTTTCTAAACTGAATGCACAGCATGTTGAAATCTCGCCTGTTAATATTAGAATTGCTATTAGTGAAATTACAAATATTCCAATAATAGTTGTGCAAACTGACATAGATCTTCCATTTTTCTTTACAGCAAATGGTTTTATTAAGCCAATGCCATCCACTCGATTATTTAATAGGTTTAAAATCACCTCATTTATAAATTTTATGGCTGGCTTTCATGAAACCTTTACAATGGACGATGGAGGTTCGTTACACTTTAAATGGTGTTCTATACATGATCATTATGTATGGGCTTTTGATTCTACCCCATTGTTATATAGTTCAATGGGTCATGAATATCAGAGACTTTTAGAAATCAATGCACCACTTCATTATTCTTTGTTTAAATTACAAAAATCAATGTTTGATTTAATGGAGAAGTTCAAAATATAGCAAATACTATATTAGAGCTGTTTTACTTTTGATTGTCTTTAGTTTGTTTTATTGAGTTTATTTTGAATCATAATTTGAATAGGTTCAAAAACGATGTGAGCTAATACACCACATGAAAAAGCCTGAAACTGAGTCATACCTATATGTTCTAGCACCTCTGTAGAGTACGCTTGACCTAAGTAATATCCAGCAATCGTTGTAAAACAAAAGATTCCAAGGATTTTAACGACCCAACGAATTCCTGTTTCTTTATAAAATTGAAACCAAATAAACATTCCAACAGGGATACGGTGAAAGATGAACAACCAAATCATTTCATCCCCATGAGAGTGGGAGTGAGTGCTGGCAATGTGAGGAAGGTGTGCCATTTGAAATAATGCAAAACCATCAAAAGCTGTGTGAATGGCAAGCCCTAAGATGGCAATAAAAGAGGCGGCCTGAGATAGGCGAACTTTTGGAATAAAAGCATAGAGCTCAAATAAAAACATGATCACAAAACCAATGGCAAAAATATAGTAAACACTTGGGCCACCAAGGGCACGTAGATCTGGTACAATGTGAAAGACGATAAGTAGGGTGATGCTTATGGAAACGGCAACACTGACAAGAGTGAGAACTTTTTTATGACGAATAAGAGACGCAAGTCCAACCCCGACGAGCATTGCAACAATGGATAATAATAAGTAAAGCATAGGGTCCCAGTCTATTGATGGACAACCATAAGATAACATCCATAAAAATTCACTGAAGTTCTAAAATCCTTAAATTTGTTAGTGGGTTAACAATAATGATATCATGCTAATAGAAACCGGGGGATTTTTTGGTGGAAAAACACACACACGATCATGGGCACCATGATCACTCTAGTCATCACCATGTAGGTCATCACCATGATCACGGTTTAGACTACAAAAACACAACTACTGGACGTATTTTATTTGTTTTCCTCTTGAACCTAGGGTTTGCAATTATTGAGATTGTAGGTGGGTTTCTTAGTTTTTCAATGGCATTAATTGCTGATGGTCTACATGACCTACTAGATGCTTTCTCGATTGGGGTTGCGTACCTTTTCGAAAAGAAATCTTATAACGAACCGACAGAGCATTACCACTTTGGTTTTAGAAGGTATTCTATATTATCAGCGTTTGTGATGAGTATCGTTTTGATTGTCTCTGCTCTTTTAACCCTTGCCTTTATTTTTATGTACCACAGTTCTCATCAAAGAGAGATTAACTCTGTTTGGATGATGGTTTTTGCGGTTTTAGGTTTAGCTGTAAATGGTTTTGCAATTTTAAGATTAAGTTCAGGTAGCAGTCACCAAGAAAAAGTTATTTCATGGCATTTGATGGAAGACTTGCTTGGTTGGCTAGCAACATTAGTGGGGGCTGTGATTATTTATTTTACTGGTTGGCAGTGGGTAGATATTGTTCTAGCAGTACTAATAAGTGTTTTCATTTTTTATAATGGTTGTCGGTCGTTTATCTCCATTCTACCGATTTTTCTACAAAGAGCAGAATCACAAAGAGATGTTGAGAGTTCTATTTTAGGAATGGAGCAGGTCGAAAGTTGTGAAGTTAAAAGTTGGAGTCTAGATGGAAGTTCAAATATTTATAATATTCGAATGAATGTCACAAATATTGATAACATTGAAAATCTAAAAGAAGATGTATATAAATTACTTAAAAGCACAACTAAAGAGCAAGTTTTTATGGATTTTCAACTCGTTTAATTTGCTTCCAGATCTTTTCTTTTTCATAAACATCTAAGTTCACAAAATCTTCAAAGCTAAGTTTTGATGCTTGATACATTTTTTCAAAACGGTCCAAGAACTTTTTGTTGCCATTAGTAGCAGTCTGTTCAGAGTCGACTTTTAAGTGCCTGCAAAGTTGTCCTAGTGAAAAATAAATATCGCCAATTTCTTCTCGAATATGATCTAAATTGCCTTTATCTTTAAGTGCCTCTTTCAGTTCGGAAACTTCTTCTTCAACCTTACTCATGACGTCATTCACATTTGGCCAATCGAAATGAGACTTTTTGGCATATTTTCCAATTTTTTCTGCTTGGATGGTAGAGGGGTGGATTTTTCCTAATTTTTTAATTTTCTTTTCGACTTCGTTTTTCTTCTCGCCTTTTAGTTCGCTCCAATTTGCGAGGACTTCTTCGGTATTATCAAATTTTTTATCTCCAAAAACATGAGGATGTCTTTCAATCATTTTTTGGTTAATGGCATCTATAACGTTGCCGATATCAAACTTTCCGTCGTCCTTGCCAACTTGTGCGTTGAGTACCACTTGAAGCAAAACATCACCAAGCTCATCCACTATTTCATCTCGGTCGTCACTGTGAATTGCTTCAATAGCTTCATATGCTTCTTCGAGCATGTATTTTGTGAGGGTTTTATTGGTTTGTTCAATATCCCAAGGGCAACCTGTTTGAGGGTCTCTTAACTTTTCGATGGTTTTGACGAAGTCGCTAAACTTTTTCTCGTAAGATTTTGTGTCCATGAATGCCTCATAAGTAAACACACTAAAGTATTTGTGAGGTATCCATATCATATTTAAATAGAAAGGGGTGATATGTGTGCAGTGCATATCTATCAAGCTGTTTAGGTTTTTGACCCTGGGGCTTGGATAGATTATGTTCTGTGAGCAATTTTGATGATGAGGCAAGTTTGGCAGAAGACAATAAATTAGAACCTGAGTGGTTAACACCCCTACTCCATCAACTTCGAGAAATAGAAGTTTCTATGGGAAACCTTTTGCCTGATAAAGATCAAACAAGAGGTTTGGAGATTTCCGATTGGATTGCCAACAAGAATGAGCGTGAAAGAGAAGCTTTATCGGAACGACTTTTTAATGAAATTTGCCAGAAACTCTATCTGGATGGTTTTGATTCGACCAGAATCGCGGAGTTAATCAACAAAGTTGTTCGAGGTAAAAATACGACCATGCCTTATTGCAACTCTTCGGAAGTAGAAGCAGTTCTTGTTCCGAATGGTTAAATATGTGATAAACTAGGGTGGTATCTTTTACAGGTAGATGTTGTTGTTTAATCGGGTTTTGCTTCGGAGCAGTACAATGTGTTCAGTAATCCCAAATTGGAGGTTCGAATGTTAGAGTTCTTTCATAGTATGCCATGTAGTCTGGCTATTATCATCACCCTGCTAGCACCTTTGGTCATCGGTTTTTTCGGTGCTCCTATTTGGGTGTGGGGTTTAGTGACGGGCATTTTTATGATTGGATGGGGTTTACCTCTTTGGTCAGGAATTGTTGCCGCGGTCTTTCTTGCTAGTTTTACCATTCCTCCTATTCGAAAAATTCTTTTTACAGGTCCAATGCTTAAAATTCTACGTGCTCTAAAGATCATGCCTGAGTTATCAGAAACAGAAAAAGTAGCACTAGAAGCTGGTTCTGTTTGGATGGACGGAGAGTTGTTCTCTGGAAACCCTGATTTCAAAAAAATATTAGATCAAAGGTTTGACAAACTCACAGGCGAAGAAAAATCATTTATTGATAACGAGTGTGAAGAAGTTTGCAACATGGTGAGTGATTGGGAAATTTTCCAAGATAAAGACTTACCGGATAGAGTTTGGGATTATCTCAAGAAAAAGAAATTTTTAGGAATGATTGTTCCTAAAGAGTATGGTGGGTTAGGTTTTTCAGCTCTTGCGAATAGTGCGGTTGTTCAAAAGCTTGGTAGTCATTCTGTCCCTCTATCTATTAGTGTCATGGTTCCAAACTCTTTGGGGCCTGCTGAGCTTTTGTCTCACTATGGTACTAAAGAGCAAAAAGAAAAGTTTCTACCAAAGCTAGCGGTTGGTGAAGAAGTACCTTGTTTTGCGTTAACAGAACCACATGCAGGTTCAGATGCAGGTTCTATTGAATCAAGCGGTATTGTCTATAAAGATGAAAACGGCGAAATCAAAATCCGTTTAAATTGGGAAAAACGCTACATCACACTAGCAGCAGTTTCTACTCTTATTGGGCTAGCAATTCAGCTTCGCGATCCTGATAACTTACTTGGAAAAGGTGAAGATCTTGGAATTACATGTTTGTTAATCCCGTCTAAATCACAAGGTGTTACTCTTGGAAGACGTCATAACCCTATGGGTGTTCCATTTTATAACTGTCCGGTTCGCGGTAAAGACGTTACTGCAAGCGTAGATGATATCATTGGTGGAATAGATGGAGCTGGGCGTGGTTGGATCATGCTGATGGAGTGTTTAGCAACAGGCCGTGCTATTTCTCTTCCTGCACAAAATGCTGGTGGAATCAAAAAAGCAATGCGTACTGCAAGTGCCTACGTCAATATCCGTAAACAGTTTGGTTTAGAAATCGGAAAGTTTGAAGGCGTTGGTGAGCCACTTGCTCGAATCGCAGGAATGACTTACCTCACAGAAGCCATGAGGAACTATACGGTTGGTGCGGTAGATAGTGGAGTAAAACCTGCGGTTGTATCTGCGATTGCAAAGTTACAAGCAACAGAATTAGCAAGGGTGGTTGCGGTTGATGCGATGGATATACTTGGCGGTGCAGGTATTTCTCGTGGTCCAAGAAACAACATTGCAAATACTTATATTGCACAGCCAATCGGGGTTACCGTTGAAGGTGCAAATATTTTGACGAGAACCATGATTATTTTTGGGCAAGGTGCCATTCGTTGTCACCCTTATGCATATCTCGAATTCAAATCAGTTAGCGAAAACGACCTTGGTACTTTTGACAAAGCTTTCGCTGGTCATATCGGTCATGTGGTACGTAATAAATGTCGTGCTATTTTATTGAGTGCCACAAGGGGTAGACTTGCTAGTTCACCAGTAAGCGGGCCAACTGCGATCTATTACAAGAAAATATCATGGGCGTCTTCAGTATTTGCTTTATTGGCTGATACAGCGATGGGGACGTTTGGCGGTAAACTCAAAATGAAAGAAAGCCTTACAGGCAAGTTCGCAGATATGTTTAGTTTTATGTATATCGCTGCTTGTGTTCTCAAAAAATATGAAGCAGATGGACGTCCAAGTCATCATTGGCCATTAGTGCAGTGGTCACTAGATTACTGTATGGATAGAATTCAAAAAGGCCTTGAAGGTGTTTTAGAGAATTTTGATTTCCCTGTTGTCGGTTGGTATTTCAGAAACATCGTTAGTTTCTTTGTAAGAGTGAACCGTTTTGGTGCTCCTCCTCGTGACAAAGTATCACAAGAAGTTGTAAGAGAAATCATGCGAGTCGGTGGTGCTCGTGACGACTTAGCTGAGGGAATGTTTATTAGTAAGGACCCAGAAGAAGCTCTTGGTCGTTATGAGAATGCTGTGAACTTAATTGAGAAAGCAAAACCTCATTACTCTCTTCTTCGTAAGGCTATCTATAAGAAACAGATTCCAAAACAAAGATACTCACGCATTATAGATGAAGCTTTATCCAAAGGGATATTAACTTCAGAGCAAGCACAAACTTTGAGGGCAGCAGAAGCGGCACGTGATGACGCGATAATGGTAGATGAGTTTGAGGATAATGGTTTTGTAACCACAAATTTAGATCAACACGTTAGTGAAGTAAAAGTATAAAGGAGACATTGTGAAGGGTAATCCAGAAGTTATCAAAGTATTAAATGAGGTTCTTGTTGGAGAGCTCACAGCGATCAATCAATATTTTCTGCACTCCAGAATTTGTGAAGATTGGGGCTACACAAAACTTGCAAAAGTTATTTATCATGAATCCATTGATGAAATGAAACACGCTCAAACTCTCGTGGATAGAATCTTATTTCTTGAAGGGCTTCCTAATATGCAAAAGCTAGGTAAGCTTCGTATTGGTGAGTCTGTAGAAGAGCAATTAAAGTCTGACCTTGCTCTTGAGTTTGAGGCATTAAATCGTCTTAAAGACGGTATCAAGGTTTGTAATGATGCCTGTGATTTTACAACACGTGAGATTTTAGAGCATATTTTGATTGATGAAGAAAAGCACGTAGATTGGTTAGAGTCTCAGTTGAATATCATTAAAGATGTTGGGATTGAAAATTATTTGATACAGCAGACAGATGTAACTGTTGGTGGATAGTTTTTAGGGTAAATCAAGTGGCCGCTTAGCCTGAAAAGGGTTAGGCGGTTTTTTTATTTTTAGGGCTTTCGGTTTCAATGAGAGACTTTAGCTCGTAAATACATTGGCCACAGTCAGAACCCGCTTTGCAGTTCTTTTGTAGAGCCTTTAGAGTCTCGCTTCCATCAGCAATCATCTGTTTTAGTTTCTTTTCGTTTATTCCGTGACATAAGCAAACAATCATTACTACCTCCTCTCCTCTTATCGGTTAAATGATAATAGAATTGAGAATCATTTTCAATTGGTTTTAAGTAATTGTTTTCATTGGTTTATTTACATATGAAAAAACAGCCTTTTTCAATGATGCTTTAGTGAGCAAGAGGCAGGGCATATTGACCTAACACGTGAAAAGACCGCCCAAGTTTACGAAAGCTTTTGAACCTGACGAAAAAAGAAGATTGAGATAACTTACTTAATTTATATCATAAACGTCATTTTTTTAATGGTATATGAAAATTTGTGTCATTAATTTTTTTTAAAAATTTGATTTATTGTATATGGCTCCTTTAAAATTAATCTATGCATTAAAAAAAGGAATCACTATGAAGGTCACTGGTTTACTATTGTCATTATTTTTAGTTGTTGGTTTTTTACAAAACTGTGGAGATGATTCGAGTAGTAGAGAGGCTCCGACTACTGGTCAGCCTACTGTAATTGCTATGACTGATTTTTCAGGTGCCATGTTATTTTTTAATAGACATACAGACACGGTAAGTAGTTATACTTGTAATTCTTGTCATTCATTAACTGATCCAGATCCAGATTCAATGCACCGTCCGGGTAACCCTGTTGGTAATGCATTTAATCGTGCAAGCTTTAAAAATGGAGATTTTACTTCTTTAATACAGGCAGTAAATAGTTGCCGAGAAGAGTGGATGACAGCTCCTCAATGGTCTGAGAATGATCCTGTTTGGAAAGAGTTAGAAAGTTTTCTACAAGAGCAAGCAGAAGATCAAGGTAGCCAAACGATTAGCTATAGTATCAAAACCACAACACCAACGATTGTTGATGGAGATATGGATGCGGGTCGAGAGTTTTTTAATTCATCATGTTCAATCTGTCACGGTACAAATGGTGTAAATGGTTTTGCACCTTCTATCGCTGGTTCTTCATTAACTCCGCAACAAATTTATACTAAAATCAGAACATCTGGTCAGGAAGACATTGATATTTATCCCGGTTTAACTGGAGGTAGGATGCCGTTTTACTCAGAGGAGCGTATCACTGATACACAAATAATGGATGTTATCACTTTTGTGAAAAACGCTGAGGCAATGGAAACGGTTATTGTTGATTCTAAAGATCTTTCATTAGCCGGTGCTCAAACAAATTGTGGTTCTACTAGTTCTAAGATCGGTCAAACTCTTAGTTTTTCAACTCTTAGTCACCGCGTTAGTGGTATTGCTAGAATCGTAGACGATTGTACCATTCAGCTTGAAGACTTTAATTTTGATGGTGGTGGTGTAGATATTCGTGTTTATACTGGTTCTATATCAAGTAGTAGTGGTAGGTTCGAAGAGTCTAGTAACCCATCCATTAGTGTGAACTTATTGAATCAAGAGTTTGTTAATGGGAATGCTACAGTTAGGCTTCCAGCTGGAGTGAATATCAATGATATTGATGCTCTTAGTATCTGGTGTGTTCCTTTTGGGATTAGTTTTGGTCATGGTGGGTTTAATTGAAATAAAAAAATTACCAAAAAAGCCCTATAAAATTATTTTTATGGGGCTTTTTTATTTTAGAGCTCTTGTGTTTTTATTGAAAGATTCCACTCCCAAAGTTGGCATTCGCTGGGTCGCACCAAATGCTCAAACTATTAAAGTTATCTAAGGTTACTCCCACTGGCAACGTCAGTGTCGTTGAAACCCCATTAAATGCTGGTCCTAGTAAGTTTTTACTTATGCTTGTGCCTGAGTTAAAAAAATCGTTTTGCCCTGTATAAACAAATACCGCAATTCCTGTACCATCATAAGTGAAGCTATCAAAATGAATCGTGCAATCATCAATGATGGTAGCTACTCCATTAATGTTATGTGAACTTCTATTCTGAAACGTAAAGGTTTGACCAACTTTTGGGTTTGATGACCCACAATTTGTTTGTAGTGTTAAACTATTTGATGAAATATCAACTCTACTGCTACCACTGCCACCGGTTGTGCTTCCATCACCACCAGTTGTCCCACCAGTTGTGCCACCAGTTGTGCCACCAGTTGTGCCACCAGTTGTGCCACCAGTTGTGCCACCAGTTGTGCCACCAGTTGTGCCACCAGTTGTGCCACCAGTTGTACCACCAGTTCTGTCATCGTCACTGCCGCCAGTTGTATCACCAGTTCTGTCATCACCACTGCCAGTTGCATCCCCATCATCTTCGGTGTCATTATCACCATTGGGTGTTTTGGTAGATTCTAAAAAGGCAATAACATCTGCAATTTGTTGGTCAGAAATCCTATCGGCAGCAAAAAATGGCATGGGACCTGTAATCGTTAGTCCTTCATAAATAGGGCTGTCTAAATTACCAGATAGTCTTATTTTTTCTGCAATAAAATCTCCATCTTTCGATGTGTTATAAAGAATGTTCGCAAAGCCACCTTCGCCATCCATTCCATGACATAATGCACAAGATCTATTAAAAAAAGCTACGCCATTTTCAACATTGCCTATAGGAAGGTTTATAGGAGGTGGTGTAATTTCATAAGTAATATTTTCTGTTGAACTGCCATCGGATAGATCTTTTAAGTAGTCTTCTAATGCAAGCCAAGATTCATCGTTTTCAGAATATTCTGGTGCAAACATCCATTCAGTTCTACAGGAATTGACGGCATCCATAAGTCTGGTTAGTTGACCATTTTTAAAAGAAGTCCTGTAAAATGCGTTTGCAAGATCATGCCCCGGGTGTATGGCTCCATCTTCAGGGAGCTCCACAGTTGAGTGACATCTAGAACAACTATAAAAGTTACCATTTTCATCAGGCATTGAATATTCAGTTAATCCTAGTTGGTTTTCTAATGGAGTGTTGTCATTCGTTGTATCAGGCAACTCAGTGTTTGTAGATTCAGTAGGTATCTCGGCGGATCCTTCATTCTCGTCTGAACTACAATAAACAATGAGTGGGAATAGCAAAATTAGTAAATATTTCATTGGGTGGCCTTGTTCTATAAATCAGCATTATATTTTTATTATCGAAGGTTAAGCTGTCAAACTTAAATGACCGTATTTAAGATGTAAGTAGAAAATGCTACAAGTGCAAAAAACCCAGATAAAACAGTGTTTTATAGATGATAGTTAAATCAGATATAAACGTCAGACTTATCATGATTGAGTTCATAAAGAGTTTTTGACTTTTAAAATAAGCCGCATTATAAATAGGCGCTTTGTAAAAATAGGAGTTAACTCTATGAAATTATATTGGTGTTTGCTGTTCTTGTGTATTGGGTGTTCTGGAAAGACTTCATCTTCCAAAAACCCAGGCTCAAATAATATTGAAAAAGAACCTGAGTCATCGGACGTTTATGAGAAGATTGATTCTTTATTGAAGCCTCCAACCTTAGCTCTTGACCCTAGATCAATAGACTTGACGCAAATTAAAAATAAAATGAGTGAGTTAGAGTGTGAAGCCGATGTAGGTGAATTGATTGAAAGTAAATATATTGGCGATGAAAAAGTGGATACCTCCCAAGCTGGTCACTCACATCGAGGTGGTGTTTTTGATATTGGACCAAGAAACCAGGCTACACTTTGGAAGCAAACTTATCAGTCTTTTATCCAATCTCCGGTATGCACTAGAGAAGCAAATAATTTTTTGTCGCAAGGTATGAACCAACTTCATGGGTTTCTTCATTATGAAGCTGAGCGTTCATTTCGAACTGCCTTTATAAAAGATCAAAACTGTATAGATGCTCTTGGTTATTTGGCATTGATGAAAACTATTTGGGTGAGTGATTCTAATGGTGCACTACAGTACTTAAATGAACTAGATAATGAAAGAAAGCAAACTTCTCAAAAAATTTCCGGTTATATTTATTTTTTAAGGCAATACTACAGCAAAAAAAATCGTGAAAATAATGTACACAAACAGTGTTACTTACTTTCTATGCAAAGTGCTTTAGTTGTAGATGAAGAAGATTTAGATCTATATGCAATTTTCTCTGAACAAGTTTGGGAAAAAGGTCAAGCGGAGTTGTTTACAACTTCAAAGTATGATGAAGACTCTGATAACTATATTGTTGATATCAAAAAACAACTAGATCGTTATCTAGAGTATGTATTTACTAAAAATCCCCTTCATCCCTCTCATCATTACCGCATTCACCTTTGGGACGGTACGCCCCATCAATTTGCTTTAAAATCGGCTGATACAGTTGGTTTTAGTTTTCCGCAAGTGGCACACCTGTGGCACATGGCAAGTCATACTTACACAGCAAGTGGCGATTTATTTGATGCGTGGTGGTCGCAAGAAATGGCTGCAAGAACAGATCATAAATATATGCAAAATACGGGAGTGCTACCTTCCCATCTTCACAATCATTATCATAATAATGAATGGCTAACGAGAACGATGTCTCGTCTAGGTATGGAAACACAAGCACTATCAGTTGCTACTAATCTTCTGCAAGTACCTCAGAATTTTATGGACCAAGATGATGGTGAAAATCGTTATGACAACAAGTATTCTCATATTTCATATGGAAGTGAGCGATTATCAGAGACTCTTATTAAGTATGGGAAGTACCAAGCTTTAATTGATGCTTACGATTCTGGTTTGATCCAATGTAAAAAATTAACCGGTTTAAATCATCTCCATTGTTTGGCGTATACATTCTACGCCTTCCTTGAGTTAGAAGATGAAAATAATGCAAAACGAATGCTCCAAAAAATTTCTGATTACAACAAAAAAAATCAAGATGACGACTCAATAGATTCCTACCTTTCTATTGAAAACTGGATGAAAGCAATTTATATAAATGATTTTGAAGTAGCTGTTGAAAATAACTTTTTAGCTCCTTTGGTCCTAGAAAGATTAGAAAAGTCAAAGAAAAGTAAGCTTGGTAAGAAATACTCGAGTCAACTTACTGAGGATATAAAGGATTATGATTTCATCACATGGTTTGCAGCTATGAAACTATTTATCTCTTTTGATGAGTTATCTTCTGCAAAGATTCTTCATGATCAAATTCAATTTCGATCACAAAACATGGATCTTGAAAGCCAGAAGGTGAAAGAATTTTATAAGATTTCTCGAAAAGTATTTAAGGAAGACTTGACCCCTGTAAAGTTTCAGTTAAGAGCGACCCCTCACGAAAGGCCTAACTTAAGAGAAAGTGGTCCGCTTTTATGGCAACCAAACCAAGCTAAAGATATTGTAACCAATGATTATCTAGGTAACTCTTTTCAGTTAAAAAGTTATGTAGAAAAATCAGAAAAACCTGTGTTGTTGGTTTTGTCTTTAACAGATGGCTGCATCTACTGTAGAAGCCAACTTTTAGAAGTGCTGAAAAACTATGAAGTATTTAGTAAGAGTTTTGAGATTGTGGTAGTTAGTCTTGATTCTACAGAGACCATAAAAGGTTTGATGAAGCAGTATGAAGGTAAGTTTGGAGTAAAGAATCCTTTTGTATTTATTTCTGATGATTCTGAAAACTCAAAAATATATCGAGATTTTAGGTCTTACGATGATTTTGATCAAGTGCCCATGCATGGTACTTTCATTATAGATTCGTCAATGAAAATTCTTTGGGAAAATATTAGTTATACTGCTTTCACGAAAATGATTGAGTTACCGGAAGAAGCAAGCAGATTGATGAACCCTATTTTACATAGTTATTTATAGTTGAGGGACCACCTTAGGTTTCTGACATTTTTTATTTTATTTATTTAGTTATGTCTGTTCCAGTAAGATGTGTTCTCACAGGATTCTTTTTAATTTTTGAGCAGTGAGACCAAAGTTTAATTCTCAATATTTTCAAGTGCTTGCATCTTTAATGTGAGTTAGGTTTTGCTGTTTTAGCGTGGTAGGATATTAGATATTCATCAATATCGGTCTTTACGGAAATGCATTTAAGCTTCAAAAGACACAAAAAATAAGGTTAGACGAAAAGTGGTGTGTTCCAACGTTAATTTTAAAATATTATGGTTCTTTTTAGGTTTTTTTACCTTGGTTTTTTCAGTCAATAGTCTTGCCTCTTTTGGAAAGTGTCGTAAAGCTTTTAGAAAGCATCCTGGTCGAGCAGCAGTCAAACAAGGTCTTGCGGAGATGACTAGAAACATTACCGTAAATCAACATAAATCGACATTAATTTTTAGTGATGTCTTTCAGCAAATCGATAAAATATATCATCTTGAAGCAGATAGACCATTATTCAGTGAAGTTATTCGGCATTTAAATATGATTCCAAATGATGAAATTGCAAATATTGACTCATTTTTACTTTCAGATTTTTTTAGTATGTTAGTTAAAATTCAAAAAAGAGAATTTACGAAAAAGAAGTCAACTATTCATGATTCTTTTATGGATTGGATTCAAAAAGTTGTTAATTTGAGAGAAGAAATTCAACCGTCATCTCAAAAAATGATAGCAGCTATTGTAGGCTTTTATTTTAAAAATCCTTCCCGTGCAATCCCAAGGTTTTTCCTCATATTTGATATTTTAAATTCACCGTTCAAAATCTTGGTTCATGAAGTCAGGCATATGTTGGAAACCTTAATTGCTAAAGACCTTCAAACTCTATATAGACATCAGAAATCTACTAGTCTAATACACACGTTATTTCAAATCTATCATAAGTCCACTAATCCTTTAACCAAAGGGTTAGCAGCTTCTATGATTTACCCTTTTAAAGGTAAAAAAGCTGCAATGTATATTGCTCAAGTGAACTTTGCTTACCTAGCTGCCGAGCAAGATAGAGACCTTAAGTTTTTTTTAGATCAAAAAATCAGACCCTATTTGAATGGTTCCTATGAAAAAAAGATTTTAAGTTTTATTCATGAAAGCAAGTTGTGGGCTAATATGGATCTTAGCGAGAGTTTTGGGTCCATTGAAAAAGAAGAATCCGTTGCAATACATCAATCTTTCAAAAAAGCTGGTTTGCAAGCAATGGAACGTAGTGAAAGCATCTCTATGAGAAAAGTCATTTTATATGAACTTGAAATGGGGCGTTTCCCTATAGATGTCTCGGCGAGAAAAGAGGTAGGGTATGATATTCTTTCGGTGGATTTTGAAAATAACTATTTGAGAAAAATTGAAGTTAAGTCACGCCATAGACATGAAAATATTTCCCTTGAAGAAGAAACGATCTCTCTTTCAACAGACGAGATTCAAGCAGCAACGGATACTTTGAGTGAAAAAAACGTAAGTCATTATATTTATTTTCTAGGGATTCATAACAGCCTTTTAAAAGTAAGACTCGATATGTTTAAAGACGTAGCGATGGATTATTATGACCAAAGATATATTGTTCAAGGAACTAGAATGGGTAGAAGGGCTGATTATAGTATCGGAGCTTTAATGGGTTTCAAGCAAAAGATAAATGACTGACGACAAAAACGAATCTCTATACGGCAATAAATTCAATGTGTACTACATTGCGGTAGTTTACAAAGAAAAAGTACATCATTTAAAACAATGTCAGATCTTATAAAAAGAAAAAGGATAGATAGGTGGATAAAACTTCAAAACTAAGTGAATCCCTACTTCAGTTCCAAGAAACCCTTGATAAAACTACAAGCTGGCCTTGTGAATACACTTTTAAATTCATTGTTCTAGCAGTTCGTGTAGAAGAATTGGTTGAGCAACTTGGCTTTCATGAAATCACAAAACGCCCATCTAAAAATGGAAAGTACATAAGCATTTCATCTACTCAAAAAGTTACTAACTCTCATCAGGTAATCGAAGTGTATCGAAAGGCATCGAAAATTAAGGGAGTCATTACGCTTTAAGGGCATAAATAATACCTGGGTAGATGATGATGTAAACTAACGGAGAATAATAGTCCCACTTAAAACCAAAACTTCTTTACAATTTGTGTGCTCTCAAAAAGGACTATTTTTTGTTTGGCAGTTTTTTTGATTTCAATCGTTGCGGTGGTTCTGCAATTAGACTCATTTTTGATAATCAAGCTCTTTAGAATTTATACGACAATAACATCTAGATCAATATTTTGGCGTTAAAACGATGTAAGGGTTGTTTTGTAAAGTTCAAAGTTTAGAAATTCTGGCGTTTTTTCCATGTTTTAAGGCAGTTATTCAGGAGCATTGCAATAGTCATGGGGCCAACTCCGCCGGGAACTGGAGTGATCCACGCTGCTTTCTTTTTTACATTTTTAAAGTCGATATCACCCGTAAGGCCATTTTCTTCGCGGTGAATCCCTACGTCTATGACGATTGCTCCATCTTTAATCCAGTTTTCTTTGACGAGGTTTTTAACACCAGCTGCAGCGACGACAATATCTGCTTGCCTGCACATTGCATCTGGTTCTTTGGTTTTTGATGCGATGCTAATGGTAGTGCAGTTTTGATATTCAAGTAAGCGAGTCACAGAAGCCCCCACTAATGCACTACGCCCAATGACAGCAGCAACTTTTCCAGCAAATTCAATGCCTGTAGTTTTAATGAGTTCAATGATTCCCAGTGGAGTGCAAGGGTAGTGGCCTTCATATTGATAACTGAGTGCACCTTGAGAATAAATGGTAAGGCCATCGACATCTTTTTCTGGTGGGATCATTTCAATGAGTTTTGATTTATTCAAATGGTCTGGAAGAGGTAGTTGCAAAAGAATTCCGTCGATACTTGAGTCTTCGGCAAGAGACCCCATGAGTTCTTCGGCTTGATCCATGGTGCAGTTAGAGCCAAGTTTTTTTGAAACGCTATCTATACCAACATTTTGACAACTAGAGATCTTATGGCTTACGTAGACTCTACTTGCCGGGTCATCTCCAATTAACACAACTGCTAACTTTGGAGGTCGAACATCAGGGCTGGTTCGTAACTTACTGATAATTTCTTGTTTAATGCTCTGTTTGATTTTTTTTGAGAGAGCTCTTCCGTCCAAAATTTTTGCTTCGGTCATGTGTGTGCCTTTGAAAGGTTTTCTGAGAACTGATTAAAAGATAAGATACAGTTTTTATCTCCATTAAAGGAATCACCATAACTATCACCAATAAAAAAGATGTTGTTTTTCTCTGAGTGCAAGTCAAATTCACCACTAAAAAAAACAGCGTGGTTTGCTGAGGTTGGCTGAGCCCAAGCTGTTGGGATTAATGCAATATGATCACCTTCCAGTTCACAGTGTTCTTCAACAGCAAGGTTCAGTTTCTTTTTTGCTCTTTTAAGCCTTCTAACAGCTTTGATCACATTGGGTGCTTGCAAAGATGACTCAAAATCCAAGGTCGCTTGGAAAACAATAGAATGTTCGTTTTCGACAATGGCTTGGACCTCTTCGGCTGGAATCATGAGGCAATCAAAGGGCACTGTGAAATCTGTATCGTGTCTTTTAATCTTTGTGGTGAGTGTCACCAATGAAGAAGGTGTTGTTTTTGTTAGAACTTTTAGTAGGCCGGTCTCCCAGTAGTCTTTTTTGAGCCATTGCTGTGCTGACCATGGTGGTTGAGCAACAATAAGGTTTTTGCAATAAAATTCACCGCTACGACTAATAATATGCCAAGTGTCTTCTTCTTCGTTTTTTGTTGCCATCATAATTTGAGATGATGTCATCAAGTTGAAGTTTTCGGTTTTACAAAGATCTTCTATAATGTCAGTGATAAAACAATCCCAATCCCCTTGAAGAGACTCAATGGTTTCAATTCTATCTTTGATTACTTGAGTCGTTGCAGAAAGAAAGTCAGGAATTCCCAGTAATCTTCCGTAATGCTGCATGACGATAACACCGGCACTTTTTTTGCCGGTTTTCCATATTTGTGAAATTGGTTTTTCTGCGTCATCAGATTCTAAAATGTTTTCATTAAACTCGTTCCAGTTTTTTGCAGCGGCTGCACCCCCAAGAGAACGAAAGCCTTTGTTTGTAATAGGGGCTTCATCTATTTCTGTGATGCGGTTTGCAGCAAGTAATGCTATCTTTGGTGCTTTTGATGTAAAGTTTACTTTGGCTGTTGAGTCCTTATGAGATTCTACTGTTTGTAGTAAAAGTTCTTTGAGTTCTGGGTGAAGTTTATGGAGTCCAAAACCGTGGGAATGAAGTTGATCTGAGACTCTTAGTCTGCCACCAACCCTTGGCTCTTTTTCAAGCATGAGAATTTTGGCGTCAGGTTTTTCTTGAATTAGCCTTAAAGCACATAAAGTGCCAGAAATTCCAGCACCTGCGATTAAATAGTCCCATTTAAAGTCAGTCAATGCAGTTATTCCTTGTTGTTGAACACGTAAATCTTATACTTTTAACCAGTTGTAAACAATGACAAAAGGTTGGCTATACATTGGCACTTTATCTTCAAGCAGACAAAATTTCTAAGTCTTTTGGCGACTTTAAAGCCGTAGACGAAGTTAGTATACAAATTGAGCCGGGTAATTGCTTTGCCCTTCTAGGGCCAAATGGGGCAGGTAAGACAACCACTATTGATATGTTGATAGGGCTACAAAAACCTGACCAAGGGCAGGTACAGGTGTTTGGCAAGTCTTTTCAAAATGCCAAATCCAGTATTTACTCAGAAATTGGTATCGTTTTACAACAGACGAACCTCTATAAAAAGTTTACGGTTCATGAAACCTTATCTTTATTTGCAAGCTTTTATGAAAACAGCGAATCCCCAAACGATTTAATTGAGCTCCTACAATTAAAAAGCAAAACCAATGAACGCATAGAAAAACTTTCAGGCGGAATGAAACAACGTCTTCATCTTGCATGTGCTTTGATTCACAAACCAAAGCTATTGTTTTTGGATGAGCCTACAACGGGTCTTGACCCGCAGTCTAGGCAGCTTCTGTGGTCTTTGATCGAAGGCTTAAAAAAAGAACGAGGTTGTGGAATCTTACTTACTACTCACTACATGGAAGAGGCAGAGCACCTTGCTGATTTAGTTGGAATCATTGATCACGGAAAAATCATTGAGAAGGGTTCTCCCCATGAGCTTATTCAAAAACTTGCTTTCAAAAACTCAATGATTGTTGAAGTAGAAAATGATTTTGATCAAAGTATCTTAAACGCAAAAGGTTTCGAAACTAACTTTAAAGGTTTGCTCGAAAAACGATTTGATCAGTTCGACGATCAAATTTCATCTGACTTATCAAAAGTTTCTGAAATGACTGGCATCAAAAATATTTCTTTTAGACAAAGTAATTTAGAAGATGTCTTCATCAAACACACTGGTAGAGGTATTCGTGATTAATTTCAAACAACTAAAACAAATGGTCATCAGTCGTTGGTTGGAATTTCGTAGAGAACCAAGTGCCATCTTTTTTGTCGGATTTATGCCAGTGCTTTGGATGGTGGGGCTAGGGTTAGCCTTTTCAAACCCTAGGCCTGAGCAGTACCGTGTAGGGGTTATTGAATCTACGGATCAAGTAATTAGTTCTAAGATTCAAAACCCTCAAGTCAAATGGTTACCAATGGGCTTAGATGGAATCATTGAATCTCTTAAGCGAGATAAGATTGATATTGCATTATCGTATTCAGGCACTAGTGTTTCAAAGTACTACCTTGATGAAAAGTCTCCAGTGGCAGGGCGTGCTAAAATGTTTGTGAGTGAGCTCATCGAAAAGTATCGCGGTCAAAAAAACATGTTTCCGACCATTACGCAAAACATCACCGCTAAGGGGGCGAGGTATATTGATTTCTTGATTCCCGGTTTACTAGCGTTATCTGTGATGACCTCAAGTTTATTTGGTACCGGAATGACTCTTGTTTCTAATAGGCGAGATAACTTATTAAAACGTTATATTGTGACCCCAATGTTACAATCACACTTTATATTATCGCATGTCGTTGGTAGATTGATGGTGCTGGCTTTTGAGTTTGTTATCATCATGCTTGCTGGAGCTATCATATTTCAGTTTGGAAGTTTCTCACAGATCATACCTTTGTTTTTAATGAGTTGTGCTGGAGCTGCTTGTTTTACAACATTAGCTCTTTTGATTGGTTCTCGAACTAAGAACGTTGCTGCTATGGGTGGAATGATTAATCTCACGATGTTTCCAATGATGATGCTGTCAGGAGTTTTCTTTTCTACTAAGAACCTCCCAGGCTATCTAAAGGCTGTTGTGGATTGGCTACCGTTGACATTTTTATGTGACGGATTAAGAAATGTTTCTCACATCGGAGCTTCTTTGACAGAAGCCTTGCCTCAAATAGGCTTCTTATTATTGTTTGCAGTTCTTTTTGGTGTCTTGGCTCGTCTAAGATTTAAGTGGTATTAACGTCTTAAACTTTGTCTGATGTTTCTCCACTGTCAAGGTGTTAGACATTACAGGTAGTTATAAGTGTTTGAAATTACTGTCCTTATGTTTGGTTCTTGTTTTGCATTATGTAACGTACGAATCAAAAAAAGGTAGGTATGCAGCATGCAAAATTTTTCGCAGCAAACCATCGGTGGTCTTACGATTAGTGCAGATGGGCTAGAGAATAATCGCTACAAAGTGAAAGTCAGCACAAAAAATGAGTTATGTGCAGTTGTTTGCGTTCAAATCTTAGAGGAAAGTGATTTTGACGAAGATAATTCACTATCTAGACATTTCGGTAATCCTTTGATGTATCAAATCACTCATCAAATCGTAAATATCGAAAGTATAAAAATTGATAAAAAATATGAAAAGAAAACAGTTAAATATCAGTATAAAAAAGTAAACTTTCGTGGTTTGATTTATGCCTTAATGGTTGATTATTTTGTTAATGAAGGCATGCAGATGTTTCTTGCTGACGCTTGTAACTATATTGATGCATATTCAATTTCTAGTTCTGGCTTTAAAATTATAGATAGACCTCAAACAAACTCAGAGCCTTCAAGGACATTTATGAACTTTGGATTTGTAGCAAATAATAAAATGGCAAACTTATATTTTTCTGCTTTACAACAAAATATTTTAGACGGTAACGATGTGCGTAACTTTTTAAATAAACACCTTGTTGCAGCCTGATTTTTCTTTTAAAACCTCTTTCGACCTATTTAAAGCCCCTTTCAAGGGGCTTTGATTTTTGTGATCCACATTAGACCTAATTTTTCTTGTATTCCAGTGAGTTCAAACTCTGAAGAACAGTGCAAGTGTGCTCGGTCCCATATTGCCATATCTCCAACCCTCCATTTAAAATTAAGTGCTGGAGTTAAGTAATCAAAGTATTTTTGATCTAATGGTATGTCCTTTGAAGAAAAATCTTTCTCAGCAGCTTTGTACCATTTTTGATCTTTGATTTTTGAAATTTGATCTAATGAGATACCAAATGAATGATAAACTTTTTGTTCAAAAATAATTGTAAAAACGTCATTTTTAGCCGGGCTGATCTCAAGAGGAATAATACCTTGTTTGTAAATATACTCGTCTGGATCATAACCGCTGTCGGTGTGAACTCCATAAGGGAACTTGTTTTGATGAAATGCGAATTCAATTTCATAGGGTACTTTTAGTTCATCACTTAAAATGGGTCTGATAATATCTGAAAGACTTTTATGGTGTTCAGGAGATGGGTGAGCAGTAATTCCTTGTGGGGCTTTGTCTTTAAATAATTTTTGATGACATCTCTTTTTATCTAAAAAACATTCTTTTTGAATCGAAATAATCTCTCGAATTGTTTGACTTGAAAAACAATGATTGAGCACGAATGGGCGTGTTTCGTGTTTTTGAATTTTACCAATTTGAAGTAGGTCTTTTGGCATTTTTCTAACTATAGTTGTTCAGGCTATGTCTAACATCAAATAATGAGGTTGAGAAGTAGGAAAGATATCCATTATTTTCCCTAGTAAAAATAATGGATGGAGTAAAAGAAGAGAGGGTGCAAGGGAAGAAGAATAGATCGTCTAGGATATAGGTAAGG
This sequence comes from Oligoflexales bacterium, assembly GCA_023301465.1. Classification (GTDB taxonomy): domain Bacteria; phylum Bdellovibrionota_B; class Oligoflexia; order Oligoflexales; family JALZUQ01; genus JALZUQ01. The sequence continues at coordinate 27,648 of JALZUQ010000048.1, forward strand.
CTTTTGTTCCTATTAAATTTTTAATACGGGGGATTCTTTCCCCTTTTATTACTTTAATAGGTCAGCCATTAATATTTACTAAGATGTGATAAAATTTATTTGGTAAATGCTAAAAAGAAAGACATAAATGGTGAAGTACTTGATAATCTAGGGTTATAGATTATAGAGGAGGAGTTACTTTAGTGGTGTTTATCAGGGATTCCAGCAATTTGTTTTGCAACTTGCCAGCTTTGGTATTTATAAAGGTCACGTTTTTCAGGTCTTGGTGTTGTTGAAGCACAAAAAACAACCCGACCATTTAGCCAGTCTTGAACTAAGCTAGTAATTCCTTCAGGGGGTTCAGATTCAAAAATATTACGCAATAAACCATCAATTCTTTGATAGCCAAAATGAATCATTCCAAGACCAAAGTTAGTAGTGTCGTTCATATCTTTTTGACTAGCAATTGCTAACATAGCCGTAATAGTAGACCCATACTGAGGGTTTTTTAGTATCCAGTCATGACTAGCATAGATAAAGGCTTGTAGCATTTTGAGTGGATCAGTATGCTCATTCATGGCTTTTACAACAATGTTTTGGCCTTGTAGGAAAACATATCTAACGGTTAGGTCAAATAAATGAATTTTATTTGGGAAGTGGTAAGCAATATGTGATTTTTTTAAGCCACATTGTGTTGCGATATTATCAAATGTAAATTTTGTTAGACCTCTTTCATGAAGAACAGTAACACAAGATCGAATGATGTGTAGTTTCGTTTTTTCACCTTTTGTGAGGTCGTTTTCACTAATTTTTCTAAAAATTTGAGCTTCGTTAAGCAAGATGCCCTCCTCGCGTTGCTTAGTAAGTGGCATCGCCGCTTAAGCTTAAGTGGTGGGGTTCGAAGAATTTCCCACAACGCCTCTATTGTATATATTTTAAGCATAATTGCCAGTATTTATTTAAACAATTTAAGTAATGATTATAGTTGTTTAAATATTTTACTCTTAGGGAAGCTCTGAACCTTGTGCCAAGCGGACTGAATTAACTGAGGGCATACTCATCACAAAATGACATTTTGATTCTGAGCATTAATAAAGCGTTAGGTCATTTTTAAGTTCTTATTTCCATCTTTAAGCTCTAACATTTGAAGAAATACCTGACTGCTAGGAGAAGCACAAAGATGCCAGATACTAAAAATAAGTCCATCGAAACACGTTTAATTCATGGTGAGTCAAAATCTGAAGCATGGGATTTTACAAAACCATTAATCCCACCAATTTCTGCTAGTACAACTTTTCGTTTGGGGTCAGTCGAAAGAGGGGCGGAGGGTTTTCAGGCATTTGCTTCTGATGAGTTTCACAAAAACCCCATATGGATCTATGACCGACTCGATGAACCGAATACCCTGATGTTGGAAAGTCAATTAGCAGCAGCAGAGCATGGTGAAGTAGCAGTAACTTTTAGTACAGGCATGGGTGCTATTGCGTCTTGTCTCTTGACCTGTTTGAAGCACGGCCAAGAAGTTTTATCCCATCAGACAGTTTACGGTTGTACTTTTAGCTTTATCAAAAATTGGTTACCAAAATTTGGTATTTCTGGAAATTTTCAAGACCTTACAAAATTTACGGTTGATATGGTTTCTGATAAAACGCGGGTAATTTATTTTGAATCTGTTACTAACCCGACACTTGAAGTGATTGATTTTGAAAAGATAAGAACTGCTGTTATGCGGTTAAATAAAAAAAGGTCGGAGGATGATCAAATTCTCATCGTCGTTGATAATACTTTTGCTACTCCTTACGGTTGTAGGCCTTTAGACCATGGTGCCGACTTTGTTGTGCAAAGTTTAACAAAAAACATTTCAGGATTTGGTACTGAAATGGGTGGTGCCGTTGTCAGTTCTAAGAAACATGAAGCAAGCCTTAAGCTTGCTAGAAAAGATTTTGGAGCGGTACTCCACCCAAGAGCTGCTTGGGATATTAATGTCCATGGTTTACCAACATTGCAAATTCGCTATGAACGTCAACAGCAAACAGCTTCTGCAATTGCAAAATATTTATTTCAACATGATCTAGTAGATGCGGTTCATTACCCAGGTTTAGAGAATTTTGCATATAAAGATGTGGCAAAAAGGCTGCTTAAAAGTCCAGAAGGTGATTTTTGTCCAGGTTATATGATTGCGTTTAAGCTTAAACGGCCTGATTCAACAACGGTCGATTTTGTGAACTATATTGCAAAAAATGCTTACTCTATAACTTTGGCTGTGAGCCTTGGGTTGACAAAGACATTAATTGAACTCCCTAACTTTATGACTCATGCCGTAGTCGATGAAGAGACAAAGAAAAGTGGTGGTGTGTCACCTTATTTAATAAGAATGAGTGTCGGGTTAGAAAATTTTAAAGATCTAAAAAGTGATCTTGATTTAGCATTTCAAGAAATCAAAAAATAATTATGATGAAAGCCCTAATAGTTATTCTAGTGGTGTTTAATTTTTTTGTTTTGTCTTTTATTTGTATTGCCAAAGAAGGTCTCACAGAAGAGGTGCAAATAGACGGTTCAAGCTCTGTTTATCCTTTTGCTAAAAAAATAACGGAAAAATTTCTTAAGAAATATCCAAACAGAAAAGTGAGTGTTCAGTACTCTGGAACAGGTGGTGGATTTAAAAAATTCTGTGCTGGAGAAATAGATATCAGTAATGCTTCGAGATTAATGAATAAAACCGAAAGTAAAAAATGTCATCAAAATAAAATAGAGTTTATTAAAGTTGCTTTAGCATATGACGGGATTGCTGTCATATTACATAAAAACAACACTTGGGCATCTAAGTTAACAATGCTTGATTTAAAAAAAATTTGGGAGCCGGGTAGTAAGGTTGTGAAATGGAGTGATGTTCGTAGTTATTGGCCTTTGAAAACGATCAAATTATACGGCCCGGGAAGTGCTAGTGGAACTTTTGATTACTTTACAAAAAAAGTAAATGGCAAAGAAGGGCTTTCTAGGTCTAACTATATCGCTAGTGAAAATGATACTCTTATTATAAATGGTGTTGCTATGGATCAATATACTTTAGGCTATGTTGGTTTTGGTGTGGCTCAAGCTCATAAATCACGTTTACAAGTATCATCCATCAATGGAGTTAAACCATCTGATTTAAATCTAAAAAAAATAAAAATCTCGCCGAGTTATACTTTATTTAGAAATATCTATATGTATGTTAGTAAAAAATCTTTGAAACAAAAGCACATAAGTTCTTTTGTCTCTTTTTATCTTCAATCCTCTAAAAAAGTAGCTGATGAGATCAGTGGTTATGTTCCACTTGAGGACTTACATTACAAACATGAGCTTAAAGGGCTCTCTAAAATATTGAAAGATAAAGCAATGGTGCCTGAATAGTGATTTATAAGTCATTTTCATGAGTAAAAGATGTGGAACTTATCAGATTTGTCTGTATTTAACATTATGATAATATTGAGCTATTTAGCCTTTCTCATGAAACGCGTCTGAAATAGCGATGCCTCATATGTAACTTGTACAACTTTTTGTGCAGGTATGTATTAGAGGATTCAAGAAATGAAGAAGTTACTATTGTTAGTATGCATAGTCTATATGTCTGCTGCCTGCGGTACAGAAGTTGTTGATAGAAGAAGTTTTATCTCTTCTAACTCGACAGCAGAGCAAATTAGTGAAGGCAACTCTGAAGAGAAAACGATTCCTGCAGAACCTGCTGAAGAAAATCAACAACCACCGGAACCGACTTTACCTCTTTCTACTTTAGAATGGGATGGAGTTAATACTATTGGAACGAATACATTGGGTGTTCTGTCTATAACGAGGGAGGGTGAGCAATGAAAAAGTATATATTAACGCTTAGTAGTTTTATGTTTATTTCTTGTGGTGATAAAACACAAGTCGAAGTCCAAGGTGATATTTCATCATTATTAACACAGGGACGATCTGTTCATTATGATCAATCTTCGACTTCAAACTTAAGTTTAACGAGCGACAGTTTACTATTAGAGGGAAATAGAGTAAATGTTTTTCGTTCAAAAAGAAATTCAGATCAGTCTTTGTCTTTCGTTGAGTTTGATACATCTAAGACAGTTTTGGCAGAGGGGAATGATTTAAGGCAAGCATGTTTAAATATCGTAGAGGAAAACACTGGTTCTTTAGGTGTTTCTGCAGACGAGCTTGTTGATATGAAAAATACAAATTTAGTAGCTAGTTCTGATATGCGGTATATTACTTTTGCAAGAAACTATCAGGGCTTAGATGTTCGAGATGCGTACTTTCAGTGTGTGTTTACGAAAAACAATGATCAATGGTCTGTAAATAGTATTGATAATGCAACGCTTGCAAATATCCCTTATGGAAAACAAAGCACTTCTACAGATAAGAGTTCATTAGACTTTTCCAGTTATCCTTCTTTAAGTGGTGCAAACGTTCTTGATAAGAAAAGACTTTGGCTTCCACGTACTGTTGGTGATTCAATGGAACTAAGTGAAGCATTAGAAGTTACTGTAGAAAAAAATGACGGTGTTAAAACAACTATCACAGTTGCAATTGATTCGGGTGATGTTCTAGAGGCTTATAATCATCAGTATCATGCAAAACAACAAATTCGTGCTGAAGTTCTAAATAGAACAAAGTACTACGAAAATGATAAGTTGTTAGTGAGTATCCCTCAAACTGAATTTACGATAGATAATAATACTGTATTAACAGACCTAGAAGGCCAGCTAGAAGTTGATCAGGCAAGTGTACAAGGTTTAATTTCTTTAAAATCTAACAGAGTAACAGTGGGTGATGGTTCATATAATAACCTTATCTCTTTAAACTTTGACATACCAACTCGTGAAGGCTCTATTGATATAAAACCAAAGTCTCAAAGTGAACTAGCTGCTTATAATGCATACCTAGGAATCCATAGGGTTGTAAAATTTGCTCGCAAACACGTTAGCGAAAGTGAAGTGTCTTTATTAGAAGACGGAGTTCAAATGCGAATTAATTATCAAGGTGATTGTAATGCATTTTATGTCAATAGAACGATTACATTATACGCTGCTGGTAATGGTTGTGAAAATATGGCTTTTGTGAATGATGTAAATTACCATGAGTGGGGGCACGGATACGATGATTATACTGGAATTCGTGGTGGAATCACTGATGGTGCTTTTTCTGAAGCTGCAGGTGATATCATTGCAGCATACTTAACAGAATCATCAAATATGGCTCCAGGATTTTTCATTGGAAAAGAAGCTGGAATACGTCAACTTAATAATAATAAAACTTACCCTGAAAGTGTCACCGATTCAGTGCATACCGACGGTTTAATTGTTGGCGGAGCATTTTGGGATATGCGTGTAGCATTAGTTGAGAGATATGGCCGAATTAGAGGAAGTGAAAAGGCGGAAAGATATTTCTTTAGACATATGCTTGTAACAGATTCATATTTGAAAAGTTACGAAAACGTTTTAAAGCTTGATGATGATGATAATAACCCAGCTACTCAAAGTCCAAATTATTGCCTCATTACAGAAGCATTTGCAAATCACGGGCTAGCAACTGAAAATAACTGTGAAGATGAAGTAAAATCATTAAACTACGGCGAAGATTCAAGTATCTCATTTGCGGTATATGAAGAAGTGTCTGATAAAGTTAAAATTCACGCAGCTGCAAAAGGTGCCACAAGTATTCTTGTGTGTATGGATAATGTTGATAACTGTGATAGTCAAGAAAAGTTCCAAGATATCGGCCTTGAGTTTAATGGAACTAAGGATGAGTTGATGATGTTCACAGATAGTGATGAAATTGACTTCAAAAGCCTTAGTAAAATGACTTTTATGTCGATGAACCAAACAGAAGTCATTGGTGTGAAGGAGTTCAAAATCATCGAGAAATAATGACTTGTTGTCTTTCATTGAATTGTTTATTCTTGAGCCATGCGACTTCTCTTTTTCATAATGAGTTTTTGTTTGGCTCAAGATCTTTTTGCTTGGGGGTATAATGGTCATGCAACAGTTACTCGAGTAGCCTCGGAGATTATTGCAAAAAATGACAAGAGACCTTCTTCGTTTATGCATTTCATCAAGAGAAACTCTGGAACCTTAGAGCACCTCAGCAATATTCCAGATACTTATTGGCAAGGTCGTGATGACGCTAAAAGATTTAATGAACGATCAAACCATTATCTAAATTCAGAAGTATTAGTAGGCGACAAAAAATATCGAAAACTCCCCAAAACTAAAAAATCTTATCTAAAATTAATTAAGAACTATTGTTTAAAGCATCAAGCTGAATGTGTTGATAATCCCAAACGTAATACTTTGGTAGGTGTTGGTAGAGTGGTGTTTCGTATTGATCAAATTATGACAGAGTTGACAAAAAAACTACGTTTGATGCACAAAAAGAAAAATAAAGACATAGGTACGGATATTTTAGTTTTAATGGGAGTTCTTTCGCATTATGTAGGTGATTTAGCCAATCCTTTGCATACAACCTTAGACTATGATGGTTGGTATAGAGATCAAGGAGGAATTCATAAGTTCTTCGAAGTAAAAGTAGTAGAAACATATGGGTTAAGCTTTGATCAGCAAATTTATGAGTTAGCTATAAATAACAATGTTGTTGCAACGATACCATTCATTCATAAAAAATCATCCATTGAAGTTGTAAACTGGTTAGTTGAAAACAGTTTTCAACAACTTGAACAACTATTTAAAATAGACAGGGATTGTTCACTTGTAAAACCGTCACAGCAATCTAGCATACGCATTCCAGCAAAACGAAAACGGCCTGAAAGTTGTACGCAGGCATATAGGCAATTTATAGCGAAACAAATGAGTATAGGAAGTAGTGTCTTAAGTCATTTGTGGATGAAGGCTTACAAAGATTCTGGTCGACCTAATATTAAAAAATTATCTTATTATCATCATAAAGTTTTGTTACCAAGCTACTTTAAGTTAAATAAATAAAAAAAGCTCTTTCAAAGAGAAAGAGCTTTTTAAAAATCTACTTTTAAAGTTACTGGTTCGTTGTATCAGTACTAGGTTGTTCGAGCTGAACTGGAGTATTCACAGCAGGATCATTTATTTGTGTTGGCATTGCACCGCTTAAAAATTTTGAGTAAACATACTCATTATCACCAATTTTCGCCCAACCTCTTGTGTTGCTCATTACGTTTACTTTAGATTTGAATGAAAGAGTGCGTGTTACTGCATTTGAGACACCCGGACCACTTCTAACGTTTAATAAGCTTGGAGTAACATACATATCAGAGGTATTGTTTGTTGCTGCCATTTCTTTTGCCATTGAAGCTTTTTCAGCTACTGTTTCTTTGATTTTGTTCATTTCTTTCGACATCATTTTATCTACGTTTTGAGTCTTGTTTTTTGTCATTTCTGTTGCACCTTGTAGAGGTTCTTGCATTGTAGTGTCATCAGTACATGCAATGCCAAAAAAACTAACTGTAAATAGTAAAATCATCCACTTCATCTGGGTTCTCCTTCATCCATACTAAATAAGAATAGTATAACAGTTATGCATATAAATAAGTTGTGCATCTTGCATAATAGTCTTTTTTCTTCTTTATTATTAGTTGGTTATTTTTATGTTGACTGTAATGATCCTGTTGGTGGGTCTGTGTTTTTAGTGTCCAATACTAGATTTTTTTGGATTCCTCAAAAGGCATCTGGTTTTCTTAGGCTTTGATGCGTCTAAAATAAGTTTGATAGGTCGATCATTTGTTGTCGGTTTTAATGTAAATGAGCATTTAAACTCATGAGTTTCTTGGTTAGCATTTACAGTGCCAGATAAGATATGTTTTTTATTTAGAGGTAATGAAATCAAAGAAGTAGGTGTTTTTGCTTTTATAAATCCCTTGTTAATATCAAAACTAACTTTGTATTTTTTAGATTCAACGACTACAAATGAAATTTTTGTATTAGGTTTTTTTTGAAGTGTTATAAGATGATCAAATGATGCAGAGCTATCTAGATTAATAGTCTTTCCAATATACCCATCTCTTTCAATCAGTATTTCTTTTGAGTTTTTTGGTATTTTTTTAGTAAAGGGTGTTTGTATATATGCTCCATCATTTATTATTTTGTTATTAATTTTGATTTTAACTCTTTGTGGCACTGAGGAGATGGTCACTGTTTTTAGTTTGGCTCCGGCAGATTTACTTTTAAATTGATCCTCAAATTTTTGATAAATTAAATAACTAATGGCGATTATTAAAATCATAGCTGCAACGGATATAATAATACTCGGGGATTCTTTGCGTAGCTGTGCTGTTTGTCTTCTTTTCTTAAGTCTTGCACTGCTTGGCGGTACTTTAGTAGCATCAGAGTATTTTGTTGGGGAAAGTGTATTGTGCGTGGTGGTTCCTTTCGGAGCGGGAAGTTGTTTCGATATAGAGAGTTGATCTAGCTTTAATTCAGAATTAGTTTCATCTTCTGTTAAGTTGATCACTAAACTTGGTGAAGAGTGGACTATTTTTCTATCTGATTGAGTTGATGCTGTATTGTATCCCCCAGTTACAGCTTTTAAATTATTTTGTGTTAGTAGGGACTTTATGTTCTCTTGTGCAGTAACTTTTTTGTCAGCCAGCGTTTGTGTCATGAAACTACTAATATCGCGAGGATTATATTCTGGGTAAGTTGCATTTAAAAACTTCAATAATTCATTTTCAAGCTCACCGGCAGATTGAAATCGTTTTTTTTGGTCTTTATGAAGACCTTTCATAACAATTGCTTTAAGTTGTTCGTTAACTTCTGGGTTTAGCTCTACAAGGTCTTCGCTAATCTTCGCGTTCTGTACCATTTTAATGGTTTCAACTTCATTGATTCCATTAAAAAGTCGCTTCATTGCAAGAGCTTCCCAAAGCACTACAGACAGTGCAAAAACATCTGTGCGAGCATCAACATGTTTTCCAGATATTTGTTCCGGACTCATATATGAGTATTTACCCTTTACAATTCCCGGTTGAGTTTCTGTGATTTTTCCGTCTGCATCTGCAATACCAAAATCTGTGACTTTTACTTCACCTTGATAAGATACCAAAATGTTTTGAGGGGAAATATCGCGATGAACAATACCAAGAGGTTGGCTCGTTATGTCGTCGATTTTAGTGTGTGCGTAGTGCAAGCCCCTTGCGGCCATAGCAACAATAGAGATTGCCATTGGTACAGGGATTCTCATTCTAGAAACCTCAGCTGCTGCTAAGACTCCACGGAAGTCTGCACCATTAACAAATTCCATGATGATCGCATATGATTGATCTACTTCTTCGAAATCATATACTTGAACAATGTTTGCGTGTTGAAGTTTTTTACCGACATGAGCTTCATCGCGAAACATTTCTACAAATTCTTTTTCTTTGGCGAAATGGTTTAGAATTCGTTTCGCAACAACAATTCTTTGAAAGTTATCATCGCCAACCGATTTTGCTAGAAATATTTCTGCCATACCCCCTCTTGCGATTGGTTTGGCTAAAATGTAGCGTGAGTTACTCAAGTTAAATTTGTCCATTTAAATTCAAATAACTATTCGGTTTTTTTCATTGAAGTTAAAGGGAGAAAGAAAATATAAGATGATATCTGGTTAGTACATCTCTAATGAGATTGAAGTTATTGGTGTTTTTTTTCAAAAGACAAAATTTCTTGTTTTACCTCTAAGGTACCGGCATATCCCCCCAAACCTCCATTTGCTGAGATGATTCTATGGCAAGGCACGATGATTGAAATGGGGTTCGCAGCGTTAGCTCCCGCAACTGCCCTTGAGTGTTTTAGAGACCTAATGCTTTTTGCTTGCTCAAGATAAGACCTTGTTTCACCATAAGGAATATTTTTTAAGTAGTTTTCGCACTCTTTTTGAAAAGGTGTTCCAACCTGATGGAGAGGGGTTTTAAATTGCTGGAGCTTTCCTAAAAAATAGGAATGGAGCTCTCTTTTTGTGTGACGGGTGACTTCATTAGAAGTGTGAGAGGTAAATAGAGAGTATTGCTCTATCTCATGGTCCCAAAGAACAGCAGTCAATGCTTCATGAGATGCTAAAATATGTAGCAAACCAATGGCTGATTTGTAGCTTTGGTATGCAGTTGTAAGACTTAAGCGTTTTAAATGGACTCGCATGTGCTTTTTGGGTGTTTTTTTAATCTCCATATTCTCTTTCTATCTATAAAACAATCATTGAGCAACTAAGTTGATAACTTCTCTAAAGCGTTGCTTCGCTTTTTCCTGAAATATGTTAAAAAAGTATCTGATATTATAAGCTGTATTTAATGAAATTCACTGTTTTTATGTGAGAATTTTCCTGAGCTAAAGAAAGAAAAACGTGACTCAATTTGTTTGCATTGAAGGTGGAGAAGGAGTTGGAAAATCCTCTTTGATATCTAGCTTGCATGATCATTTCTCTTCTAATGGAAAAGAAGTTGTTGTTACAAGGCAGCCTGGAGGAACAGATCTTTCGGAGAAGATCCGTGAAGTTTTTCTAAAGGACCTCAGCCTTCATGCTTATTCAGAATTAAACTTACTATTGGCTGATAGGGCACACCACTTGATAAATGTGGTAAAACCAGCATTAGACCAAGGGAAAGTGATCATTTGTGATCGCTACCATATGTCTTCTTATGTGTACCAAGGTGCTCTCGGTGGTTTAGCTGAAAATCAGATTAAGAAGTCAATTGAAACAATGTATGAGTCATTGTCTATCTCAAATGACAAAAAATATTATCCTAATATCTATTTATTATTAGACTGCCCGGTAGAAGTGAGTGAACAAAGGCTTAAAAATCGTTCCGCTCAAGATCATGAGGTTACAAGATTTGATTCAAAAAGTCGTGAGTTCCACCAACAATTACGAGTAGCATACTTAGAAGTAAGTAAACTGATGAAGAATGTTAAAATTATAGATGCACAAAAGAGTCAACCAGAAGTCCTGCAACATGCTATAGAATCATTAGGTGAAATGTTGTGAGTAGCCTAGAACTGATGCAAATCCCCCATAGAAATCATTTTAGTTCCTTTGTTTTTGATTCCGTAAAAGCACTTAAGTCTCAAAACCAACATCTTATTTTATTACACGGTGATGACAGTCAAGTTTTATTACAATGTGCAAAAGACTTTGTAATGGCTTTTGAGTGTCAAAATAATTTATGTAGGAGTTGTCCTCATTGTGGTGAAATAGAGTCTGCTAACTTTAGTGACTTGCTAGAGTATCCGCTTCCTGAAAAAGAATATAAACTAGATGAGATTAAGAAAATAATAGAGTTTGTTCATTACACACCGTTACAGTCACACTCTGGCAAGCGTTTTGTCATTTTACCTGATGTTGATAGACTAAATATTCGGTCTGCAAACTACCTGTTAAAAACTTTTGAAGAACCGCCTGCTCATACTTTTATTATTTTGACGACGACGAGGCTTGGTGGAGTGATCCCTACGATACGATCTCGTTCAGTCAGCCTAAGGACTCCTCATTTTAATTCTGATCAGGTGTCAGATATTTTAGAGTATTTTGCTCGTGAGCATGACCTTGAAAATATGACTGAAGGTTTACAGCGATTACAAAATATTATTCGCGATGATTTAGCTGTAGGGTTGTTTTTGATCAGGGGTAATTATGTTGGGCATTTGTTTGATTGTATTCACCTGTTCTCAGATACAAAGCTTGCTGAAGGACTAAAAAAAGTAGCTCAGATTTCAAAAGGCTTCAAAGGCTCAGTGCTAGATTTCATCAATCTGATAGAAATTGCTTATAACTATTGCTATAGAACGCTTGGAGTTGCTGATGGAAGTGGCAAATATCGCGAAATTCTAAATAATTTACGCCAAGACAGTAAATCGCAGCTGACAGCATTTAATCAGCAGCTTATACTTGAAAGTGTCTTCTTAAACTTAAGGTTCAAGCATTATTAGTATTTTAATCCAAAAAAACATTGCAGGCGTCCAGTTTCGAAAAGCAGGAAAAATCTATGACTTCGAAACTCAAAAAGATCTTTGTGTTGGCGATGATGTCATTGTAGATACTGACCGAGGGCCAACATTAGCAGTGGTCGCAGATTTGCGAATGGAATCAAGTAAAAAATATGCTGAAGGTGCTCTCAAGAGAATTATCCGTAAAGCAAACTATAAAGACTTAGCTGGAAATAAAGACTTCACTGATCATGAAGCACTTGAGATTGCTGAAAAAAAAGTTGAACAACTCAAACTTAAAATGAGAATTTTAAAGGTAGAAATGTCAATGGGAGGCAACAAAGTTGTTGTTCTTTTCTCGGCACCTGACCGTGTAGACTTTCGGGAGCTTCTCAAACAGTTGGCTTCTTCATTCAAGGCTCGTGTTGAGCTAAAACAAGTTGGCTCAAGAGATGAAGCCAAGATAGTTGGTGGAGTTGGAATTTGTGGGAGAGAATTTTGTTGCTCTACTTTCTTGAGAGAATTTGTTCCTGTTTCTATCAAAATGGCAAAAAATCAAAACCTTGCTCTAAACCCAAGTAAAGTTTCAGGTGGTTGCGGACGTCTACTTTGTTGCCTTACATATGAAAATGATGTTTACACTGAACTCCGAAAAACTATCCCACATTCAGGAACAATGGTTACCTATGATGGTGATCTACAAGGTCGAGTCCTTAGGGGCGATCTTCTAAATCAAACGGTACTAATCGAGGATAGCCAAGGAATGACCTTGGAGTTGAGTGTTTCTGACATTAAGTTTGAAAAATCTAAACCAAGACCAAAAAAATCTGAAAAAAATCATAGAGATAAAAATAAGCCTAAAAAATCAGATCAGAAGAAATCTTCAGATGATTGGGGTAAAGATATTGATCTCAAAGAGTTAATGAAAGACCCAAAGAAGAAATAATTCAACTTAAAATTTATGATAGCACTATGATTGGAAGCCATGTCTAACATCATCACGATAAATCCCTATACTGAAAGCCCGATTAGTGAGTATGAATATATTTGTGAAAGGCAATTAGAGGTCTTAAACGATGTTGCTGAAAAGTCTTATAAAGATTGGTCTCAAAGGCCTCTTTATCATAGAGTTGAGCGGATTCAGTCCATTGCGACTGCTTTAGAAAATAATATTGAGCAGCTTTCAAATCTTATTTCGACAGAAATGGGTAAGCCTCATACTCAGTCAATAGCTGAGATTAAAAAAAGCAAAGAACTGTGTGCTTACTATGTTGAATCTGCAGATGAAATGTTAAAAACTGAGTCTTGCAATATTCCCGGTGGTCGTCCTGTGAATATTCACTATTTGCCATTAGGTTGCATACTCGGAATCATGCCTTGGAATTACCCTGTATGGCAAGTAATGCGGTTTGTCATTCCAAACCTTCTTTTAGGGAATGTTGTGTTTGTAAAACACGCTGATAATGTTTCTGGTGTTGCTGAATTGCTGCAAAATATTTTCTTGGAGTCAGGCTTACCTGTAGGGGTTGTCACAAATTTGCGAATCTCTCATACACTGTGTGCAAGTCTTATCAAAGATGAGCGAGTAAAAGGTGTTAGTTTAACAGGAAGCACCAATGCAGGAAAGTCTGTTGCAGAAGTCTGTGGTGCAAATATGAAAAAATCTCTATTTGAGCTGGGTGGGTCAGACCCTTATCTTGTTCTTGAAGATGCAGATATAGAATTAGCAGCAAGAACCTGTGCGTTGAGCCGTGTGAATAATAGTGGTCAAAGCTGTATTTCGGCAAAAAGGTTTATCATTCATCAAGGTATCTATGATGATTTTATGGATGCAGTCTCAAAAATAATGAGTGCATTTGTATTAGGAGACCCCTTTGGCTCTGCTACTCAAGTTGGTCCACTTGCAAGGCAAGACTTACAACAAAAATTGATATCTCAAGTAGAGCGTAGCATTGCTATGGGTGCAAAGGCGGTTTTTGATATTCATGCATCACATCAAAAAGGCTATTTTGTACAACCAAACTTATTAGAAAACATTCCTGTAGCAGCTCCTGCTTACAAAGAAGAGCTTTTTGGTCCAGTTGCGAGTGTTTACAAAGTTAAAAACGAACAACAAGCCATACAAATTGCAAATCAAACAGGGTTTGGACTAGGAGCGGCAGTGTTTAGTAAAGATGTTGAACGTGCAAACCACATTGCAACGCATCATATAGAAAGTGGAATGGTTGCTATTAACGATTTTGTTAGATCTAACCCACGGGTTCCTTTTGGTGGAATAGGCCTAAGTGGGTATGGTAGAGAAATGCGAGTTGAAGGAGTTCGCGAATTCGCAAACCAAAAAGCTATTTTTATATAGTTATTTTTTTAAAGCTTGTGCTCTATGAACATATTTTCCAATGAGATCAAACTCAATATTCACATGGTCTCCTAACTGAAGCTCAGGAATATTTGTTCTTTTAATGGTCTCAGGAATAATAGAACACTCAATTTTCGTTTTATTTTCTTCGTCCTTAAGGCTTGCAATAGTAAGGCTAATACCATTAATGCAAATACTACCTTTATCAATAACAAGGTGTGAAAATTCATCCGAGATGCTGATTCCTAGTCGGTACTCACCGTGTCTTCTCTCTGCAAGATGAACTTCAGCCGTGCAGTCCACATGCCCACTTACAATATGGCCAGAAAGCATTTCTGCTGCTGTTATTGCTGGTTCAATATTAATAAAAGAGCCGATTTTCAATTCATTAAAATTTGTGACTCGAATGGTTTGAGAGAGTACTTCAAATGAAAATTGATTTTTATTTCCAGACGTAATGGTAAGACAACAACCATTTATAGCGATTGACTCACCTGTTCCAAACTCTGAGTTTAAATCGTGCTCAACTTGAATTTGAGTTATTCCAGACTCTAATTCTTGGACAGAAGTAATTTTGCCTTTGGCTTGAATAATACCTGTAAACACTGATGGTTTTCTCTCACTATGATTTTAGGGGAATACTTAGTTGTCTCTTAGGGCTCTTAGTTCTGAAATAAATTCATCAGGCGTTTTGAAATCTTTATAAACAGATGCAAACCGAACATAAGCAACATGATCAAGGTTTCTCATACGTGATATGAGCATATCACCTAGTGCTTTTGATTTGATGGATTTTTTACCTTTAGAATATAGTTCTCGCTCAATATCATGAACTAAATCTTCAATTTGGTCAGGTTTCACCGGGCGTTTTTGACAGGCAATGGACACAGACTTCAAAAGTTTCTCACTTCGAAAGTCTTCAAACCTTCCGTCGTTTTTTTCTACCCTGATCTGAAACCTGTCTTCTCGTTCATAAGTAGTAAAACGGTAGTCACATTTAAGGCACTCTCTGCGTCTACGCACAGAAGCACCTTCTTGAATCAACCGGCTTTCAAGTACTTTAGTTTCAGAGCTTTGACATTCAGGGCAACGCATTACTTCCACATATCATAAAGTGGGAATGCTTCACACAGGGTTTTTACTTTAGCTGAAAGTCCCTTTAATTGCTCATCATCTTCTTCTTGAAGCGATTTCAGAGTATCTGCAATGATTTCACCTATTTCATTCATTTGAGCAGGTAATAACCCTCTTGTCGTCAAAGCTGGGGTCCCAAGTCTCATGCCGCTTGTGACAAAAGGTGAACGTTTTTCACCGGGTACGGTATTCTTATTTGCGGTAATGCCAATATCCCCCAATGCTTTCTCAAATGCTTTGCCCGTTACAATTGTCTCGGATAAGTCCATCAATAAAAGGTGATTGTCGGTTCCGCCAGAGACTAATTTGACCCCTCTACTGACAAGTTTTTCTGCGAGTGTTTTGGCATTGGCAACAACGGTCTGTTGATACTTTTTGAAGTCATTGTTTAGTGCCTCTTCAAAGCAAATCGCTTTTGCAGCAATCACATGTTCTAGTGGTCCACCTTGTGTGCCGGGAAAAACGGCTTTATTAAAGTTGAGGTCTTTATTATTCCAAAGAATAATACCACCGCGTGGTCCTCGTAGAGTTTTGTGAGTTGTTGAAGTGACAACATCAGCATAAACCAGTGGATCCGAGTGTTCTCCAGCTGCCACTAAACCAGCAATGTGTGCCATATCAACCATTAAGTATGCACCAACACTATCAGCTATTTCTCTGAATGCTTTAAAGTCAATTTGTCTTGGGTATGCAGAAGCTCCAGCGATGATTAGTTTTGGTTTTTCTGTCTTTGCTATTTCACTAATCTTTGAATAATCAAGAACTCCAGTTTTTTCGTCAACACCGTAAAAACTTGGTTGATAAATAGAGCCAGAAAAATTTACGGAAGATCCATGAGTTAAATGACCGCCATGGGTTAAGTCCATCCCTAAGATTTTATCGCCGGGTTTTATCAAAGCTAGAAATGCAGCTGCATTCGCTTGTGCTCCAGAGTGTGGTTGAACATTTGCGTATTCACACTTAAATAGTTTTTTAAGGCGATCAATTGCAAGTTGCTCAAGATCATCAACAACATGACACCCGCCATAATAACGCTTTTTAGGTAATCCTTCGGCATATTTATTTGTAAACACAGAAGCCATTGCAGCCATGATCGCCGGAGATGTAAAGTTTTCAGATGCTATCATTTCTAATTCATGACGCTGTCTGTCTAGTTCTGCTTCAATAAGATTAAACACAGCAGGATCTTTGGTTTGAACATCTTGCCAAGGTTTGGTGGTCGGATTCATCTGGCCCCCTTATTTAATTATGATTCGTGTTGATGTATTTTGTTGATGCGTTGTTGGTGGCGTTCACCTTCAAAAGGTGTTTCAAGCCATAATTTTGTAAAATCACATGCACGGTGAAAGTTTAGTGTGCGTGACCCCAAACAAATGATGTTTGCATTGTTGTGTGCTGCAGACATTTTTGCAGTAAATTCATCATGAATTAAAGCTGCACGTACACCTTTAAATTTATTTGCAGTGATACACATACCCAAGCCTGTTCCACATATTAATATGCCTTTTTGAACGGCTTTTTTTGAGATAGCATCAGCAACATGGCTAGCATAATCAGGATAATCTACAGATTGAGAAACATCGAAGCCAATTCCGTAATCAGTTACTTCATGGCCAAGCATTTTTACAAAATCTATCACATGCCGACGAAGTTCTTTGCCGGCGTGATCAGATGCGATACCTAAATGAATAGGGTTCATTATTTCGCTGCTGCTTTTTTTACGAAGTTAATAACATCGTCAACAGTTCTTAGGTTTTCTGTTTCGTCTTCTGGGACATTGATGCTGAACTCTTCTTCCATTTCCATGACAAGTTCTACAATATCAAGTGAGTCAGCTCCGAGGTCGTCTTGAAACTTAGCAGTTCCGACTACAGATGCTTCATCAACACCAAGGTTCTTTACAACAATCGCTTTCACTTTATCTTCAATTGAAACTGCACTCATAAGTTATTTTTCTCCATTAACTCGTATAGCCATCATTCTATTCAATCTTACAAAAGGTGCAACAGACAAAAGGCCTCTTTTTGGTCTGAAACCCCATATTTGCCAATAGTTTGAAATCAAAGTATCTTAAAAACTGATTATTTACTGAGCAGATTAGGATGCTAGCAAACTTGATTGAACAAAATTCACCATTTTTCGATCCTCAAACATCTAAATTTTTGTTTAAGGGTGGAGTGTTGATAGCGTCTGATATTCATATCCGAGAGCCCAATGATACAAATGCAAATTGTCTTATTAGTGCATTTGAAAAGATGCAGGGTTCTAAGCTTGATAGTGTTTTTTTCTTAGGTGATATTTTCGACTTCTATTTTGGAGCTCAATCTTTTTTTAATAGAAAATTTTCTTCAGTTTTTTCTAAAATGGGTTTACTCACAAAAATTTCTACTGAAGTTTTGTTTATGGAAGGGAATCATGAGTTTGGTAGTAAAAATCTTGAATGTGATCACTTTCATTTTGTGAAAGATAATTACCATGTTTATGAATATGCAGGAAAGAAGTTACTGCTATCTCATGGTGATTTATTAAACGCACCTAAGTTATATTTATGGTTTAGGAGTCTTGTTAAATCTAAGATTTTGCACATGATTGCAAAATGGATTCCGGGATCTTGGTTAGATAAATATGCGTTGACGCACGCGAATTTATCAAGAGGACAAGATAAATATAGAAAAATCCCTCACCAAAAAATCATTGCAGATGCATTTCATCAGCTTGACTCCTATCAAGCAGATCATTTTATTTTTGGTCATTTTCATTATCCATTTTTTGAATCTAAAGAGAATAAACATATTTTTTGTTCTCACTCATGGATGAAGCCTAGCTTTTTGTACTACACTCCTGGCGGTAAAGTTTTTCGATTATTCATAAACCATGATGGCACACTTCGTTCTTATAAAGCCTTAACTTCAGATTAAAGATGAAAAACCACAGTTGATCAACACTGTGGAAGATTTAAGTATTTGATATTAATAGGTTTAAAGTCGTGCCTTTGTAGTAATCTTACTTTTTGCCGATAGTAACTTATGATGAGTTTACACAAATTTAAAAATCATAAAATTTTCTGGGTATTATTGCTCTTGGTGTGTTGCAAGCCAGAACAGGACTTTGCCAGCGGTGTACCAAATCAAACAATTGGCTCTTATTCAGCGATAGATGAACAACCAGTTGAAAGCCCTGAAGTATCAGCCGATGTCATTGATAATGGCTTTGGTGATCAAGGTGAACCGTCTCAACCTTTAAATATTCCTATTGGAGATATTGCTTTACCACCAGAACCAACTCCAGAACCTTTGCCACCAGAACCAACTCCAGAACCTTTATCGCCAGTTACTACCATAGTGCCTACGGCAACTCCTGTGCCGACACCAAAAAGGCAGTTTTCGTTTGTTGCAAGAGTTGATGCACCATTTAGTGGTGGGGCATTGACAAGTATTCCTTCAACATTGAGTTGTAATAAAACAAGCGTGTCGAAATGTTCTGCACAGTTTGATGAAGGAACTACTGTTCAGTTGTTCATGCCGACTAAAATATTTGTTGCAAACCTTCTGGGAAGGTCTGGGTTTTTAAATTACACAGGTTTTTGGTGGTGTAATGGTCAAAGAATTGGTGGTGTTTTAACTAGTAGAGGTGCTTCTTTAACGATTAAAATGGATCGCAACTGGAGTTGTGGTGCTTTACACAACTTCTGACTTATTTATTCAGTTCTGGTGCCCAAAAACATAATGGCAAGTGGCATAAGTAAAATTATTATCAACATAATTGAAGATTTCTGATGATTGCTCCCAAGAACTCCACATAATGAAATAGAAATAGGTTCAGTGATGTCTTTCATCGAAAAAGAACGCCAAGAAACATCGCAATACTGATTGCTTAAATCACAACCTTCACGAAGATTATAAATATCATCTAAGGCATCATTAATAGAGGTAGGATTAAAAACTTCCTCCTCACTTGTTTGCACAATAGCAGAAAAAATAGCAGCAGTACTTCTTCTTGCGGCAGCAAAACGTAAAGCGTCAAAAGTAACGTTAATATCGCATTGATCAAGTCTTTCAGAGTGCCCCGGTCCATCTCTACCTTCATTGTGCTTGCCTGTCACAATATCTGCATAATTTGCTACAGAAATCAGTTGTAAGTCATCATCTCGTATTGAATGTGCGTAAGAGTCTTGAATAGTATGGGCGATTTGTCCGAGAATAAAAGCAGGGTTATATACCGATATTTCAACTTCTCCATAAAAGGGGAATGTCCATATTGTTCTGGGTTGGGAATCTTGTTGATTATTGATGTACTTATGAATTTTTTTAGCAAGAGT
Source organism: Oligoflexales bacterium (assembly GCA_023301465.1). Classification (GTDB taxonomy): domain Bacteria; phylum Bdellovibrionota_B; class Oligoflexia; order Oligoflexales; family JALZUQ01; genus JALZUQ01. The sequence continues at coordinate 47,347 of JALZUQ010000048.1, forward strand.
TAGAATATGTTCACGAAATTCTTTGACCGCTTGGATATTGCCATCAATGCCATCATGGGTAGACCGACGAAGAGAATGTTGAATTTGGTTCTCATCACGAATATGAAGGCTTCTTGTCTCATTAAACTTTATTATTGCTATTCCTTGAGTATCAGGAAAACGTACTCCAGCTACAAAAGAAGATATAACAAATCTTTCTAATAGCGGACTATTTTTTACATCAAACGTTTTTGTCACTTTATTGGTAAAGGCTACACTTCCTTTATCTATATCAATATTATCTTGTAGTGCTAAATCAAAAAGAGGTTCTAAAATATCTAAGCCATCAATATCATCATCTGCAGAGTATGGAGAGTCTAATACATCCAAAGCAGCTAAAGTAATTTTTTCATGACAAGGTTCGGTTTGAGGTGTGAGAATTTGAAAAGCTAAAGCATGACTTGAGCATATCACTATAATAATCAAGGCAATTAATCTTTGAATCTGTCTCATTGAAAGCTATACTCCAAACTTAATACCGATAAATAATGAAATGCTAAAAGCGGTATCCCTGTTGTTACGGGTGCAACAATGTCTAAAGTTAATGGAGTAAACTCAATGACTGATTTGTCTGTAATTGGCCACCTTAGTGAGGTAGGCCTGACATCAACAAACCAGCCTTTTTCACCCGGTTCATCGATATCAGTTGGTGATAATAATACACTCATACCTGCAGAAATAGAAAACCTAATTCGGCCTAAAAATAAAAGTGCTTCATAACCAAAACCAATATTTAATAAATCAATATGTGTATCATCTAATGTAAAATCAGAGATACGGTCTTCTTCTATAATGGCAAAAATGCCTTGAGACTTGTGTCTGTACCCAAACATAATGCCCGGGACAAGTCTTCCTCCAAATACATCATTACGTGCATCAAAAATAGCTCCACCTAGTTGAATTTGAGCCCAATACGCATTGGTGAAGAGGGCTGATTCAAGAGTGGAAAATTCATTTCGATGCTTTTGGGTTTCGTCAACTTCAGTTAATTGAAATCTTGTGCTTCCTATTTTTTTTGACGTAGGTTTAGTCTCTTGAGAGAAACCAATACAAGTATAGAAAAGGCTAGAAAAGACAAATAAAATTTTAGAAATAGTATTAATGTGCGTTTTCAGTTGAATCTCCTAATAGAGACCTAGCAAAATCGAAAGCTTTTTTGATGTCAGGAATATGATTTACGTTTGGAACAATTTGCATGTACCTAATAATACCTTTGCGGTCGATAACAATCACACCTCGCGTCAGTACTTTTTCACTTTTAATAAGTAAACCTGATTTTTTTCCAAACCTAAGAGACTTTGAATCAGAAAAATAGTTTAAGTTATTTAAGCCAGCTTCATTTGCAAAATCATCCATAACCTTTTGTGGGTTACGGCTAATTACAATTTTTTCTATGTTATTTCCTAAAGAAGTCTCCTTACTTAACAGGTGGGTCTGAGCTTCACAAGTGGGTGTTGTGATGTCGGGAATGATATTTAAAATAGCAACTTTACCGTTGTTTTTTAGCCGAAGGCTTTTTGCTTTTTTAAGCAAGTTATCTCCGATAGATAAGCTACCTTTCGCTAAAGATAGTTTTTCTTTTCCTAGAAAGACAAACGTTCCCGGTTTTACCGTATCATGTGAAGTAATATAAGAAGATACTTCATGTTGGTTGGTGATACATGAAATCAAACTGAGACTAAGTACAAAAACCAATACGTGAAACACAATGACTCCTGAATAAAATTTAACTTTATGGAAAGATTACTTTATTTTACTTTAATCTATGAAAATGATCTAGTGGGCAGAAACTCTCATTAGGCACTTTACATAGTCCTCAACAAAGACGATCTATTTGTTGAGAGTTAAAGTTATTGAGTATGTTCTCTATGAATTTAGTTTGTAGTCCTTGCTAGAGAGGCCGTTGGCTAGTCTTTTTGTGTTGATATGACTAAAGACTCAATACTTTGTTCCTCAGAAATTTGTATTGAATACTCTGTTGGAACGCTTTTTTTTGTTGTTTCACCAATGCAATGTAATTCTATCAGATTGGTATTTGGGAGATTAATAGAAAAAAAATGACGAACAGCAGATGGTGAAGCGAATGCTATTTTGTATTTTTTTTCTGGTTGGAGTCTAAGCTTACTTTGTATGGGGTTTGAATTCTTATATAAAGCTATGTGTTCAATTTGTTGAAAACCTTTCTTTTGAAAAGCCTCGACTATATTAAATGCGGGTTTATCAACCCCACAGAAAGCAATTTTTGAGTCTAGTGGAAGCTGTTCTATGAGATGTTTAGCAAGGTCTTTTCCATTTTTACAATGGGGAACTAAAGAAGGTGTTCGAAATTCATTAATTTTCTTTGAGACCTCTTGTCCAAAACACCAAACTTTCACATCAGGGTGACAGAAAATCTCCCACCAATTTTTATGGTGTTGTAAACAATTAACTGTAAATTTTGATGTAATAATCATATTTTTCACAGAAGTAGCTGTAGGAATATCGCACAGTTCTTCTTGTTGAATGCAAGGGTAGTGGTGGACAGAGCTTTTATCGGCAAAAAGTTTTTTGTCCTTTTCCCAGTCAGCTACGCTTCTTGTCCAAATAATTTCATGCATAAAGTAAGTGTAGCATGAAATGATAAATCACTAGAAATTTGTGACTCATATTGTATATTTTATAGATCTAATCACAGGAATATATCATGGAATTTTTAAAAAATTTAGGCATTGAATCTGTTAACCAAGGTTATTGTACAGGGCAAATATTTGGAGGTGGAACCGATAAGGAGCTACGCACGATCCACTCTCCTGTAGATGGTAAAGAAATTGCAAAAGTAGCGATGGCAAACGACCAAGACTATGAGCTTGTTATGGATTCTGCAAAAGCTGCATTTCCAATGTGGAGGCATACACCTGCCCCAAAGCGTGGTGAGATTGTACGGCAACTAGGTAATAAACTTCGTGATTATAAGCATGATCTTGGTTCATTGGTTTCCTATGAAATGGGAAAAAGTCTTCAAGAGGGGCTAGGTGAAGTTCAAGAGATGATAGATATATGTGATTTTGCGGTAGGTCTTTCCAGGCAACTTTATGGTTTGACTATGCACTCAGAGCGAGAAGAGCACAGAATGTATGAACAATGGCACCCTTATGGAGTGGTCGGAATTATCTCTGCATTTAATTTTCCCGTCGCTGTTTGGGCGTGGAACTCTGCAATTGCTGCAGTGTGTGGAAATGTTTCTATCTGGAAACCCTCAGAGAAAACTCCATTAACTGCGTTAGCTTGTTTTAAAATTTTTGGTCAAGTTCTCAAAGATAATAATCTACCAGAAGGGATCATGAGTGTTATCGTAGGTGATGGACCAACCATTGGCGAAAAAATGACTGCAGATAGAAGAGTACCTCTGGTTTCAGCAACCGGCTCTTGTAGAATGGGTGCTAGAGTTGGTGGAGTGGTTGCAAGTAGGTTTGGTAGTACCATTTTAGAGTTAGGTGGAAATAATGCGATTATCCTAACAAAAAATGCAGACTTAAAACTGGCTTTACCAGCGATGGTTTTCGGTGCAGTTGGAACTGCCGGACAAAGGTGTACTTCCACCAGAAGGCTTATTATTCATGAGAGTATTTACGACCAAGTAAAATCAGTCATGTTAAAAGCATATGAAGGTATCAAGGTTGGTGATCCTCTGGATGAAAATACTCATGTTGGTCCTCTCATTGATCATGATGCTGTCAAAGCAATGCAAACCACTTTATCTAAAGTTCAAGAAGAGGGTGGTAAGCTGATTGTTGGTGGAGAAGTTTTAGAAGGAAAAGGTTATGAGTCTGGATGTTACGTAAAACCAGCAATCGTAGAAGCCAAAAATGAGTACCATATGGTTCAAGAAGAAACCTTTGCTCCAATCTTATACCTGTTAAAGTATAGTGGTGACGTTAGCAATGCGATTGCCATTCAAAATGATGTAGTGCAAGGCCTTTCATCAGCCATTTTTACTGAAAACCTTAAAGAGGCAGAACAGTTTCTTTCTGCTTGGGGCTCTGATTGTGGGATTGCAAATGTAAATATTGGGACATCTGGTGCAGAGATTGGCGGTGCTTTTGGTGGAGAAAAAGATACTGGCGGTGGCCGAGAATCAGGTTCTGACTCTTGGAAAGCGTACATGCGTCGTCAAACGAATACGATAAACTATAGTGATGAGCTTCCTTTAGCTCAAGGGATCAAGTTTGATCTTTAACGATCATTTTTTGATATCACTAGGCCGAAGCACTTTTTGCTTCGGCCTTTTTTTATTGTGTCATTAAATCTTGAGCTAGTTTTTTGACAGCAAGTTGGTTTGAAGAAAGACTCATGATCACCCGGGTTAGTTAAATGTTGACTATTTAGCTTCTCAAAAATTTAACAAATTCGTGATGAAAAACCAGCTTAAACCTTTAGGTGGGTAGCTTGTTTAAGATGCGTGCAAATCTAAGGCATAGGTTATAAATCCGATAGATTGGAGTATGATTTTGTGCTAGATAATAAGCATGCGGTTTAAAATAGAAGTCAAATTAAAGCCAGAGGTACTAGATCCAGAAGGTCGTGCCATTTTGCATATGGTACATGGTCAAGGTTTAGATAAAATACGCCACATTGCCGCTTATAAAACATTTTTAGTCGACGTAGAAGATGGGCATCCAAACCCAAGAGAAGCGGCTGAGCAAATCGCAAAAGACTACCTTACAAACCCAGTTTCCCATACTTACAGCATTACTGAGGACCACTAATGTCAATACAAATAGGCATCTTACAGTTTCCGGGCTCTAACTGCGATGGCGACTGTAAGTCTGCCCTTGATTTGTTTGAGGGAGTAAAATCCTCTTTTGTTTGGCACACTGCTACTGACCTGTCGAAATATGACGGTATTGTGATACCCGGAGGATTTAGTTACGGCGATTATTTGCGGTCCGGTGCAATGGCATCGTACTCACCAGCTGTTTCAAGTCTCAAGAATTTTGGAGAGAGAAAACCTGTTTTTGGAATTTGTAACGGTTTTCAAGTTTTAACGGAGTCCGGATTATTGCCGGGAGCACTGCTGAGAAACAGCAATCAAAAGTTTATATGCAAATGGGTTGAACTCCAAACCACATCTGGACAAAGTGCAATACAAAAAGAGAATCTAGGAAACTTAAAGATGCCTGTTGCTCATGGAGAAGGGCGTTACTACATTGACCAAGATGGACTAAATACACTCAAAAAAAACAATCAAATTCTTTTTAAATACTCAAAAGATATAAATGGCTCAACGGATCTGATTGCTGGAATTACCAATGTTAGGGGTAATATTATTGGAATGATGCCTCACCCAGAACGCTCCGCAGTTAAAAATATTCATGGGTGTGACGACGGTTTTAAGGTTTGGAAAACATTTATAAGCATGTGTGGGTAATCAAATGTCAATATCACTAGAGTCATTAAAAAACACCCCTAGGGGAGAGTCTGCAGATTTTAGCAATGAAGCCTCTCGCAAACAACTGATTCAAGAGCACAAAATCAATGAATCCGAATATGAAACCATGATGGATATTGCCGGTAGAGTTCCCACCATGGCTGAATTAGGTGTGTTTTCAAGTATGTGGAGCGAGCATTGTAGTTATAAATCTTCAAAGGTTCACCTGAGTAGATTACTAACTGAGGGCGAGCAAGTTGTCGTAGGGCCCGGCGAAAACGCAGGTGTTGTCCACATTGAAGATGATGCTTGTATTGCCTTTAAGATGGAAAGCCACAACCACCCGAGTTTCCTTGCTCCTTATCAAGGTGCTGCAACTGGTGTGGGTGGTATTTTACGTGATGTTTTTTGTATGGGTGCAAGGCCAATTGCAAACTTAAACTGTTTACGTTTTGGCAATAAAAGTCTCAAAAAAACAAAATACCTACTGGATAAAGCAGTAGACGGTATTGGTGATTACGGAAATTGCGTGGGTATTCCTACCGTTGGTGGACAAATTGAGTTTGATGACAGTTACAATGGGAACTGTCTTGTGAACGCAATGACTATTGGTCTGATTGATAAACAAAATATCTTTAAAGGTTACGCTTCTGGAGTTGGAAACTATTTAATCTACGCTGGGTCTGCAACAGGTCGTGATGGTATCCACGGTGCGACTATGGCGTCCGATAGCTTTGATTCATCAAGTAGTGGAAACCAAATGACCATTCAGGTTGGCGACCCGTTTGCAGAAAAAATCTTATTAGAAGCGACACTTGAACTCCTAAAAAAGAACTTAGTCGTGGGGCTTCAAGATATGGGAGCAGCAGGTCTAACATCTTCAAGTTTTGAAATGGCAGACCGTGCAAATATGGGTTTGTTTTTAAACCTTGATAAGGTTCCCGTTCGAGCAAGCCAAATGACTGCCTACGAACTTTTATTATCTGAATCTCAAGAAAGGATGTTGTTTGTCATCAAGCCATCTGATTGGGATGCTGTTAAAGCTGTCTTATCAAAGTGGGAAATCGCTCATGATCTTATTGGAGAAGTGACGGATACTAAGCGTTTACAAGCGACTTATCAGGGAAAACTAGAAGTAGATCTTCCTGTGAAACCTCTGACTGATAAGGCTCCAAAGTACAGCCGTCCCATGAAAGAGCAAAAACGCATTGTGGGTTCCGACGCTTCAGGTATTATTCAAAAAATCAAAGAAACTGGTTACAATAATCTTCTCCAAAAAATACTTGGTTATAAAAAGGATCATAAAGCAATCACCGAACGTTACGATCGTCATATTGGTTTTAATACGGTTTTAAATAGTGATCATGGTGGAGCTGCAGTTGTGGCACTTCGATCTCCACTCACCTCCAATGAGCATTGTGGTGTAGGGGTAACTGCTGGTTGTCTTCATAGGCACTGCCAAGTGGATCCATTTTGGGGGTCCTTTATGACAGTTCTCAGTCAGGCAAGAGAAATGTCTGCTGCAGGAGTTACTCCATTAGCAATCACAGATTGTTTGAACTTTGGTAACCCAGAAAATCCTGCGGTTATGGATGATTTTTCTAAATCAGTGGATGGTCTCAATGCAATTTGCGGTTATTTAAATACTCCAGTGGTGAGTGGAAATGTCAGTTTATATAATGAAACAGACCAAACTTCTATTTACCCAACTCCTATGATTGGAATGGTAGGAAAAATAAAAGACTACCGAAATGCTAGGCCAGCTATTTTTAATGACCCAAACAAAAAAGTTTATTTATTAAAACCAAATACAACCCCAAATTTTGGTGGGTCTGTTGCCCTGCATATGATGGGACTTAAGCCAGAAAATCATACTTTAACTCCAATCGTTATTGATAAAGAAGTACAGGTACTAGATTGGGTTCGTCGTGCAAAGCTTGAAGTTTGTAGGCCAATATCACCAAGTGGTGTAATGGCAACATTATCAAAAATGATTCTACCTAATGATTTTGGTTTTCAATCAAATGAGTTAGGGCTCGAAGATGTAGACAAAGAGTCTTTTTTATTTGGTGATATGCAAGGAGGTTATCTCATGAGTTTTCAAGAAGACAAGCTTCCAGATTTTCCTTACGAAGGTTATGAAATTATCGAACTTGGTGCGATAACCAAAGATCCTCAGTTTCACTTTGCAGGATATAGTCTTTCGGTCTCAGAGTTAAAAACATCTTTTTGCGGAGAGTTGGTTTGAGTATTTCTCGTAAGCTTCATGAAGAGTGTGGCGTTGCTGCAATTATCGGTCACCAAGAAGCAAGTTATTTAATTTATTTGTGCTTATATGCTCTTCAGCACAGAGGACAAGAGGGCTGTGGAATCGTGAGTATTGCAAACCATGAGTTTCACTCTAAGCGGTCTCATGGTCTTGTGAGTGAGAGTTTTCAATCTCAAGATTTTGGGGGATTGCCAGGGGATCAAGCGATTGGTCATGTGAGGTATTCTACGCAAGGTGGGAGCTCTCTTAATAATATCCAACCATTTTCATTTAACTCTTCTCTAGGGAAAATGGCCATTGCTCATAATGGTAATCTCACCAATGCAGCTTCTATGAAAAAAGATCTTGAATCCTCAGGTAGTATTTTTAGTTCTTCCGTAGACTCAGAAATATTTATGCATCTTCTTGCGAAAGCAACAGGTAATCATTTTATTGACCGGATGAAGCATGCTATGGAATCTGTCGATGGTGCATATGCTTTAGCGGTGATGACGGAAGATGCTTTATACGGAGTGCGAGATCCATTTGGATTTAGACCTCTTGTTATTGGTAAAAAAGATGAAGCTTATATTTTAGTAAGCGAGTCTTGTGCGTTAGATCTTATTGAAGCTGACTATGTTAGAGATGTTGAGCCTGGTGAGACTGTTGTATTAAGGCCAGGAAGTCCCATTGAGTCTCATTATTTAGTTCCAAAAAAGCAAGCATCATACTGTGCATTTGAACCAATTTATTTTGCGAGGCCGGATTCAAAAATCCATGATGAAGATATTTACTCTCTTAGAAGAAATATGGGTGAACAGTTAGCAGAAGAGTCTGCTGTAGAAGCAGACACTGTTTTTGCAGTCCCTGATTCAGGCGTTCCCATGGCTATTGGTTACGGAGCAAAATTAAATATACCAGTAGAGCTCGGTCTTGTAAGAAACCACTATGTTGGTCGTACATTTATTCAACCGAATCAAGAAATAAGAGACTTTGGTGTTCGTCTAAAACTAAACCCAGTTTCATCAGTGATCAAAGGCAAGAAAATTGTGGTTGTGGATGATTCACTTGTTAGAGGAACTACTGCCAAAAAAATTGTTAGACTATTAAGGCAGGCTGGTGCAAGTGAAATTCATTTAAGAATAGGCTCACCTCCAATTACTCATTCATGTTTTTATGGTGTAGACACACCTTCTCGCGAAAAACTATTGGCAGCTCAAAAGAAAATCGAAGAAATTAAACAGCAGCTTGCAGTAGACTCATTAGCATTCTTATCTGTGGATGGTTTAAAAAAAGCTCTGTCTTCAAAACAAGGGTATTGCCTTGCTTGCTTTACAGGTAAATACCCTGAAAAAATACATCATGATATACCTAAACAACCAACTGATAAGTAATGAAGTTTTTATGATGCTCGGCATAGGTAGTGCAAAGTCTCGAGTCTTTGTGCGGGATTCACTACATATGGATTTCCTTCATCCCACACATAACCCGCAAGAACAGAAGTAATAAAAGCTTCAACTTTTTTCTTTTTCAAGTAATTTTGAAAAGACCCTTGCAGAACCACACTTGCATCCACCACAAAATCGCATTCAATTTTTACTATAGATCCACTTGTTCAAAGTGATCCTAAAAGGTTTGCTTAGAGTTTCATTGAGCATTTTGCAAACCCTTCACATCAAGTCAATGAGCTTGTGAGGGCAATTCAAGAGCTAGATTTTGATAAATTAGCATTAATGCGTTAAACAGTAACTAAATCTAAGAAGTGGGTGTGTTTTGCTCAAGTTTTGTCTTCCGATTCTCTTTATTTTTCAGTCTTTAGTAGCTTATTCTAGTTCTTCTGACCCTTCTGTATGCCACCGTAGATTTAAATCAGTTCTGTTAGAAGAGAATCAAGTTTTAATACTAAAGAGTGAAGTGGAGTTACGAAGTTACCCTCGTTTAAAGCGGTTTGTTGACTTAATGCTTGTGGGTCCTGCTAGTATCGTAGCTATCCCTGTCGCTAGTGTGATGGCTTTGCTTGTAAAGCTTGATAGCCCAAAAGAACCGGTGTTTTTTAAGCAAAGCCGTATTGGCTACCGAGGTAAAAAATTCAAGATTCTTAAAATGAGAACGATGACAGACTCTCATGGTGAAAAACGCATAACAAGAATTGGAAGGTTTTTGAGAAAGTACCACCTCGATGAAATTCCGCAAATATTTAATATATTAAAAGGTGATATGACTTTTATTGGTCCAAGGCCTTTAACTGAAGAGGTGAATCAAGAAGATCTTCAAAAATTTGATGGCCTTGAAGTAAGGTTTTTTGTGAGGCCGGGGTTAACGGGGCTTGCTCAGGTAAAGTGTCATTATCAAAATACAGATGAAGAAGCCGAATCTAGAGTAAGACTAGACGTGGAATATGTTCGAAATCAATCGGCATTTTTAGACTTAAAAATTATGTGCGAAACACTATGGGTGTTGCCGCAAGGGCGTGCTCTTTAGGTTTAGTGGAAAATAAAAAAAAGGAAAGAAGGGGAGTTAAAGGTGCCGGTACCCGAGATCCAATCAAAGAAAGGAGGTGAGCACCGGCTTGAATCTTCACCCGAAGATGAGGGCTATGAGGCCATCACCTCCGTGCTACTGGTTCCTAGTTCTGTCACCATGCACCACCTCCTTTCCTAAGCATATAGCTTATGGGCTCTTGGGTTAGGGTCATCCTTTAACCTATTGGAGCCTATAATTATTATATAGGAAGTCGAAGTCTCAGACAAATTAAAATGTCATAAGTCTTTATTATGATTCAGCTTCTTCGTCGGTCGTTTTGGCTTCTTCTTCGGCTTTTTCACGTCCAGCTTTCAAGATTTCAATCACCATGGTTTCTATTTCCATGTCTGATTTTCCTTGGTGTTCCGCCATAAGGTGAAGCATCTGTTCTGTAAGCTCGCTTCTTTTACGAGGATCACGATAAAGCCCGTAAGTCTTTACGCGTTTTGTCATCGCACTAATGGGGATACTGCGTTTTTGTGCGTAGTTTTCTGTAAGAAACTTGGATGCCTGAACACGGTGAAGAAAGTAAGCGATAAAGTCATCATCCTTACTCCATTCTTGACTACTACGACGGGTACGCTTCTTTTTTGTCGGAGTTTTCGTCGTTTTCGTGGTTTTAGCTTCTTTCTTTAAATCGTCAGCAATCGACATCTATTAAGTCCTTTAAAATTAGATACAAAGCACCGCAAGTTTAGCTGCAAATATATGAAATGACAACTAATTAAACATTTTATTCGCCTTTTTTCAGATATTTACCTGTTTTCACTTGTATTATTTAGCGTTAAACTTTATCACCAGACATTGGAATGTTTAATATTTGCAAAGAGAGAGAAGAATATATGCCGGGAGTTAAAGTCAGAGACAACGAATCCGTAGAACGCGTGATCAAAATTTTCAAAAAACAAGTTGAAAAAGCAGGGATCATTGCAGACGTTAGAAAACGTGAATTCTACGAAAAGCCTAGTATTCGCCTAAAAAAGAAAGCTCTGGCAGCTCGTAAACGTAAAATGAAACAAATCCGTAAGTTCGGCCACTCTTAATTTTTATTTTAGTTTCAAAGCTCTTTCGTTTGAATGAAGCTTACAAACTGGTTCTATTTTAACAAGCCACCTCATCTATGTTTTTTGCATGATGAGGTGGCTTTGTTCGTTTATGTAACAGCTAAGGTTTCGGTCTTGAGCTGTGGTTTTTTAAGGCATCTAGTTCCTTGGTTCTTTTATTCAAATAAACTCTCTGTAAATGATTGACATTTTTCTTGGAACTCAGTACACCTTCAGTTCTTAGATGTCCTAAAGGTACGCCTTTCGATATGAAAAGCCTCTACCGCTTCCTTCCAAGGATAGTATCACGATAGTCTCGTGCCTCTAGTTGACGTTGAATTAGCAGAAGAGAGGTGAGACTTATGGATCGTGAGAAGATTCGCATTAAATTAAGAGGTTATGATCACAAGTTGCTGGATCAATCAGCCGCTGAGATCGTTGAGAGAGCAAAACGTACGGGTGCTAGAGTTTCTGGTCCAATCCCATTACCAACCGCGATTAGTCGTTATACAGTGCTTCGTTCGCCTCACGTAAACAAGAAGTCTCGTGAACAGTTCGAAACTCGCACACACAAAAGAATGTTAGATATTTTAGAGCCAAAGCAACAAACCATTGATGCTTTGATGAAGCTTGATCTTTCTTCTGGTGTAGACGTACAGATCAAACTTTATAACAAATAAATAAGTGACACATAAAAGTGATAACACAGAGGTATAGTTAGTATGAACAATGTTGGATTAATTGCAAGAAAGGTAGGGATGAGCCGAATGGTCGATGACCAAGGTCAGCTGACTCCTGTTACCCTGCTGCAAGCGACTGAGCAGACGATCACTAAAAAATTGACGACTGACCGTGATGGCTACCAAGCTATTCAAATTGGTTTTTTCGAAAAATCCGAAAAAAACCTATGCAAAGCAGACATCACAAGACTTCGCAAAAACGAGATCGCAAAAAACTTTACAAAATTCACTGAGGTTAGAGTTGAAGATTCTTCATCTGAAGGATTAGAGCTTGGTTCTGATCGTACAGTTGAGATTTTCAATGAAGTTCAAAGTATCGACGTAACTGGAGTTGTTAAAGGTAGAGGTTTTCAGGGTACTGTAAAACGCTACAACACAAAGACGGGTCGTAGAACTCATGGTTCTCACTTCCATAGACGTCCGGGTTCACTCGGTAACTGTACGACTCCGGGTCGCGTAATGAAAAACAAAAAACAACCGGGTCAAATGGGTACCAATAAAGTTACTGTTTTAAACCTTAGGGTTTTAGACGTTGATTTAGAAACAAACACTATCGCAATCAAAGGCTCAGTGCCAGGAACGCGTAATGGGTTTTTATATTTAAGACCGAGCATCAAAGCAAAGCCTTCAAAAGCAGGAGGTAAAAAATAATGGAAGTTAAAGTTCACGATATTGGTGGTAAAGCAGTTGGAAAAGCAAATCTTTCTGATGATATCTTCAATCAAAAACTAAACGACCATGTTCTTCATTTAGTAGTGAAGGCATACCAAGCAAATCGTCGTCAAGGTACTCATGCAACAAAGACTCGTTCTTTAATTCGTGGTGGTGGCAAGAAGCCTTTTAAACAAAAAGGTACAGGTAATGCTCGTCAAGGTAGTACGCGTTCGCCAAACCATGTTGGTGGTGCAATCGCTCATGGGCCGCAGCCAAGAGACTACACTCAGCAAATCAACAAGAAGACAAAAAAACTGGCAACCAAAGTTGCTTTGTCAAACCGTGCACAAAACAACGCTTTATACGTGATTGATGATTTTAAAATGACTGCTTACAAAACAAAATCAGTCAACTCAATTTTAAGCAACTTAAAGATTGAGAAAGCTGTGTTTGTGGGTCATTCAAATGATGATTATATGTTGAAGTCTACTGGTAACATTCATGGTGCAGAATACTACGATGCAAAATTATTTAACGCAGAGAATGTTCTTCGTTATCCTAATCTTGTTATCTCAAAGTCTGCTATTGATGCAATTACTGCTAGATTTGAAGGAGCAGAGGCATGAAATATTTTCAATTAATTGATAGGCCTTTGGTCACAGAAAAAACAAACTTACTCAGAGAAGCAGCTGTAAAAACCTACGTTTTTAAGGTTGAGAAAACTGCTTCAAAAGATGAGATTAAAGCTGCGTTTGAAAAAATCTACGATGTTAACGTTGCGACGATTCGCACGGCAATCGTTAGAGGAAAAATGAAGCGTCGTGGGATGCATATGTATAAGCGTCCAACATATAAGAAGGCATTCATCTCTTTGAAGAATGGCCAAAAATTTCCAATGTTTGATGAGAATTAAGAGGGATACTCATGGGTATTAGAATATACAAAGCAATGACACCGGGTACACGTGGTATGTCCGTTATCAATTACAGAGATGCAATTGATAAAGTAAAGCCGCTTGCAAAACTAACGGCTCCTATTCGTAAAACAGCTGGTCGTAATAACACTGGTCGTATTACAGTTCGTCACCGTGGTGGTGGTGTTCGTAGACGTTACAGAATTATTGACTTTAAACGTGTTAAAAGAGAGATCCCTGCAAAGGTTGAGTACATCGAGTACGATCCAAACAGGACTTCTTTTATCGCAAGATTGCTTTATAAAGATGGCGAAAGATCATACATCATTGCTCCTGAAGGAGTTAAAAAAGGTGACGTGATTATTGCTGGTGCTAAGGTTGATGTAAAGCCAGGTAATGCAATGCCATTATCTGCAATGCCACTTGGTTCTATTATTCATAATATTGAAATGAAACCCGGTAAAGGTGCTCAACTTGCACGATCTGCTGGGTCTTCTGTTCAGTTAGTTGGTCGTGTCGCTGGGTATGCTCAGTTAAAGATGCCATCTGGCGAAATGAGAAGAGTCCCAGAAGCTTGCATCGCAACAATCGGTTCTGTGAGTAACGGTAATCACTTTAATGTGAAGTTAGGTAAAGCTGGTAGAAAACGTTGGATGGGTATTCGCCCAACTGTTCGTGGTGTTGCCATGAACCCAGTAGATCACCCGCATGGTGGTGGTGAAGGACGTACCTCTGGTGGTCGTCACCCTGTGACTCCTTGGGCTGTTAGCACCAAAGGTCATAAGACAAGAAAGAACAAGCGTACTAACAAAGATATTATTCGTCGTCGTTCTAAGAAGCGTAGAAAGTAGGAGTGCATAAATGGCAAGATCGCTAAAAAAAGGTCCTTTTATAGATGAGTATCTTCTCGCAAAAGCAGAGAAGGCTCGTAAAGATAATAAGCCTATTAAGACTTGGTCACGTAGATCAACGATTATACCGGATTTTGTTGGTTTGACCTTCGCGGTTCACAACGGCAAAAAACATATATTGGTTCATGTTACAGAGAATATGGTTGGCCATAAGTTAGGTGAGTTTTCTCCAACGAGAACTTACAGTGGTCACGGTAAAGACAAGAAGAAGTAAGGATAAGAAATGCAAGAATTCGTAGCTTCATTAAATGATTTCAAGGTTTCCGCAAGGAAAGCTCGCTTAGTTGTAGACCTCGTCAGAGGGAAACGTGTTCAAGCTGCTTTGGATATTTTGTCTGTTTCAAAAAAGAAAACAGCACCAAAGCTTAGTGTTTTGATCAAGTCTGCAATTGCAAATGCTCAGCAAAAAGCGACTGTTGATATTGACCGTTTGGTTATTTCAACTGCATTTGTAAACGAAGGAGCCACGCTGAACAGATGGTTACCAAGAGCTCAAGGCCGTGCAACTCCGATCAGAAAAAGATCTGCACATATCACCATTAAACTTAAAGAATTAAACTAAGGGGTTTTCGTGGGACAAAAGGTACATCCAATTGGTTTTAGATTAGGCGTTAACAAGACGTGGTCGTCTCGTTGGTTCTCTAAGCTTGATTATGCCAAGTTATTAAAAGAAGACATCCGTATTCGCGAATATATTTTCAAAAAGTTTGAAACAGCTGGTGTTGCAAATGTAGATATTGAGCGTGCTGCAAAAAACATGAAGATTAATATCTTCAGTAGTCGCCCGGGTATTATTATCGGTAAAAAAGGTGCTGGTGCAGAGGCTCTTAAAGATGAGCTTATGAAAAGATGCAAAATCAGCTCTGGTGAGCCAACACTAAATGTTTACGATATCAAAAAGCCTGATCTTAACGCAAAGCTTGTGGCAATGAACATTAAAACGCAACTTGAGCGTCGTACTTCATTTCGTCGTGCAATGAAAAAAGCAATGCAACAATCTGTAAAGAATGGTGCAAAAGGAATTAAGGTCGCTTGTAGTGGGCGATTAGGTGGAGCTGAGATGTCTCGTATTGAGCGTTATAAAGAGGGAAGAATCCCACTTCATACTTTGCGTGCTGATATTGACTATGCAACAGCAGAAGCAAAAACGACTTACGGAATTATTGGTATCAAGGTGTGGATCTTTAAAGGTGACGTTCTAGCGGACTCTTAAGCTCTTATTGTAGTAAGACAGAAAGAAAGGGTGGGATTATGTTAACTCCCAAGAGATTAAAATTTAGGAAAGTTCAAAAAGGCAGAATTCGTGGTAATTCAAAAGCTGGTAATGAACTACGTTTTGGTGATTACGGTCTAGTAGCGATGGAGAAGGGTTATATTACTTCTCGTCAGATCGAGGCTGCTCGTATTGCCATGACAAGACATATTAAGCGTGGCGGTCAGGTTTGGATTAAAATTTTCCCTCATAAGCCAATTACCAAAAAACCTTTGGAAGTTCGTATGGGTAAAGGAAAAGGTTCTGTTGATCATTACGCAGCTGTGATAAAGCCAGGGCGTATCTTATATGAAATGCATGGCGTTTCTGTAGAGGTGGCAAAAGAAGCTCTTAAGCTAGCAGCTGCAAAGTTGCCAATTAAGACCAAAGTATTAGTCAAACAAGAAGACCCTTGGAGTTTATAAGATGGATTTAGCAAAAGTACACATTGATGAGATCAGAGGCTTTGAAGGCCAGCGTATCAGGCAAGTTGAAGAGGATATTCGTAAAGAAATCCTTGATATCCGTATGGATATCAACACGGTTGATGTGAAGAAATCTCAAAAAGTAAAATATTTGAAGCGAAGCTTAGCACGAGTGAAGACTGTGCAAAGTGAGCAACGTCGCAAAAAACAAAAATCGGCTAATTGAGGTTAAAAATGCAAGAACAAACGAACACAACAGCTACTAGTACAAAAAAATCAAAACCTCTTAAATGTGTGGTAACCAGTGACAAGATGAATCAGTCACGAGTTGCGACAAGAGAACGACTTGTTAAAGAATTACGAGTTGGAAAATACATCAAGAAACGCAGTAAAGTGATGTTTCACGACCCAGAAAACAAAACCAAAATTGGTGATGTTGTCTTGATCTCACCTTCGCGTCCTTATAGTGCTCGTAAAAAGTTTGAATTAACTGAAATTTTAGAATCTAAGTAGGTAATTGTTATGATTCAGATGGAAACAAAATTAATTAGTGCGGACAACTCAGGAGCAAAAACACTCAAGTGTTTTAAAGTTCTGGGTGGCAGTAAAAAACGCTTTGCAGGTGTTGGCGACATTGTTGTCGTGTCTATCAGAGAAGCGATGCCAAAAAGTAAGGTAAAGAAAGGTTCTGTTCATAAAGCAGTAATCGTTCGAACCAGAAAAGAAATTGTTCGTAAAGACGGAACCACAATTCGTTTTGATGAAAACGCAGCTGTTTTAATCAAAGGTAAAGATAACGAACCAGTTGGAACAAGGGTTTTTGGCCCAGTTGCTAGAGAAATCAGGGGCGGGTTCTTGCGTATCGCAAACCTTGCACCAGAAGTTTTATAAAGAAGGATCAGTAAAGATGACTGAAAAGTACGTACCACGATTAAAAAAGCAATATGATGGATTAAGGCTTACTTTGAAAGAAGAGCTTGGTTTGGCAAATGTCATGCAAGTTCCGAAATTCGAAAAAGTAATCATTAATGTTGGGCAAGGTGAAGCAGTTCAAAACGCAAAAGTTGTTGAAGCTGCGGTTAGAGATCTTACAAAGATCGCTGGCCAAAAACCTACGGTTCGACGGGCTAAAAAGAGTATTGCTGGATTTAAACTACGTGAAGGTGTTCCTATTGGATGTGCCGTTACTCTACGTGGCCAAAAAATGTATGAATTTCTTGACCGTTTGATTAACTTTTCACTGCCTCGTGTACGTGACTTTAAAGGTTTATCGGCGAAAGCATTTGATGGGCGTGGAAACTACTCTTTAGGAATTAAAGAGCAAATCATTTTCCCTGAAATTGATTACGACAAAGTAGATAAACTACGTGGTCTTGGTATTACGATTGTGACTTCAACTCTGAATGATGCACATGCCAAGGTTTTGTTCAAAAAATTTAACTTTCCGTTTAGACAGAAATAGGAGTTTCGATAAATGCAGTGCACAGACCCAATTAGTGATTTATTGACCCGTATTAGAAATGGACAAAGTGCGAACCATGACGTGGTTTCGGTCCCTGCTTCTAAAATGAAAATATCTATTACTCATCTTCTTAAAGAAGAAGGCCTTATTAAGGACTACAGATGTGTAAGAGATAAAAAACAAGGAACTATCAAAATCGCTCTTCGTTACAAAGACGATGGTGATGGCGTGATTCGTTTTTTAAAGCGTGAAAGCAAGCCGGGCTTGAGAATTTATAAATCAAAAGATGAGATTCCTTACGTAAAGGGTGGATACGGATTTGGCGTATTCTCAACTTCAAGAGGCATCATGACTGATCACCAGTGTCGCAAATTAAAAATTGGCGGCGAATACGTATGCTCTGCATTTTAAGGAAGGTTTTATGTCAAGAATAGGAAAACAACCCATACCAGTTCCAGCAGGAGTCGAAATAAAGATTTCTGGTGACTCGATCTCTATTAAGGGTTCAAAAGGTCAACTTGAGCACACCGTTCATAAAGACGTGACTGTTCATCAAGAAGGTTCTGAAATTCTTGTGAAGACTAAGTCTGAAAAGAATGCGGATAGAAAATTTCAAGGCCTTACAAGAAGTCTAGTTTTCAATATGGTTCATGGTGTTAGTCAAGGATTCAAGAAAGCTTTGATTTTAAACGGTGTTGGTTACAGAGCAGCTGCAAAAGGAAAAGGTATTACTTTGACTTTAGGTTATTCTCACCCAATTGAGTTTGATCCTCCAGAAGGGATCACTCTTAAAGTAGTGAACCAAACGAATATTGAAATCACTGGTTGTGATAAACAGTCAGTAGGTGAAGTAGCTGCAGTTATTCGTAGGTTTAGACCACCAGAGCCATACCACGGAAAAGGTGTGAGATATTCTGACGAAGTTATTGTTAAAAAAGAAGGAAAGTCGGCCGGTAAATAGGTCTCTTTAATATTTAAATAGGAGTTACGGTTTTGAGTAACGCGAAAGCACAATTAAGAATAAAACGAAAGAAACGAATTCGTAAAAAAATCTCTGGTAGTGCAGAGAAGCCAAGGTTGAGCATCTTCAGATCCAACAAAGGTATTTACGCTCAAGTGATTAACGATGTTGACGGAAAAACTTTAATTGGTCTTTCAAGTCATAGCAAATCAGAGACAAAACGTGCAGGTGTTGAGCTTTGTGAAAAACTTGGTGAAACCTTTGCTTCAAAATGTCGCGAAAAAAATATTAACACGGTTGTTTTTGATCGAAATGGTTATGTATACCACGGTAGAGTGAAAGCATTTGCAGATGGAGCTCGTAAGGGCGGCCTTAACTTTTAGGAAGGGATGAGAGTTTGGATAAGTTTACTGAAAATTCGGAAGCATTACAGGAAAGAGTCGTCCATATCTCGCGTGTAGCGAAGGTAGTAAAAGGTGGTCGTCGTTTTAGCTTTAGTGCTTTGGTGATATCTGGTGACGGACAAGGTCGTTTTGGCTTTGGGCTCGGAAAAGCTGGTGAGGTTCCTGACGCGATCCGCAAAGGTGGCGAGCAGTGCAAAAAGAACCTTATGGAAGTTCCAAGCGTTGACGGTACGATTCCTTTTGAAGTGGTTGGTAAGTATGGCTCTTGTCGAGTTGTCATGAACCCTGCAAAAAAAGGTCGTGGAATCATTGCTGGTGGTGCGACTCGCGTCATCTGTGAGCTTGCAGGAATTAAAGATATTGTTTGTAAGGTACACGGTACAAAAAACACATCAAATGTTGTTCGTGCTACTTATGATGGTTTTGCTCAGCTTGTTTCTACAAAACAATATGCAGCAGAACGCGGGATGGACGAAGGTCAATTATTCAGACAACTTCGCAAGAACCGTAAAAACACTTCAACAAGTGCAGATTCAAGTGAGGCTACAGCATGAGTAAGATAACAGTGACACAAACCAAGAGCTTAATTGCTACAAAAGATTCTTTATGCAAAGTCGTAGAGGGTCTTGGCTTAGGTCGTATTGGTAAATCAAGAACTCATAAAGACAATAACTGTATTCGTGGGATGATTAATAAAGTTAGTCATCTTGTTGAGTACAAGTTACACGATTAATTAAAATTTAAGTTACACGACTAGAAATAAATTGAGACGAGGCAAAAAATGACAGTAAAAACATTAGCAAACTTAAAGCCAGCAGCGGGATCTAACAAGAACCGTAAGCGTATTGGCCGCGGTATTGGCTCAGGTTGGGGTAAAACTGCAGGTAAAGGTCACAAAGGTCAAAAAGCTCGTGCTGGTGGCGGAGTTGCTCCCGGTTTCGAAGGTGGCCAAATGCCTTTATACCGTAGGATACCAAAAAGAGGTTTTACTCCACGTAAGACAACTACCTACAATGTCATTAACCTTGATCAATTAAAAGACTTTCCAGAAGGTTCAACTGTGAACGCAGAAACGCTTCTAGAAAAAAGAATGCTACGTTTAAAAAAGAGCCCTATTAAAATTTTGGCTCGTGGAAAATTAGAAAAAAAACTGAACTTTAAAGTTGATAAGATAAGTGGAAAAGCGAAAGAGTTGATTGAAGCTGTGGGCGGAAAAATAGAGGGGTAAGTTTTGGCTACTAAAAGTGGAATTCAAGGGCTAGCAGGAAAGTCGAATCAGTTAACAAAAAAACTGATGTTCACGGCTTTCTTTATTGCTTTGTACAGAATTGGTGTTCATATTCCAATTCCAGGTGTTGATACAGAAGCTTTAAGACAGTTTTTTCAGTCTCAAGGTGGTAATCTTTTTGGAATGTTTAACATGTTCACTGGTGGTGCTCTTGAGCGTTTCAGTGTTGTTGCACTCGGTGTCATGCCTTACATTTCAGCGTCTATTATTGCTCAACTACTTACTGTAGTAATGCCTTATCTTGACCAACTTCAAAAAGAAGGTGAGTCGGGCCGTAAAAAAATAACTCAATACACAAGGTACGCAACGATTGTTTTGGCAGTTGTTCAAGGTATCATGATTGCAAAAGGTCTACAGTCTCAATCAATTGGTGGCAGACCATTGGTTCTCGACGGTGGTTCAACGGGTTGGTTACTCATGAGTGCATTGTCGTTAACGGCAGGTACAGCATTTGTGATGTGGCTTGGTGAGCAAATCACGGAGAGAGGTGTTGGTAACGGAATATCCCTTATTATCTTTGCGGGTATTATTGCTGGGCTTCCTCAGATTATTCGTTCAACTTATACAAGCGTCAATGCAGCTGAAATAGAGCTATTCAAAGTTATTTTTATCATTGCAGTTATTATTATTACAACAGCAGGTGTAGTTTTTGTGGAACAAGCATCTCGCAAGATTCCTATTCAGTATGCAAAGCGTCAGGTAGGAAATAGGGTCTACGGCGGTCAATCTTCATTCTTGCCAATGAAAATAAACTCTTCTGGCGTTATTCCTCCTATTTTTGCAAGTTCACTTCTTCAATTTCCAACGACGATAGCTTCATTCAGTCAAGGTGGTTTCGCTGACTTTATGGCTTTAGTAATTGATCCGGGTGGTTGGCTGTATAACACGATTTATGCTGTACTCGTTATTTTCTTTGCATTCTTCTATACGTCTATTACTTTCAAGCCAGACGATATTGCAGAAAACCTGAAGAAAAATGGCGGATATATCAATGGTATTAGGCCGGGTGTCAGAACTTCTGAGTTTCTTCAAAAAATTAGTGATCGCCTAACTTGTGGCGGTTCTATTTACTTGGCTTTTGTTTGTATTTTTCCTGTTATCTTAATGGATAAGTTTAATATTCCATTTTACTTTGGTGGCACGAGTTTATTGATTGTTGTAGGTGTTGCACTAGATACCTTCCGTCAAATCGAAGCTCACTTATATCAGTTAAGTTACGATAATTTTCTGAAAAAAGGTCAGAAGCCACGAGGAAGAACAGCATGATTGTTGTTCTAACGGGAGCTCCTGGAGCTGGAAAGGGTACGCAGGCTGATTTGCTTGCAGAAAATCATCGCTTTAGAAAAGTTTCTACTGGTGATGCCCTTCGTAAACACGTTAGAGAACAAACAGAAATTGGCTTAAAGGCAAAAAGTTTTATGGATGCCGGTGAGTTGGTGCCAGATGATATTTTACTAAAAATCATCCAAGAAGAAGTCGGTAAGAATCCTGAAGAAACCGTCATACTTGATGGCTACCCAAGAAACCTAGAACAGTTAAAAGCTCTAGAAGAACTTGATACTGAACACGATATTGCAGGTGTGATTCATTTGCATGTGAAAGAAGATGAATTAGTAGAAAGACTAACAGGCCGCCGTGTCTGCCCTAACTGTACTGCTACTTACCATATGAGCTTTAACCCACCTAAGGTTGCGGGCAAATGTGACAAATGTGGTCAATCAGAGATCATCCAACGCAGTGATGATAAAGAAGAGAAAATTCGCCATAGATTAAAAGTTTATGCGAATCAGACAGCACCCGTCATCCGTCATTATGAAAATAGTGATCAATATCAACAGGTTGATGGTTCTGTAGAAATGGCAGCAGTTACGGCTTCCCTCGCAAAAGCGATAGAAGCGTTGGATGCGTCAAGGGCCAGTTAATGGTGCTTGAACTGGATTTTTTTTTGAGTTAGTGTTCAGGGTTCAATCAGCTCTATCACTTGTTTTAGAAGGTTTTAAAGAGAGTTTTATGGCAAAAGAAGAAGCGATTGAAGTAGAAGGAACGGTCATTGAACCGTTACCAAATGCCCGTTTTAAGGTTGAGTTGGAAAATGGTCACATTGTCCTAGCTCACATTAGCGGGAAAATGCGAATGCACTTTATTCGTATTTTACCGGGTGACAAGGTGAAGTTAGAAATTTCACCGTACGACTTAGGAAAAGGTCGTATTACTTATAGATCGAAGTAAGAGGAATATATGAAAGTTAGAGCAAGTGTTAAACCAATTTGTGATAAGTGCAAAGTCATCCGCAGACGTGGTGTTGTTAGGGTGATATGTGCTGTAAAAAAACATAAACAGAAGCAAGGATAGGATAAGTTTATATGGCACGTTTATCTGGAGTCGATCTCCCAAATAATAAAAAGCTTGAAATTGCGATTACCCATATTTATGGAATTGGCAGCAAGGTAGCAAAAGACATCATTGCAAAAGCATCTTTAGATCCTTTAATGAAGGCTTCTGAGTTGGACGCAGATCAAGTGAATACTCTTCGTCAAATTATTGAAAAAGAATATACGGTTGAAGGGGATCTACGTAGAGAGATCTCTCTTAACATTAAACGTTTAGTAGATTTAAATTCTTATCGTGGTGTTCGCCATAGAAGAGGATTGCCTGCACGTGGTCAGCGTACAAAAACAAACGCAAGGACTCGTAAAGGACCAAGAAAAACAGTAGCCGGTAAGAAAAAAGCTTAATTAAGTCTGGAGAAGAGATAAATGGGAAGAATTGTAAGTAGAAGAAGAAAAACAAAACGGAATGTACCAACAGGTGTTGCACACATTCAGTCTACTTTTAATAATACGATTATTACATTTACAGACCCGAATGGGGATGTAGTTAGTTGGTCAACCTCTGGTGGAAAAGGCTTTAAAGGCTCTCGTAAAAGTACACCTTTTGCAGCTCAGGTTGCAGCAGAAGACGCAGCAAAAAAGGCTATGGAATGCGGCATGAAAATTTGTGCTGTTATGGTAAAAGGCCCGGGATCAGGTCGTGAAAGTGCAATTCGTGCCATTGCTGCTGCAGGTATGAAAGTATCTTTAATAAAAGACGTTACGCCAATACCACACAATGGTTGTCGTCCGCCTAAACGTCGACGTGTTTAATATACGTTTTAATAGATCATGAAGTTACGATATTTGCTTTTAAGGAGTTAAGTACAGATGCAAAGAAATTGGCAAGACCTTATTCAACCACGTAGTGTCGAAGCAGAAAAATTATCGGATTTTTACGGTAAGTTTACTGTTGGTCCATTAGAAAGAGGATATGGTTTAACTCTAGGAAACTCCTTAAGACGAGTTTTACTTTCAAGTATCAACGGTGCTGCGATTGTTGCGGTTCGTATTGAAGGTGTTGATCATGAGTTTTCAACGATTACTGGTGTTAAAGAAGACGTAACGGATATTATCCTTAACTTAAAGCAAGTAAGTTTGAGATATTTAGGTAATCAAGATGCAACGATTCGTATCAATACTTCAAAAGATGGTGTTGTTTACGCGAGAGATATCGAAACTGGAAGCGATGTAGAAGTTATTAATGGTGATCAACCTATCGCAACCATCGGTGGCGGTGCTTCTTTAAATATGGAGCTTTTAGTTCGTCACGGAAGAGGTTATGCAATCTCAGAAGCAAACAGATCAGAAGCAGATCTTCCAGTTGGAATGATTGCAATTGACTCTATTTTTGCTCCTGTAAGAAGAGTTGCATACAACGTATCAAATGCTCGTGTTGGTCAAATGACTGACTATGATAAATTAAGTGTTGAGATTTGGACAAACGGTACGGTGAAGCCTGACGATGCTCTTGCTTATGGTGCAAAGATCCTTAAAGAGCAACTAAATCCATTTATCAACTTCGATGAAGTTGCTCACGACGTCAAAGTCGAAAAAGAAGTAGTAGATGAAAAACCATCTCTTAATGAAAACCTATTTAAAACAGTGGATTCATTAGAGTTAAGCGTTCGTGCTGCAAACTGTTTAGAGAATGCAAATATCAAATACATTGGTGAACTTGTGACGAAGTCTGAGCTTGAGATGCTAAAGACAAAGAACTTTGGTCGTAAATCACTAAATGAGATTAAAGATATTTTAAGTGAAATGGGCCTTTCTCTTGGAATGCGTATCGAGGGTTTTGATCCAAGTATGCTTAGAGAAAAAGATGAAACACCACAACCAATTATAAGACCGGACTTTTAATTAATTTTTAATGAATTAGTGCTGATACGGAAGACAGAGGAATTTTATGCGTCATCGTCATGGATACAAAAAAGTAGGGAAGAATTCTCCTCACAGAAAAGCAATGTTTCGCAACATGGCAACTTCTTTGATTGACTTAGGAAGAATTCATACCACCACAGCTAAGGCAAAGGCTATTCGCCCGGTTGTCGAAAAGCTAGTAACGACTGCAGTAAGAGGAAACAAATCTGCAGCGGGTGAAGGTGGAAAAGAAAAGCTAATTTTTGCAAAAAGAAAAGTAGATAGTTACTTGAAGTCAAAAGACGTCACAAGAAAACTCTTTTCAGATATTGCAGAGCGTTTTAGAGAGAGACCGGGTGGTTATTTGAGAATTATCAAAACCGGCTTCCGTAAAGGCGATAAAGCAGAAATGGCTTTAGTTGAATTTGTAGATCATGACTTTTTGTCAACTGCAGCAACTACTGAACAACCAGAAAACACGAAGAAATCTGAGGAGAAATAATGTCAAGATATCGTGGACCAAGATTACGTGTAATGAGAGCCTTAGGTGTTGAGCTTCCAGGCCTTTCAAGGAAATCTATCGAAAGAAAACCTTATCCACCGGGACAACATGGTTCTGGTCGTAGAAAGAAAACTTCTGATTACGGTAGACAGCTTTCTGAAAAACAAAAACTAAAAATGAACTATGGTTTGTCTGAAAAACCTCTTAGAAGACTGGTGACAGAAGCTTTTAAAAGCCGCGGTGTTTTCTCTGATAAGTTACTTGAGCTACTTGAAAGACGATTAGATAACGTTGTCTTTAGAGCTGGTATTGCACCAACGATCCCTGCTGCACGTCAGTTAGTAAATCATGGTCATATCTTAGTAAATGGCAAGCGTGTTGATATCCCTTCTTTTCGTGTAAAAGTAGGTCAAGAAATTGTAGTAAAAGAGAAAAGTAGAAAACTACCTGTTATTGAAGCTACGGTTCAATCTCCAAGTCTTGCACTACCAGCATGGTTACAAGTAGAACCTGCAAAGTTTTCAGCGACAGTGACAGCACTTCCTGATGCTGAATCAGTTCCATTTCCTGTAAATGTTGCTGATATTGTAGAATTTTACTCACGTCGTATTTCGAAGTAGAGTTGATTTCAAAGCTACAAAGGTACGTATTAAAGTATTTTTTTTCATTTGTGCTGGGCATTACCGTGCTCAGCATTTTTTTATTTGTATTATTTGATTTTCTTCATGAGTCTCGCTCGTTTAGCAAACAAGCTTCATTGCCAATCTGGCTTTTCTTAAAAGTATACCTTTTTCAAATTCCAACCTTACTATGCCAATCGCTGCCAATTGCTGCTTTATTAGCATCTGTTTCAACCATGATTCTTCTGAGCCGTAGTAATGAAATAACTGCGATGCGATCATTTGGAATGAGTGCTTTTGCTATCTCTAAACCTCTTCTCATTGGCGGTGTGATACTTACCTTAACAATGGCATTTATCGGTGAGTTTATTCAACCTGAAGCAGCAAAAAAAGCCTATGAATATAAACAAAAGCTCAAAGGCAGAAAAAGCAAAGCGGTGAGTGGTTTTGGGTGGTTTAAACAAAAAAATACTTTTGTAAACTATAAGCGTTTTGATCCTCAGAAAAAAGAGTTTAAACTTTTCTCTCTCTATCAGCATAACAATGATTTTAAAATTGTGAAGATTATAAAATCCTCTAGTGCAAAACTTGACGAACCACTAAATAAGTGGAATTTATTAAATCCTCAAATATCTTACTTTGATGACAACTCTGAGTTAGTCAGTGTTGATCACCGAAAAACGATGCAAATTCACCTGGATATTAGAACTGAGCAATTAATAAGTGACTCTAGGCTCAGCTCTGAAAAATCTCTTCGTGAGCTCGATGGCATCATTAATGTGGGAATGAAAACAGGTCAAAACGTACGCCAAGAGCTTGTTGATTTTCATAATAAAATATCTTTCTTCTTTGCTCCTATTTTGATCGTTTTTCTTGGGTTAAGGTTTGCTTATGGAAGTAACCGGAATGTTGAAACAGTGCGTGGTATATTGTTTGCTTTGGCGGTTGGTGCGAGTTATTGGTTAATATTCTCAGCTTTTCGTGCTTTTGCATTACAAGGAAATGTTTCTCCAATATTCTCAGCATGGTTTGCAAATATTATTATTGTGCTATTAATTACCTATGACTTTAAAAGTTCTAGGTCAAGCTAAGTAACTCATCTTATAAAGCTAAATGACAGATAAGGTGCTTTGGGGTGCCGTTCTTTGCTAAGGTTTTCATGATAGCAATCAATGAGTCCTCTTTTTTGATGAGTTGATGAAAAGATGTATTCTCTTTGAATACTCCAACAGATTGACCTTTTATTATTTTATTTTCTTTTATCATATACGATCCAAAAGTTGATTCAGCATCTACCCAAGTCGACATGTAAGTTTTTAAGGTGGTTTTACTACCTTGAACCCAAAACGGTTGTCCTACATGAGTATCTTCGAGTGGGAGTGAATCTTGATTAAGAGTAATGAGTACATCTGCTTTTGGGATGGTTTTTTTATATTTAATTTGGATGTTTCCAACCATGGAATCTCCTTCTGTATAAAACAAATGGAAATCATGAAGGTTTCTTTTTGTTAACGTGTAACTTTCAATTTTTGAAGTCTTATTTAATACGAGCTTAAAAAGTAATGGTTTTGTTTCGGTTGATATTACATGAAATCCATTTTTGTTTTTTCCATAAAAGTATTGAATTTCACCAAGGTGGTTACTGATGGTTTTTGGGTAATCTAGAGAGTCAAATGAAGTCGTTGTTGTTTTGTTTTGTGATATAAAAGAAAGTCGGTAATGATCTAGCTTATCATCTTTGTGAATCAGCCACAGGTTATTACCTATTTCGATTATTTCTTCTGTGTCACTAAGTTTATTTTCCCATTGTTGGATGGATTTATTTTGTAAGCTTAATTTTTCGATTTTTTTTTGATTTGCTCGATAATATTGTTTGATGTTTTTAGAGTTACTAAACATTTCCCATGTCCCATCTAATGGAGAAATTTCAGTTGGTTTTGAAAGAGATAGATCTGAGTTGATAGAGGTGGATATAAGGGTAGGTTGGCCGTTTCTCTTTACAGTTTGAATGATAAGGTTTTTTTTGTAATTAGATGTGATGGTTTCTGGGTAAATGTATTTCTCTCCAAGGTTCATGGGAGTGCATTTTGTCTCTTGAACGTCTTCTAGTCCTTGCCATGAGCTTTTGTGGGATATTGTATGTGAGCAGTTTGTGAGAAACGAGATTAAGGCAAATATTACCCATAAATTTTGTGTTAACATTTTAATATCTCCAGCAATTTCCGGGTTATTTGTCTTTGTCATAAAATGCACTTCGCTTCAGATTGTTATGTAGATAGGATATCATATGAAAAGCACTAAAACATTTATGCTTATTTTTTCGTGAGTGAAGAGGAGACTTTATCATGGGACGCCTGTTTAGATATATCGTTTTGGCAATATTATGCAGTGGCTTTTTAGGAGCCTGCAAACAAAGAAGATCATATGCTGACTTAAATAAGGCAAATCAATTTGCTCGTGATGGTTTGTATAGAGAAGCGATTGATAACTATAAAAAAGCAATGCGGTATAAAGCGAAACGTCATGTTGTAAACCGTAATCTTGGTATGGTTTATGTGAAGACGGGTAACTACAAAAAAGCAGAAACTCACCTTAGAAAGTCTAAAGATAAGTATATCAATAACTTTGAGAATAACTTTTATTTAGGTGAAGCACTAAGAGCTCAAAATAAGTTTGCAGATGCTATCTTTCACTATCAAAAAGCTCTTTCTGTTAAGCCTCAAGACTATAAAGCGATGAAATCTTTGAGTTGGTCGTTTTTTAAGATTCGCTACTATAGCGAAGCATTAAAAACAGCAAAGCAATTAATCAAGAAAAGTCCACAAGACCCTCAAGCAAATATTATCTTAGCGAGAACACTTATTAAGCTAAAACGATCCAACCTCGCTTATAAGTCTCTTCGTCGTATTGAAAAATCAACCTCACCTAAGTCTAGGCCATATATTGCAAGTGTGATGGGTGACGCACTATATGAAATGAAAAACACTAGTAAAGCAATGAAAGCTTATAAATTTGCACTAAAAGGTCAGCCATTACTTGCAGGTGCGTTGCTTGGTTTTGGGCGATGTCTCTTAAAAGCAAATAAAGTGAAAGATGCAGTGACATACTTAGAACGTGCAGTTCGTTCTAAGCCAAACTTGATTGAAGGACATTATTTGTTAGGCAGAGTTTACGAAAAAGTGAATTCTAGAAAGTCTATTAAATATTATAATCGTTTTAGAAAGTTAGCGGTTTCTGATCCTGAGTATATTGCGAAATCTCAAATCGTGAAGTCTCGTGTTGTTGCACTAAGGAACAAATCTCAAACAAAAAAATAATAATAATTTTAATGTCAGTAAAAAAGCCTCAATTATTGAGGTTTTTTTTATTTTAAGAAACTTTGTCTGTGATAAATATTGCATCTGGTTGAATACCAAATTCACGAAGTACCCTAGAGAGTTGCTGCGAAGGTGATTTTGTCCATCTTTCATATACTGCTAAAATGTCTTTGTTTTGCTTGATAGGCGAACTGATAGAGACTTCTGATACTAAACTAACATACGACTCAAACTCTTCAGCAAGTTTTTTGTATGTCTCTTTAAGGCGAACGTCATGGTTTTTAAGAAGTTCGTAAGATCTTTTTCCAATCGACATATAGTAGTCTATGCTATAAGTTTTGTTGTTAAAGTAATCTCCAAAAAAACCTGAATAGTATAGGCTGTACTCTCCCAGCATCCTTAGTATTTTTTGTCTAGTGAAGGGGTCATCAACTTCATGGAGCTCATGAAGTATTAATGCGAGTGGAGTGTCAAAGGGGTTTAGAAGCTTGTCTCCAATTTTCACGCTTAGTTTTTCTGGTTGGATAAAAGTTTTTAATACATTGATAAGGTATATCGAAACCCTCTCTTCTACTTTCATTTTATTTCTTTTTGCGGCTTCGTTTAGTAAGTCACAGAAGTACCCGTCTGGGCTTGCGTGCAAAGAGATAGCTTCCATGTTTTAACCTCACATTCTTGCTAAATTCTAAATAGTTGGCTAATTGGCCAACTATAATAACTATCGGGAATTTAGGTGTTTTTCTTAAGAACAAGCCATTCTTACGCTTTATTTCAGTGTTTTGCTGTAGAGCTATGCTGTAACCCTATGAAAACAATAGGCTTTTATTGTTATTGTGGAATCTAGGCTCTACGTACTATGCTGTATTTATCATAAATGAATATCTCTGCTTTTAGGTGTGATAAAGTTGCTGTCATAGGAGTGCTTTTGCAAAGCTCAGAGAATACAAGATCATCAGTAGATACTTCAAAGTTAGACCTTGAAGATGTAGTTCAACTCGCCAGCCGTATTGGGCAAGAGTACGCAAGAGCAAAACAAATTGCTGATCGCCTTGAACTCTTAAAACCAACGATACGTGCAAAGATTGGTTTAAGGCATGACACGGGCGAAATGACCGAGGCAAAGTTAAAGCGACTTACAGAAAACGATCCCGAGTATGTTGAGTTCTTAGAAGAGCTCGCCGCAGCAAAAGGTAGTAGCGAGAAGCTTAGAATCCGTTACGAGTCATATAAGAATCTATTCGAGGCCAAGCGAAGTATGCTTAGCTATAAAAAAGCTGAAATGAATATCTTATAGCCAACTCGGCATGTTTGGAACTTTTTTACCTATGAACCACGCCACTATTGTTATTCTTGCCTAAAACATAATCTGTTTTTCTTCATCACGATTAAAATTTTTAATAGATAAGATAAGTATAGTTGATGGTGTTTCTGTAACCCATTGTTTTTAAAATCATAAGTATGGTTTAATACAATTTTTTTTATTTCGTAAGTTTGTCACTTTTTGAAATTTTATTGAAATTAGATGTTTTCCTGTTAAATTAATGTTGCTTCTTCACAAAAGAAGTTTTTTTTAAATCACAAACTCGGGGGAGAAATGATGCGTCTACGCAAAATTACAGCCGGATTGTTAGCACTAGCATTTGTTGGCTGTGCTGATCAAACATCAAACATCAAAAGTGACGGAATCTTCGTTCCAGCACCAAAAAACAAAACAAGCATTGAATCAAAACTATCAAGATTTGAAGGTCAAACTGAGTTTTTAAACCCAGTGCCTTACAGATCTAACCGCTTTGATGTTGAGGAAGCAATACCTCAGGCCTCAAACAGAAAAACTGTTTCAGGTGGTGCTAAGCGTGATCTACAAGAATCTGATATTTTTAAAGTAGGAGCAAAAGGTTCAAAACTTTTATATCTACTGAATAATTATCGTGGTCTTCAAGTGGTGAGTTTTGAAGACGGTGCAAAGGCACCAAAAATTACAGGCCGTGTTTTACCAACAGGTAACCGTCCTCAAATTATGTATTCATCTCCTGCTGATAACGATCAGTTGGTTGTGGTTGAAAACCATTATGACGATAACAAGTCTCAAGGACGTATTTTGGTTTATGATGTGTCTGATGCTTCTGATCCAGTTGAGTTAAATGCAAGCGACTTTCAAGGTCGTGTTGTGGATTCTCGTCTAGTCGGAGATATTCTCTACATTGCATCTTACCAGTATAACTACGTGAATAACTTTAGTGGTACTTGGCAAGAAAGACTGAATCAAAATAAAGGTTATGTAACTTCTTTTAAAGTTACTGACGAAGGTGTTGAAAAAATTCAAGAGCAGCAATTAGCACTACCTGCTTATAGAGAAAACATGAACATCGTGGAAGTAGAAGACCAAGGAAGCTACAAGTACTACCTTGTTTCTTCAGGTTCTGTCTCTGGATGGGGTTGGTGGAGAAACCGTGCTTCAGCAGTTGAAGTTTTGGATATCTCTGATGCTGATGGTAAAGTAAGCCCAGTAATGATTGCTCCAGTAAAAGGAACTATTCGTGAGAGAAGCTCTACTTTGATTCGTAACAACACACTTGTTGCAGTCAGTAACTATAGAGCAGCGAGTGGTCTATCTAGAGTTGCGGTTGAGACTTTTGCTTTCCCAACAAAAAAATCTACTATTTTAGATCAAGCTGAGCTTGAGTACCGTAAGGCTCATATCGAAAGAGAGCTTAGACTCTCAGGTGTCACGGACCCTTCTGATTTAGCGGATCTTCGTGAAAAATTAAACAATGATAAAGAGCTTGGTTTGAATGCACGCTATGTTGTAGGAAAAACTGGGAATGTAGAAAAATTATCTGCTGACTCATTTACTTCTGTAGGTAGCTCAAACGGTCAAAGTGCTTCACTTCAAGATGTGCGTGTTGACGGCAACTTGCTATATGCATTTTGGGTTCCAGCAAATAACATTGATCCATTAGATGTATTTGATATTTCAAATCCTGAAAATGGCGTTGCACACAAAGCTCACCTTGAGTTCGAAGGTTGGATCCAAAGAGCAATCCCGATGACCTACAAAGGCAAAAAGTATATTTTAGGTCTAGGCCGTATTACTCCAACTGTAGATAATGAATTCAACTTTCAAAAGCCACAAGCAAGATTGTTTGAAATCAAAGAATACAAAAATGGAAAAATGAAAGCTATTGATGTAGCTGACATGGTTTTCGAAGATAAAAATGTATGGACGAACTTTAATAATCAAGACAAGTTTGTAGAAGTAAAGTTTACAGGCGAAGGTGAAGGTCAGTTATTATTTCAAATCTCTACTCGTGATTCTAACGGACGTTATGTTTCTGGTGGTAAAGTTGTGAAGTTTGACTTAGGTGCTATTGATGATGGTGAAGCTTTCGTTGAAGGGTCTACGATGGCTGCAAAGTGGGGATACCTAAGAAGAGTATTTACAAACTCAGAGATTGATAAAATCAATACTTTCACAGATCAAGAATTAAGTGTTTTCAATACTTCAGGTAACAATGACAAAAGTTTCAAAGATGCTGTTGCTACTTTAGAACTGGCTAGAAATGTTGTTGCTTTCGAAAGAGTAAGTGCAAACAAAGGTATTCAGTTTATCACGCGAGGCAATAACTATAACTACAGATATTCAAGTGCATCTAATGCTCGTACGATCCTAAGGTCTGTTTTAATGTCTAAGGTAGATGCTGAGCAAAATGAAGTAAAAAGCGAGCTTGCATTAAAAGGTACTTATAAGTCCCATAAAGTTGTTGGCAAAAAACTTTTACTTCTTACTCAAAACACACGTTACGAAAAAATTAAAAACCCAACAAAAGGCAGATGGCCATACCAAAGAAAAACAGTATTCTTTGCTTACACAATTGACCTTAAAGGAAAATTAAAAGTAACTGAGTCTGTTGATTTAACGAAAAACAACTCAAATTTCTATTGGGGTGGTTCTGAGCTAGTAGCTGTTTCTGATAGCGATTTCTTGTACCAACAAGGTCAGGACTTCTTGAAGTTCTCAATGGGTAAAAACCTTACGGTGACGCAAATCAATGGTATTGATTGCAAAGTAAAATCTACTTATCCGCAACTTAGAAGTGTTGATGGTCAGTTAGTAATGACTTTCCGTAAAAACTACAATGCTAAAGGTGAGCTGATTGATCCTCAAAGCAAAGATAAAAACCTTGATCGTAACGCTATTAACTACGCTTCAATGATCAAATTAGTAGACTTTGATAACCAAACAGACAAGTTCTCTTGTAGTGCTGAAATCAATATCCCAGGCGATTTAACGGGAATCAACAAAGGACATTTAATTACAAATGATCTGCAGTTAGTTGATACAGTAGAAGAAGAGCGAAAGCATTGGAAAACAAAAAAGAAGATAGTACATGTCCGTGTCGTGACTCAAAATGTTATGGATTCTCTTTCTTTAAAGGGTAACATTGCAACTTTGGCTGATATGTATCAGTTAAATAACCAAGGTTACTACTCAAACAATAACCTAGTGAAGTTAAATGATGGAAGTTACCTAACTCTCAAAAACCCAGCTGCAATCCAAAACAATTGGGGCGGTGGTATCATTCCTCATCGTGGATTTGGACGTCCTTGGAGACCTTCTCCAGTAAGACAAGATGTTCTTATGTCTAAATTATCTTTTGATGCTAACAAAAGGTTCTTGAAAGAAACGAAAGTTGTTCCAATGGCACTTGGAAACTCTTCTTCAATTGCACAGGTTACCGAGTTTGGTGGAAAAGCAGGAACAGTTGTTTTCATCAGCAACGGACAAAAGATGCACGCAGTTGATTTTTATGACTTCAGTGCTGGATTGTCTCAGGTGAAGTTTAAGGCAGAAGAAGGCATAGCAGGTAAAGACGAGTTAGATGCACTCCCATTAGGAGGGTACTACTGGTCACGTAACAAGTACCTCGTTGAAGATGATCAAGTGATCATCCCTCGTGGTCTTGCAGGTGTCTTACGTGCAGAAATGCTTAGATAAGTCGCTCATGTGAGCTACTCAGAAGTCTTGTACTGACTGAGTTTTAGGTCCTTGACCCCTTGGAGTCCGCTTTGGTAAAACAAAGCATTCCAAGGGGTTTTCTTTTGCTTAAAAATCTATCTATCAAAAATTTTGCGATATCACGTCAAGTAGATATCGCCTTTGAATCTGGTCTCAGTGTTTTTACGGGCGAGACTGGAGCTGGTAAAAGCTTACTATTAAAATCATTGGCATTTTTGTTGGGGCAAAAAGTTGATGCAAGTGTTGTTGGTAAGAATAGCAACCACGCTGAAGTGACGGGTGAATTTACTTGGGACCATCTGGGAACTGATAAAAATTCTTCGGAATTTGCTGAACTGATGGAGTTAGGAATTGACGGGATTGATTCTGAAATTATCATAAGAAGACAAATTCAATCATCTGGAAGAAGTCGATGTTGGATCAATGATACACCTACAAGTCTTTCGACCCTCAAAAAAATTGCCGTTCATTTTATTGATTTAGTAGCACAACACGATCATCACTTATTACTCCAGCCTAAAAATCATCAGTTGATAGTGGATGCGTGTTTACGTGATCGTAGCCTTGTGGATAGTTATCAAAAACATTTTCAAAACTTTCACAAAGTAGTCTCTCTGATCTCCGAAAAAATTGTTGTATACCATCAGAATATTCAAAACATAGATTACCTTAAGTTTAGGTTAAAGGAACTTGCGGAGTTAGACCCATCTCAAGATGAGTATGAAGAAATCCGTTCGAGTATCCAATCGATGCAGGAGGTTTCTCAGCAAACCAGCAGTTATCAATCTCTCAAAAGCTTGTGTGATGATGTTTTGGGTGGTGACTTTGCTTATCGCCTCAAAAAAATGGCTAATTTATCAGAAAAGCTAGGACTTGGCCTAGAAGAGATGATTCGAGATATAGAGTCAAATGCTAATGATATTGATTATAAAATTGTAAAGAGTGCAGATGTATACCTCTTTGATGAAGGTGAATTAAATTCCCTACAAAAAAAATACGGTCGCTACTTAGATCTGATGAAATTATTTAATGTCAAAAATGCAGAAGACTTAAAATTAAAGCTAGTGGATATTGAAACACAAATCAGTGATTTTCACGATTTTGAGCATGTGTTAGAAAAACTTTGGGTAGATGTTAAAAAGTCTATTACATCATTAGAAGCGGCTTCAAAAAAACTACAAAAAATCAGACAAGTTGTGAGTAAATCTATTGAAACCCAATTATGTGATCAACTTCATAGTTTAGCAATGCCTCATGCTGAAATTAAAATAGTATGGGAACCTGTGTCACAGCCAACGATTGATTTATCCCAGTGGTACCAACATTGCTCCGGTGTGCATGATATTGCTGTCATTGAAAACGCACTAAAAAGTTACTCATCATATGGCTCGCATCACCCTAAGATTTATCTGAAGTCAAATAAAGGACAAGATTTCTTTCCACTAGAGAAAATTGCATCTGGGGGTGAGTTGTCTAGGATCTTGCTTGCAATTAAATCAACGGTTGATTTAGGTGCAAACAGTTGCTTACTTGTTTTTGATGAGATCGACTCAGGTATTTCAGGGAATGTTGCGTTTGTTGTCGGTAAAAAACTATCTCATTTGAGTAATTCATTTCAAACGATTTGTATCTCTCATTTGCCTCAAGTCACTGCATTTGCACATCATCATTATATGGTTCAAAAACTAGAAGATAAATCAGGGAGTTTTACTCAAGTGCAAAAACTCTCTAAGCAGGACTCTGAAAGTGAAGTTGCTAGGTTATTGTCTGCGGAATCTGTGGATAAATATTCTATTGGCCTTGCTAAAAAACTGATCCAACAAGCGACAAGGGCTTAGTATTGAAATCAACACAAGACGTTATTCAAAAAATTCGAAACATGAACGATCTTCTCGTCATCTCTCATGAAGTGGATCCCGAGTTAGAAATGGCAAACATACACCTTAAAGAAAGAAAAGGTGCAAATAGAGCAATTTTGTTCGAAAAGGTTAAAGGTAGCCGTTTCCAAGCAACTTCAAATTTATTTGGTAGTGAAGAACGCTATAAAAATATTTTTGGTAAATACTTTGAAGACTCCAAAACATGTATCCAACTTAAGGCAAATACAACAGAGACACTCAAAGACTTATGTCGACCTGAAAACTGGTTAAAAGCATTAAGAATGCCTTTTGTGGGTCTTAGAAGCTTACCTCGAAAAGTATCAACAAGGCGTGCTGCTGTCTTAAAAAATAAAATATCAATAGATGTTTTGCCTCAGGTTAAGTGTTGGCCAGATGATGGTGGTGCATTTATCACTTTGCCACAAGTATTAAGCCAAGACCCAACGAAAAAACCCCATTGGTCGACATCAAATATAGGGATGTACCGAATACAAATCTCTGGGAATGATTACAATGTGAATGATGAAGTGGGGCTTCACTATCAACTTCATCGAGGAATAGGAATTCACCACCAACTTGCTAACCAGAAGAACCAAGAACTTAAAGTAGCGATTCATATTGGAGGTCCAGCGTCCCATAGTGTTTCTGCAATGATGCCAATGCCAGAGGGTTTGCCTGAAATGCTTTTTACTGGTGTTTTAGCTGGGGCTCGAACAAAGTATACTTATTTTGATGGCTGGATGGTCTTGGCTGATGCTGACTTTGTTATTTTATGCACAATTAAGGGTGACCAAGTAAAGCCAGAAGGTCCTTTTGGAGATCATTTAGGTTATTATTCTCTAAAGCATGATTTTCCAGTTGCTAGTGTGAAGCATGTTTTTCATCGTGATGATGCGGTTTATCCATTTACAGTTGTTGGACGCCCTCCTCAAGAAGACTCCATGTTTGGTCATCTTGTACACGAAATCACAAAACCCATGGTTCCGGTTAGTTTACCGGGGGTGAAAGAGTTACATGCAGTAGATCAAGCTGGTGTGCACCCTTTGTTACTTGCAATTGGTAGTGAAAGATACACTCCTTATCAAAAGCTCAAAAAACCAAAAGAACTACTAACGCAAGCCCACTCTATTCTTGGTTTTGGGCAGTGCTCTTTAGCAAAATATCTCATCATTGCTTCTGACCCATCCGGTAAACTTCAGTGTGAAAATATTTCAAACTTTTTTGATTTTTGTTTGCGAAGGCTGAATTGGACTAGAGATGCTCACTTTATGACGAAAACCACGATGGATACCCTCGATTACTCTGGGAGTGTTTTAAATGAAGGTTCTAAATTAATCTTACCTGCAGCCGGAGACCCTATCTTTAAGCTTTGTAGTGACGACTTTATTAAGGTTTCTTCTGGTTCAAATTTAATGCGTATTATTGACGGAGTTTACGCATTTGATATGCAGTCGTTTGAGAGTTACGATTTGGAGTCTAAGAATATTCCAATCATGATAAAAGAAAATTTTTCTGAGCTAGGCCCAGACATTCGCTTAATCATTTTGACAGACTCATATAAAAAGTATTGTGAGCAATTCGATGATTTTTTATGGTCAGTATTTACGAAGTCAAACCCTGCAAAAGATATATATGGTGTAGGAGCTTTTGTAGAGTTTAAACATTGGGGGTGCGAAGGTGCGTTAGTCATAGACGCTAGATCCAAACCCCATCATGCTCCAGAATTAAAACAATAGTTTATTCATAAGTCTGTAGAGGGTGTTTTTTTTGGAAATTCTGTAGTGAAGACCTGTAATTTCTCAGAAGAGATTCTTGATTTTTTCTTTCTAGTCTTTTTTGTGAGTTTCGACTGATATAGGTATCAACATAAACTGTTAGATCTTTGTTTAAGTTGATAGAAATATTTTTGGATGTTCTTTTTTTTGATTTTTGATCATTTATAAAGTGTTTTAACTGATAACGACCGTCTATCAGTTCAAGAGTTGTTGAAGTTGTGAAAGCTAAGTCTTTACTGCTTCCTTCAGCAATCACTTTGCTTGGGTATAATCGAATGAGATCAGAGAGTATATTCTTTTTATAAGTGAACTTTGGGATAATCGTTAAACGAGAAGTTTTGATTTGATTGTTCTTAATTGTTTTTGATTTAAAGAAAATAAAGCTTGAATTATTCAGTGTAAAAAGGAAATTAGATTTTTTTATATTATAAAACTCAGTCAAAGAGTTAATTTTTTGCAGTCTTTTTTTTGATTTTTTTTCTGTGAGGTGAATAAAGCTATTCTTCATACATGTTCTGTCTTGAAAAGGGCAGTTGTTTGTAATTTGAATTGGCTCTAGATATATAATCGCCTGTTTATTGCTTGTGATTTCTACTTCTTTGTCGATGAAATTGTTTAGGTAGTGAAGGCGAATCTTTCCTGGTAATAAGGCTAGTGATTTTTTTTGAATATTAAACCCAAAAGATCCATTGATTTTCATGGTGTTTAGTTGGTTTTTTTTAGGAAAACCCAGGTCTCTAATCTTTGTTATGATTTCTCCAGTCTTGATGACAGTATTTTTATCTAAAAATATAGTTTTTTTGGACCCATGAAGTGAGATGCTGTATTTTCTTATTGGTAGTAATACTGAATCACCAAGGTTTACAGAGATAATAGAATCGTTGTTATCGAGGTTTTGAATATGGTACCGACTTTTAGATGAAAGATTTCCAGTAACTTTCAATTCTTGTAAATTAATCTTCAGAGAGTTGAGCTCTTCTGTAGTGACGAGTATGTTGTTTACCTTAATCTGAGATCTTTTATCAAAGATAGCAATATTATTTTGGTTTTTAATATATTTCCATGCTTTTTGTCGTGAATTGACTTTGCAGTTCACATGGATTTTTTCTATCAGCGTAGATGTGTTTTTGAATATTTGAATATGATTTATATCAATGCTTAATGTTTGTTTAGGAATGATGTTAAATTCTTTAGACCCACAGTCCGCTTGTGCAAAATATTTTCCAGACTCCAGTTTTAGTTTTTTATTAGATGGTACTGATGGAACAGATTGAAATGTATTATTTTTATTGACTTTGAAAAGATTTAAAGTAGTTTCTTGGGAACTATGAAAAATAAGAGAGCCATAAGCTATTTTTTTTGGCTGCTCGGAACAGCCAAGTAATAATAAAAAGCTAGATAAATAAAGTAACAGACGGTCCAAGTGTAATTCCAATAAAGCTTCCCAAATTGCTATGTACGTTGAAGCCTACTGCTAATTGCTTATTAAAGTCAATCATGTTGATATAGTATCTAACTCCTACCCCTAGCTGAGAAGAAAAGCCTGGTTCTAGGAATTTTTTTGGTGTGTCCCCTTGGGAAGCTTCGATTGCTTGTGGCAATTCTGCTCCAAACTCCGCCCTCCCTAAAATGCCTAAATTATCCATGAGGCTATATTCATATGCAATTCCTGCAAGGATGGTTTGTGAGTTAGCACTAGCTGCCTCAGAGTTTAAAAAGCTTGGTTGATATCTCATAGATACTTCAAACCCTTCTAAGCCAAACAATGTTGGAATTTGATACCCGACTAAAATCGAACCACTTAAATAATTAGAAACGGTTTCTCCGTTTTCGTTGAGGTTTCTCCAAGCAAGATCAACTTCACTAAACAGATTAAAATTTTGATTTGTAGATTGAGTGTTTACTTCATTGGTCATTGTGCTTAGTTGGGTCGTATTTCCTGCTGCTGGATTTACGGTTTCTCGGTTAGGAACTATTGGAGCTACAGGAGTAGTTGTTTCTGGGTTTAGGGTAGTAGTTGGCGGTACTTCTTTTGGTTTCTGGTTTGAGGTATTAAATTGACTTTCATAAGTATTGGTGTTTTGAGGAGTGCCAGAACTTCTTATTGTTTTTCCAGAGCTTCTGATAACTTTTCCCGTATTTTCAGTCGTTGTTTCACTCGTCGTTTTTTGAGTGGATTGTCCTGAGCGAACTGTTCTAGCATAGAGCTTAGATTTTGAGATAGTATCTTCGTATGATTTTACCGTGCGTTTTGCATAACTCGCTGAAGAAACGATTAGGGTAATTAAGGTTAGAGTAAGTTTCATTTTCATTTTCTCCAATTACAGTAAAATATGTATTTCTGCTGAGTATCTTCGATCACTCAGGTTTTCTTTGCTTCCGGCATAAGTGCTTCGCTCAACTTGGTAGGTGGCAAATTTTAAGCCAAAAAGACCGACGTCAAAGTCGAGCCCAGCAGTGAGGTAGCCTTGATGCAAGCCGGTACCAAGTCTGATCCAATCATTATAATTAGCTTCGACACCAATATTTAGCTTCTTTGAAAAGGAGTCAACTTGGTTGATCCTATGAAAATCAATCGCAGTTTTAAGTTCAAGCCCAGCAAGTGTGAATGGTGTAAGGCTAAACCCCACATTTACAGCTGCCTTTCTAAGTCTTGGAGCAGATACAGGAACTTCTGAGGAGAATGTTACTTTTTTGAATGAAGTGTCACCAATATCCATAAAGCTAAACCCAATACTTGGTGACATTGGGATTTTAGGTTGAAATAATAATCCAAAATCAATTCCAACTCCAAACCCACTACGTAAGAAATCTTTTAGTCCGTCAACTCCTTTAGAAATCTTTTCAAAAGCCTCTAGTCCCAGCTTTTGTTCATCAATGCTAAAAACTTCCAGGATAGGTTTGACGCTTACACCTAGGTGAAGTTGATCCGCAAGAAAGCTATGTGCATAGCTTATTGGCATCGTAAAGCCAGAGCGAGCACTTACATCGAACTCAAGTTGTCTATGAACGGTTACCTCGACTTGACCAATATCAACTCCAAGTCCGATTCCAAAATGAGGAAAGATGAGATGAGGTGTGAATTGCATAGATAGTCTGCTTGGTACCCCAAGGTTTTTTTCAAAGATCTCAAGGAACTCAACGCCACGCTCAGTATCGCTTAAGGAGGAAGATTGACTGCTCACAAAATCATCAGCCAGACCGATCGCAGCATGAGAAACTGTAAATCTTGGGTTTAGAAACTCTCCGTCCCAAGACTCAACAGTTGCAAGCCCTGCAGGGTTATAGAAAAGAGCATTAAAGTCATCAGAAATTGATACAAATGCGTTTCCCATCGCCAGAGGTCTTAGGCCAAAGTGAGTCCAGTCAGCACTTGCCAACAGGGTGTGAGAGAGTGATAAAAAGATAATCAAACCAACTCTTAGAACCATCGTATTTTTTCCTAAGTTTGTTGAGGTAGGCATGAATCCTACAATGAGATACAATAGAATTATTGTAAACGGATCATTGCATGGTTGCAATCAATACGCTGTTGATTCTACATTGCTTTTTTGCAAGAAATACCTTGAAATGATTGAACCTGATGAGGTTGGAGAAGAATCTATGTCAAAAGCTGATGTCGCTGCAGAGAGAAAAAAGCAAATTGTTGAGGCAACCGTGAGTTGTATCTCTAAGTTTGGCTATCATAATTTCAGTATGCAAGATGTTGCTAGAACTGCTGGTGTTTCAAAAGGAATCATTCATTATTATTTTTTAAATAAAGATGACTTGATGATGTCTGTATTAGACAAAGTTGCGAGCGGTATTGAAGATTACCTAACAACTCAACTGAGCTCAGTAACAGACCCAAAAGAAAAGCTTGGGATTTTTATTGATGTAACCTTAGGAATCGTCAAAAAGACAAAAGAATACTATCAAGTGAATATGGATTTTTGGACTCAAATTAACCAAAAAGAAGAAGTACGGAAAATTATTTCTTCTCACTATGAACAGTTTAGATTAACGGCGTCTTCTATTATCAAAGAAGGGGTTGGTGGGTCTTTTCGAGATGTAAATCCAGAAAATGCGGCTATCATGATTTTGGGCATGCTGGATGGAATTAGTTTGCAATGGTTGTTTGACTCTAAAACAGTTGATCTTACCGCACTTTCTGAAAGTGCAAAGTCTATGGTGTTCCACTACCTTCAAAAGTAGTTTGAAATATTTAAAAAAAATTATTCAAAGGATAACAGTATCAGTTTGAATCTAGAAAATAACTTAGAAGCAATTTTTCATAAGATTGAGAACAATCAAAAGATGGATGAGGTTGCTTTTAAGAGTGCTATGCAATTGTTATCTGACAATGAGTGCTGGCATTATATAGACCTTATGTTTCAAAACATATCACTGTCTGAAAATACTAAAGAACTTTTTATTGAAAAGCTCAAAATTGATTCATTGATTCGTGAAAAATTTGTCTTAGTCGCTGAGTCTTTAAGTTCTATGATTAAAGTATTAAAACTCAGTTTTGATGAAGTTTTTAATTTCTTAGTTCCTGAGCTAGTAGAAACGAATGATTGGGGAGCTGAAGCAAGAATATGGCAAGGGGCTTTCTTTGCGTTTTCTTCAAAGGAAGACAAGATCTTTGCACTGGAACGTCTTTGCTTTTTGTTCGATAAAAAGCTTTTTGATGGAAACATGCTACATCAATATTTTGAAGAAATTGTAAAACTTAATCCGAATAACTTAAAAGCACTTAAGTATTATAAGCAACTTCATATCCAAAATGGTAATTGGCCAATGGTTGCTTCTACTATTAAAGATATATTAAAGTCTGAAAAATCAGAGCTGCGTATTTCTCGGAATGCACAAGAGCTTGCAATGGTGGAGCTTTATCATTTAGGTGACCCGAAGTCGGCTCTTAAAGTCATCCATGAGCTTTGTGTTGGTTCTGGTTTAGATTCAACGGCGATTGAATTTGATGCGTATAAGTCGCTGAATGACTATGATCAATGTATTGGTGTTATTGATAAGCTTATGTTCGCATCTGAATCAGATGAAGAGCGTGCTGTATTACACCTTAAGAAGGCACAAATTTATGAAGAGGTTGAAGACTTTCAAAACGCACTTGCTCAGGCGGAGCTTGCAGCCAATCATGAATTAATCAAACTTGAAGCAACAGAAGTTTTAATATCTGCATCTATGAAATCTAAATCTTGGAGGAAATCTATGGATTACCTTAGAGATTTCTCTAATTTAGTTTTTGATGATGATTTAAAAGATCAGGTTGATTTAGCAAGAAAAAGACTGCAAGATGGATTTTTTCAAAAACAAAAGGGTGCTTGAGCAGCCTTTTAGGGAACTGTATGTGGGAACAACGTTATTTTAATCACTCAAATATTCGTACGTTGGATACTGCTAAACTTATTTCAAATAATCTTCTGAGTGAAATATTAGAGCCTCCAAAATCTATTACCTTAGTTGTTTTAGGTCAAAAAAATGATGTTTTAAAAAATTCAATTAAAAATCTTGGGATTGATTTTAAAAGTGTATTATTTATAGAAAATGTAGTGGGTGGGGTTTTTCATTTGTTTCAAAACCCAACTCAATCATTATTGGTTGTTGGTAGTTTTTCTCATTCTGGAATATCTAAAAACAAACATGTTTTTCTTGGTGACCCTTTGAGATATTTTGATTTGGTGCTAGAAAAAGAGTGTTTGCTAGAATTAAAACGGTCCAATCAAGATTTGCAAGAATACTCTGCCATTGTAGATAAGAATAAAAAACCAACATTATTAACAAGTTCTAACAAATCTTTATTAAACGTTTATACTGACTTTGAAGATCAGTTAAAGCTGATTTCTAAGTTGAAGAAGCTAGCAAGCCAAAATGTTATAAGTCATATTGTTAGTATATGGTCGTTTGAGCATTTAAATAAATTTACTTTCAAAAAAGGTGTGTGGGATTTATCCAGTCTTTCTTTTAGTGATGCTATGTTAACGCTTTCTTCAAAAGTCAATACTTGCTCTGTTGAAAAAATTTATTTTAAATGTCAAAGTATTGAGTTGCGACTGATGCTGTGGAAGAAGTTTAAATCTCATAGTGGTGTGCAGTTTGATTATTTAGATATAATTATGGAGCAATCGTTGTCTTCATCTCTTATTAAGATCGCATCTAATGTCGAGTCTTCAATCATTATTTGTCTAGATGAATACCCAAAAATTTCGTATTTAAAGATGGAAACGGCATGAGCCTCAAAGAGATAAAAATAGAGATCGGATATGGTTGTGATTGGAAACAAAAGTGCATTGATTTAGAGGGCTTTGTTCAAAATCAAAAAAACCCAACACTATTATTTACGAAAGAGTGCCGTGATAAAATTGGTATGGTTCCAAAAGATATACTGGATAATTACTTTTTTTATTATTTTCGTTTTCTTCAGCTTCTTAGAAAAATATCATCGTATTACGCTATTGTTGAAAGAGATATTCAAGGGTTTGAAATTTCGATTGTTTTAGAGGCAAATGCTGTTTTATGTGAAAACCCTTATCATAAAATAGCGTTGTTAGATTATCAATCAAGAGCGATCAAGGCCGTAAGGCAACATATGACTGTTTTTGGTTCAGTGACAAAAGGTGTGTTGTCTGACTTATCTCTAAGTGGGAGTTTTGAGTTAAATGAATTGCTAACTAAATACCCTCGCCTCAAAAAAACATTCGTTTATAAAAAGTCTTTGTTTGATAAGAAATTAAAATCAAATAGTTATGAAATTTTTTCTCTTGAGTCTGTAGATGCAAAAAAAATGGAATCTTTAGATGAGTTTAGCTTTTTTGATTCACAGAATATTGAATTTATGGATGTGAAATCAACTTTTAATCATATTTATAAGTCTTATAAGAGTAATCTCAATCAATATTTTTCTTTGTGCAGTTATTTTTTATCGGCGTTAAGCGTAAGTGATATCTCTCTTAATAAACGAATAAGCCAAAAAGTAAGATATACGGATCGAAAAATGCTAGCATTGGTTTTAGATGGTGATTTTAAAAAATTGGATCTAGCAGTGTTCGTTTTAAGGTTTAACTATTCTGTGGCTCTAGTTCATAAAGATGAAACTTTAAAATTAGACGCTTTAAAGAAACTGAAAAAAAAGTTAAGTACTGTTTTTAGAGCTAAAAAGCTAGAGTCCGTGTGGGAGAG
The DNA here is from genome assembly GCA_023301465.1 of Oligoflexales bacterium. Lineage (GTDB taxonomy): Bacteria > Bdellovibrionota_B > Oligoflexia > Oligoflexales > JALZUQ01 > JALZUQ01. The sequence continues at coordinate 92,136 of JALZUQ010000048.1, forward strand.
TCAGGTTTTTTGGTCTAGTGAAGTGCTCGATTTTTTACCTAAGATTGAATCTATTTATCCTGGTTTCTATGAGTTGAGTGCTGAAAGTCGAAAGACTAAATTTGCTTATCATGAATCAATGTATAATGATTTCATTGAGATTTCTGATCCAGACACCATCTTGTCTTCTTGTAAAACGGCTTTTTGTAATGAATATTTTTCAAGAAAACAAATACCTGTTGTAGCATACTTTAAGCATGTGGCATTGCACTTTGTTTTTAGTTATGCCTTAAAGCACAAAATTTCTTTCCCGAAACTTATTGAAACCCTTAAAAGTAATCAGGTCTCTGCTTTCGACACTATTGATAAATGTAGAAGTGTCTTTCATTCATGTTTGTATTTTAATGGTGAAGAGAATCAACCATTTAAAAAATGGAGTGAATTCGAAGCAAAAAATAAATCTGAGATGCTTCATAATTATGTTGTAAATAGAGTCGATTTTATTCAATCGTTGATATTCTACTTATTTGGTCTTGGTAAAGAACTTATGAACGATGGAGATTTTTCTTCAGATGAAATTTATATGTATGTCCGTGCAGCGACTATGACAAAAAACTCATTTTTGGAACAGTATTTTAGTGTGTTTTTTAACTCTTCCCAAGCCTCTAAAATGGATTTTTCCTTTTCTCAATCTATTGCAATGATTAGGAATGTATATGACAGAGTATAAAGACTATTTGGTAAGTTCAGGCGATAGTCTTTGTGTCGGTCTTGACCCTCACATGAAACACATGAGCCCATATTTGATGCAAGAAATTAAAAAACATGGAATGGAACATTTTTTATGGTTGTGGTGCTCGGCAATCGTGAATGCTTCCAATGGGAGTGTTTTTATTTATAAAATACAAAGCTCTTTTTTTGAGGCTTATGGAGATTTAGGGTTTAGAGTCATGAAAAAGGTGACAGATTTAATAAAGTCTTTAAACAGTTTTGTTATTTTAGATGCGAAGCGTTGTGATATTTCATCTACCATGACTGCTTATGGTGAAATGGCTTTTGAGTGGTTAGGTGCTGATGCGATGACTGTTGTGCCTTATATGGGGTCTGATAGTTATGTAGGTTTAAGTTCTTGGTTAAATGACAAATTCTTATATGTGGTGTCACTAACATCTAACCCATCATGGGAAGATTTTCAAAAATTAGAGTATCGAGATAATAAAAAATCTTCCATGGTAGCCAATGTTGTCATGGATAAGACAAGACAGTGGTTTCGTAATAACTCTTTCCAAGATAGTTACGGGTTTGTTGTAGGTGCAACCCATTACAACTTTTATAGTAGTCATTCTGCTGACCCTCTTTTATTACCAGGAATGGGTTTTCAAGGAGGTAGTGAAGATCCCGAGCATTTAAGTAATCTTCAAAAGCAAAATCCTTTGAGTGTTTTTCCGCTTTCGAGAGGAATTACTGCTTTGCCAAATGTTATGAATTGGAAAGATTTTGAGGCGGGTATCTCTAAAAACTCACTTCACTTTAGAGGCTTACTTCAAAGCTCTTCTGTTGCTAACTAACCACAAAACCACAATCGCTTGTGTCTGTTAATCACATCAGGTTTCTTTCTCTTTTATAAAACTACAATCATTTTATAAGGTTACCAAAAGTACTGCTATAGATTATTTTGGCATGATAATTGCTATTAGAATATCAAGTTATTATGTTCAACCAAGTAAGCAGAGTGAAAAGCTAGTGATTTTTTCAAGACAAAAGACAATCGGAAACCCCATCACCATGCGTGGGCGGTCTTTGCACACTGGCAATTACGTGAAGCTTAGCATGATTCCTGCACCTGCCGACCATGGAATTATTTTCGAAAGAGCAGATTTACAAGGTGAGCCAAGAGTTCCTGCACTGTGGAACAAAATATCAAAAACAATGTTAAGTACAACGATTGGTCCTGAAAAAAACTCTGTTGGTACTGTTGAGCATTTAATGGCGGCTCTATTTGGGCTCGGTATCAGCAATGTACTCATAAAAGTTTATGGTCCTGAGATCCCTATCATGGATGGTAGTTCAGACATTTTTGTTAAAAAAATCTCTGAAGCTGGAGTTGTGGAGCTAAATAAGTATCGTCCATTCTATAAGGTTCGCGAGACTTTCCAATTTAAAAGTAAAGCAGGTTACGTAGAGATATCTCCATCCAACCAACTGGTATTTGATTGCAAGATTTCTTTTGACGCACAGATCATTGGTGATCAACGATATATTTTTAATTTCAGCAAAGACTCTTTTGCTCATTTAATTGCAGATGCTAGGACTTTTTGTCAGATCAAAGACTATGAAGCAATGAAAGCTAGTGGTCTAGTAAGAGGTGGAACTCTTGATAATGCCGTCGTGGTTGATGTGAATGGTAAGTCTGTGATCAATCCTGAAGGCTTACGCTATCACGATGAGTTCGTCAGACATAAGCTACTTGACGCTATTGGTGACTTAGCTCTTTTGGGTCATCCGCTTCAAGGGCACGTAAAGCTTGTAAGTTCTGGTCATGGTATTCATGCTGGATTCATGAGAGCTCTTATGCGAGCACCTAAAGGAATCATTGAAAAAGTGACTCCAAGCTTAGAATCAAGCCAAGAAAATGAACTCATGGATATTGCTGCATTTGCTTAAAATTAGCTTTTCTTTGCAATGATTAATGAAGAACTTCCATACTTATAATCTTTCAAATTAAATGTATTCTCAAGAAACTCTAGGTCTACGACTGTTTTGTAAGGTTTTTCAATACAGATAATATTTGCTTTATCGGTCAACTTTTCAATGATGGGCTTAAGGTTTTCTGTGTAAGACTCTGCATCATACATCTGGTATGGTGGATCTAAATAGACAATGTCGTAGTTTTTTTTATCTTTATCCATAAATGAATGAATATCAGTGCAGTAGCTTTTCATATAGTCTTGGCACTTTAAGTGTGTGATTTGTTTTTGGAGTTCTTTGATAGTTTGTTTGTTATTATCGACAAGTGTGACGTGAGACGCTCCCCAACTATAAAAGTGAAACCCTAGTAGTCCACTTCCACAGAAAAGATCTAAGCATTTTGAGTCTTGATACTCACTGCTAAGAATAGACCCTAAAGCTTCAACAACAATATTTTTGGTAGGACGTAAATATTCGTTAGGGTAAAACTTCAGGTTTCTGCCTTTTAGGATTCCTGATGTGATTCGTACTGAGTTTTTCATATAAGCCCTCATTTATATTGAGTTTTTTCTAAGTATCTCAGATTGATTCTTTTTTCAAGGCAATATAATATGACGCGGATTAACGAGGTTTAGATTATGTCAATTTACAAGAGGCAAGTAGAGTGGGCTAAGTCTCACTATGGAATTGAGTCGTGGGGTAAAGGTTTCTTTTCTATCGACGCTGATGGTGACGTTTGTGTGCATCCATCTGCTGATGCTTCTGTCAGTATTAAACTTCAGGACATCATTAAAGAATGTGAGCCAAAAGGTATTGTCTCACCTTTGATTCTTCGCTTCCCACAAGTACTTGATACCCAGCTTAAAAGATTTCATGAAGAATTTCGTTCTGCCATATGGAAAAACTCTTATAGCGGTGAGCACTTTGGTGTTTTTCCTTTTAAGGTAAATCAGCGTCGCGAGTTTATTGATGCTATTTCATATTCCGGCTTTGATTATCGTTATGGGCTCGAAGTAGGTTCTAAGACTGAGTTTATGGCAGCTCTTAGTTATGACTTGCATCCTCAAGCACTTTTTATATGTAATGGATTTAAAGATAAAGACTTCATTGAACTTTGCTTTATGGCAAAAAAGTTTGGCAAAAATATTATTGTGGTGGTTGAGGGTCCTGATGAACTTCAAAATATTGTTGAAATCTCAAAACGTTATGATGAGATGCCCGGAGTGGGTTTTAGGGTAAGGTTGTACTCTCGTGGAGCTGGAAAATGGGCGAAATCATCTGGGAATACTTCAAAATTTGGATTGTCTACTAATGAGCTTTTAGATTGTTTAAAGATTCTTTCAGACAACAATTGTGAAGAGTCTTTACAGATGCTGCATTTTCACAATGGTTCGCAGATTACTGAGATTAAGAAGATCAAAAAAGCCGTCAAAGAAGCCATTCGAGTCTATGCAAAAGTTTATCAACGAGGGTTTAAGCCAAAATTTTTAAATGTTGGCGGTGGAATAGGGGTTGATTACGACGGTAGCAAAACTTCGTTTTCTTCAAGTGCAAACTACTCAATTCAAGAGTTTGCAAATGATACGATTTACACTATCGGAGAAGTCTGCAAAGAAGAAGAAGTTCCGATGCCAAATGTCGTAACCGAAAGCGGAAGAATTATTGCTGCATATCATTCTGTAGTTTTGACTGATATTAGAGAAGTTCAAAGCCCGTGTGAAGAACCTTGGATGGAAGAGAACTCACAACTTTGTCAAGAAAAAGACTCACCAAAAGCTCTTAAAGAGCTGTTTTATATCTATAATCATATCAATGAAAAAAACTATATCGAGTATTATCACGACTCTATAGCATTTCAAGATGAGTTGTTTACCTTGTTTGATCTTGGGTACATCAATCTTAGTCACCGTGCACTTGGTGAAAAACTGGTGTTTATCATCGCTAACCGTGCATTAGAGTGTTCTCTGCAAGAACGTCATCAGCCAGAAGAGTTTAGTCTTTTGCAAAAAGAGATGGTTTCAAAGTATTTGGCAAACTTTTCAATCTTTCAATCTATACCAGACTCTTGGGCGATTGATCAGTTATTTCCAATCCTTCCGTTATCAAGGCATCATGAAAAACCTTCTTTAAAGGCTTCTATTGTTGATATCACTTGTGACTCTGACGGTTGTCTTGAGCAGTTTATTGGGCGGTCTTCCATAAAAAGATCCATTGATCTCCATAAACCCAATGGATCTCCTTACTTTTTAGGATTCTTTTTAGTGGGAGCCTATCAAGAAAGTCTTGCGAATGAGCATAATCTTTTTGGTGCGATTCACGAGGCAGAAGTACTAGTGAGTGAAGAAGGCAAGTGGAGATTTTCAAAACTAACGTCTGGAGATCCTATAGATGAACTTCTTGTTTGTCGTAATTATGATTGCGAGGAAATGATGAAGTCCTATAAAAAGCAACTTACTTCACAAGGGCATCATGAAGAAGAGATTCAAGCTACTTTAGATCAATGCAAGAAAGCCCTGGTTGCTTATCCTTATTTGAAGGCTTTACATTAAATAAATGGAAATTCGATCGTTAAAATCTTCGTGTGATGGGAGGCTAAAGATGTTGGAATTTAATATTTCCAGTTTTAACTTTCTTTAATACTACTATGCCAAATTCTGAAAAGGCCGATAATTTTGTTTTTCTTTCGACCTTTTGGAATAGGTTCCACTTCAATCGTGGGGCTTCCCCACTTGTCTTCTGAGAATGCGACAATTTTACCTTTGGATGATTTGAACTTTCCGTAAAGGATCATGTCCCCCGTTTTAAAGTAGTTCCCTGTTTTGCGGTTCATAAAGCTCTGTTTCCATGATTAGATTACTATGGTTCAGTATGGGTCTTAACATAATGCCTTCAAACAATTACAATAGTGAAAAAGAACTACTTTTCTAAGGTGCAGGTAGATAAAGTATGAATACTTAAAGTTAGTTTTTATTTTGATAGCCCTTCAGCAGTCGCTTTTAACTATCTGATATTAGTGAAGAAATTCACTGTCGCAGTCCTTGCTGACTTTATTTAACCTCATGATATCCAACATCCTTCTTACTTACTCTTCTAGCTAACTGTAATTTGGAGACCTCATTTTTATGCGATTAGTTACAACTTTAATATTACTTTTATTTTCAACTTTTCAAAATATTTATCTTGAAGCATCAGTTTGCCAACGAGCAATGTCTCTTGGAAATAATATTATGTATTTCTCGGGTATACGATCTGAGTTAGAAAAACCTTGGGAATTTGATGAGGAAACAGAGGCAAAGCTTAGTTCTTTTATGGATGCGGAGCTTGATCTGACGCTTTCTGATGATGAACTTCTCATGAAAGCCTACCAACTGAGTATAGAAATATTTAAAGCAAAATTGAAACAACAACATACTGTTGTTAAAATTATGATGCGTCGAGTTTTAAGTTCAGCTGAAGGTAAAGGTGTTTTTGCAAATACTATTGGAAAGCTATTTGAAAGGCTTGGTCCTACTTATCATCCTATTTTTAATAGAATTTTAGGAGTGCAAAATAGTGATAATGGTTTTGATATGGCTATCTCATCTATTCATGAGTTAACGCATGCGATTGATAGAAATCAAAACCCTTTTATTTGTTTTTCTATGCTAAAAATAATGCTATTTGAGTTAGTCACAATAACCCCAATGCCTTTTAATGCTGCACTTACATATCGAATAGAGGGCCCTTCTATTGGTTCTCAGTGGGAACTTGCACGAAGAATTCCAATGTCAATTAGGGTTAAAATAGCAAAAATCATTAAAAGCAACTCTCCGGAAGGTGGTGAATTATCTCGTATGGACGTCGTGAGTTTTAAGAGTTTGTTTTATGCACGGCTATCGAAAGAAGAATTTATAAAAAAACTTAGGCCTTATCATGGTTATACTTTTCGTCAGAACTGGGAGCGTAGTAAATACGCCCTTTTGAGCTTTAGTATTAAACCGGTTTTATTTTTGGTTAGTAGTGTTAGCTTTTTAAACCACTTATCTTCTTCAAATTTAAATCCTAACCCACATGAATTATTCATGACAGAGCAGAGGTTTTTATTATATTTTTTAGATAAGTTTATGTAATAAAAAATCATTTATTAAATCGCAGAATGTACTAGTAATATAGATAGAGTACTCTGTTGAAATAACCACAGTATTGTTTTATTGAAAGGACTTAATTATTTTAATAGTTGAGTCTTTGTGGCTAGTACATGGTTATAGAGCGTGTCAATTGCTTCACCCATGATTTCAACTTCCCAAGCATCACCTTTTCGGTTTTCTTTAAGTTCTTTAAGCCATTTGGTAAGTCCATCAAAGTATTTGGCTTGATCATCTTCTTGAGAATTCTCGTAGTCAGAAGTGAGGAAGTTATTCCAAGAGCTTTGGTCGCTTTCAATCAAGTTAAGCATATTATTGATTTTTTTAGTGGCGTCTTCGTCTTGCCAGCCACCAGAGACTTTGAATGGGAACCAGTCTTTTTCTGTGCAGTGTAGCCAAACTCTAGAGTTATTTTCTAGGTCTACAGACTTGAAATCTTCTGGACGAGAGTTATGAAATCCATCTGGTCGACGCCAACTTAAAAACACGATCTGCTCCGTAGTGATAATATGAGTAGATTATCACTATTTAACCAAGTGGAATAGTCCTAGAGTTTGTCTAGGTTTTTATATGATAAGTGCTTGATAAAATGGGAATTAACAGCCGATGGGCTGCTTAGAATATATTCACTTCTCGTGTTCTAGTGGAAGAGGTCTTTTTAACTAGCTTGAAGCTGCTCCGTGCTGTCAGTGTATCTGTTTACAAAGTCTTGCAGAGCTATTTTATCTTCATCGGAGATCTTTTCAAACTGAACTCCCATACCCACTGAAAGATTTTTAGACTTTGCTCCTGAAGGTTGTGACCAAATAACTTGTCCATCAACTTTAATCGTTTTTTTTGTGTCTGGTATGGTGAGAGTGATACTGATCTTTGAGCCAACAGGTTTTGGTCTTGTGGTTTTTATGAAAATACCGCCTGTACTTAAGTCTGAACAAAAGTCAAAAAGGTAATGACCATCTGATTGATAGTCAACCAAAAGGTTTACGCCGATTCTTTTGGTGATGCGTTTGTCTTTTTTGTCTTCACTCATACCTTAATTCCTCAAGTGTTTGTTCTCTTACTTAGAGCTTTTGACCAATTCCCTTACCCACCTATTGTGTTCCTTAAGAGTTTTAGAAAAATGGTGTTCTTTAGATTGATCGGTCTTTGTCACATAAAAATAATAGCCTTGGTTGCTTGGGTTAAAAACAGCTTCAAGAGCATCTAATGAAGGGGAGGCTATTGCAGTTGGGGGTAAGCCCTTGTGAACACGGGAGTTGTAAAGGTTTTTTTTGTCTTTTAGGTGGCTCCACTTAATATCACCTTGATAGTCTTTAATTCCATAGATTAATGCAGCATCAATCCCCAAAAAATCCTTCTTTTTTAGTCTGTTCCAGATAACCTCAGCGACCTTAGGGTACTCGTTTTTGATTTGAGTTTCAGCTTCGATGAGTGAGGCAAAAACAACCCACTCATTCATGGATAGCCCAGATTTTTTTAGTTGGTTCTGATACTTGTTTTTAGTTCGTTTGAAAAACTCATCGACACCAGTTTTAATGACATCTTGAATTGTGCTTGGTTTATAAAATCTATAAGTAGCAGGGTAAATGTATCCTTCTAGTGATGTAGAAGGAATTTTATAGTCTTTCAACATGTTCTTGTCTTTTAGGGCAAGCTCTAATTGTTCTTTGTTTTGAACTAGGTTTAGATTTTTTAGTTTAGAGAAAGACCTTCTGATGGACTGACCTTCAGGAAAGTTGATTTCGAATAAAACCTCTTGAAAAGTATCGCCAGCGATCATTTTTTTAATGATGTCGGTATTGGATATTTGGTTTTTGAATTGATAGTTTCCTGCTTGAAACTTTGAGTAATCAGAGAACATTCGTACGTAATAGTAGAAGAGGTGTTGGTTGTCTATTAGCCCTGCAGTTTCTAATTGACTTGAAAGATTTTTGAGGCTTACACCTTTTTCAAGCTTGAATTTTGTGGTTTGAGCAAGTGAAGTAGCTTGTAGAGGCCAAACACCATGAAGAAAGTAGTAACCACCACCTATGATAATAGCAGCAGTAATGAGTAATGCGAAAAAGATTTTTTTCAAAGTGTATCACCCTTAGTAAATGGGCATATTGGTAATCTGACTTTTAGTTTTAAGCCATACCTGCGTTGCCAGCTGTAATGGTCGTCTTCAAATGTAGAGTCTTTTTGAGTGGGTAGCAAAATTGTATTCGTGGAAAATGTTTTTGTTTTCTTTGAGACCCAATATTGATCTACAAAACCATACAAGTCTTTTTGTGATGGGTGTGATGTGTAGAGTTTGTTATCATTTGTAGCGGTCTGGCAATTTTCACATGTTAGTGTAGTGTTTTGGTATTCGTCAGTTATGGCTTTAAAATTTGGAAGTTTAGATTCTGGAAGATAGCCAGCGATGACATAGCGATTATGGCAAGTGGATTTTTCTTTTAAGAGTATGGTGATTCTTTCTTCAAGAAAGCTGTCCCATTTTTCTTTAGTTGCTTGATCATATTGCTGAGGAGATTGGATATGAATGAGTACAATGGATTGAGCCAACCACTTTATTCCAATTGTTTGAATATAAGCATTCGTCTCTTCTAGTTTGAATGTTCTCAGAGGGGAGTCTATATTGTATTTTTTATCAATAATAAACCCACCGTATTCGACTTCATCTGTGAGTGAATTAGTTTGAGTTTGCGTTAGCTCCCAATGGTATTCTTTTAGGGCGTCGTAAGATAAAATCACTTCATCGGATTCATTTTCGTTTGATGATTTTTTGAGGATTTGATTTGCAAAAATCACATCAGGTTTCTCAGCGTAAATTTCTTTTGTGATGCGGTCTAGTCTTTGTCTGCGGTAGATCCAATTTCCTAATAGTTCATCGTTCTCTTCCCATTGATTAAAAAATTCAATCATGTGAAGAGATAGGGAAGTTGAGTCCAATTGAGTCGTTGGTTGAATAGCTTCTTCTAACGAAGGTGCACTAGGATCACAACTAACAACCAATATGGCGAGAAATAACAATTCTTTGAATTTCACTTGTGCCTTCTCCAATACGCAATAAAGCTGCGTCTCTGTAGTGCCTTTCAATTGGGTATTCTTTCATGAGGCCGTACCCACCAAAAATTTGTTGACCTTCACGGGCACAAAACTCAGCAACTTCAGAGCAATATAGTTTTGCCATTGCTGCAATCTTTGCAAAGTCTTTTTTGTTGTCGCGGAGCCAACATGCTTTGTAAAGCATGTTTTCAGCTGCTTCAATGCGAGTCGCCATCTCAGCAAGTTTAAATGCAATTGCTTGATGTTTTGCAATGGCAACACCAAATGTTTTGCGTTCATTCGCGTATTTTAGACTCCATTCGTATGCTCCCTTTGCAAGGCCAAGTCCCATGGCTGCAATGGATAATCGTCCACCATCTAGTGTTTCCATCATGATTTTGAAGCCTTCGCCTAGTTTCCCAAGGAGTTGGGACTCATGGACTTTAACTTCGTTAAGATAGAGTTCTCCAGTATTCGATGATCTCCACATCATCTTATCTTTCATTGCAACTGCTTTGAGGCCCTCGGCATCGGGCTTTACTAAAAAGCAGCTTAAGCTATTTCGGCCTTTTTCAGTTTTGCCGGAGACAGCTTGCATAGTGATACCTTTTGTGAGTTCACACGCACTATTTGTAATCCAGATTTTTGAGCCGTTGATATAGTAGTGATCATCGCCTTCGTTTTTTTTGAAGGCTGTTGTTTTTGATGCTTGAGCATCAGAGCCAGCATCAGGCTCCGTCAAGCCGAACGCCCAAAGGCCAGCACCGTCGCAAAGTGATGGCAAGATGGATTGTTTTTGTTCTTCGGTACCATAGTAATAAATTGGGCCACAGCCAAGGCTGTTATGAGCGGCAATCGTCGCAGCTTGAGAACCATCAACTTTTGCAAGTTCTTCTACGGCAATAATATAACTTAAGTAGTCTAAGCCTTGACCGCCATATTTAGGGTCAACAAACATACCAAATAAACCAAGCTCGCCCATTTTTTTTGTGAGCTCTATAGAAAATTTTTCTTCTTGGTCTAGCTCATGAGCTGCTGGTATAATTTCATTATTGGCAAACTCTCTAACAGCTTCTCTGAGTAAGGACTGTTCACTGTCTTCTGAAAAACTATACGCCATGGTTGTCCTCATTCTTTGCTTGTTGAAAGTGTTGATTCGTTACTACGTTCTTTAAATCATTGCTGAGAAAAATCATACAAGATTCCTCAATAGATTTGAAGTTGTCATTTTTTTGGAAAAAGCCATTTTCAGTAGAAGTGAGGAAATTATCATCTTTTAAAGCATCAAAGAAGCTGACTAGGGCTTTATTGTTCAAGTTTCCTTCATGATTTAAGCCTGAAAGAACTCTAAGCTTTTCTAATGCGTTCTTACTGTACGCTAGAAATTCAGTTCTACTGATTTGTTTATCTGTTGGGATCTTTGAAAGCAAACTGACTACGAAAGCATACCTTTGAAAGCTATGTCTTGCTAAGTTTGCGATTAGATTTATATGAGAGTTTCGTTCAAGCGGTGAATCTAGTAATTCGATTTTTGAATCTTTGTACTTTACGATTTTATGTTCATGAAACTGTTCAATAATATTTTCAAAAACACCCAAGTGTGCGTTATTGGTCATGTCAATAAAATGATCTTTACAAAAAAAGCTGTAAATATTTTCACAGTCTTTTTTAAGTTCTTCTATAGAAACAGGCCCTTTGAAGAAAGTTTGCACAAGATAATAAGCAGTGATGGAATGAGCCCCAATCACATGTGTTAAGTTGTTTCGGCTGTAAAGGGCGAGTGTTGTTTGTTGTGCGTCTAGATACATGACATCACCGTCAGTGCTTTGGAGCCTGTTCATGAATTTTGTTTCTTCAGCTAGCTTGATGACTTGTGCAGGGTTCAAATCTGTAGTGGTCCAATTTTGATTGTGTTTATATGTTTGAAGCATTGATTTTAAGACTTTAATGAATTGTTGCATTTCATTTTCATCTAATGCTTTTTGTTTTGTTGAAAGCAACGAAAGTGCACATAGAGCATTGTTGCCAATATGTGCTGACTTATTAATTCCAATATGTATCTTTTGTGCCAACTGTGCATTAAACTTAGCAAACCATTCTGGTTTGTGATTATATTTTATTTTGGAATCCAGAGTTTCGTTTTTATCTTTTAAGTATTGGTCTAAGTTTTGATCGAGCTTAATGCTTTCTCCAAAATTAACGCTAATATAACCGTATTTATTTTTAAACACTCCACCAAGTTTGAATAATTCAGCGAGGGACTCTTTCTTTTTTTGAGCTCCTTGTAACTCTTTTTGATAAGATCTGATTTCTAGTAGTTTGTCATAGTTAATAAAAACCGGAACCATTGCGAGAGGTTTGTGGTCATCTCGCAGATAACTATGTGTTACCATTGATAACATACCTGTCTTTGGTTGAAGAATTTTTCCTGTTCGAGATCTTCCGCCTTCTGTAAAAAATAAAACTGAATGCTCTGTTTTGACGAGAAAGTGTATATATTCATTAAAAATAGCCATGTACAATCTATTGCCACGGAACTTTCTTCGTATAAAAAAAGCACCTGAATTTCTAAAGATAGTCCCCATTGGCCAAAAATTAAGATTTAGTCCAGCGGCAGTGTGTGGAACACGTAGCCCAATTTTGTGGATTAAGTATTTAAATACTAGGTAGTCTACGTGACTCCTGTGGCAAGGTATATAAACAAGTCTGTGCGATGCAGCAATATCTCTAAGTTTATCTTCACCTCTTACTTCAATATCGGAGAACATTCTTCCCCACACTCTTGTAAGTAATGCACTAAACCATTTTACAACAGAGTGTTTCTGATCAGCTAGTATCTCGCGAACTATCTTATTCGCTTGCTTCGTAGTTTTTTCGGATGATTGTTTTTTTCTACTAGACTCTTCTGTAATGGCAGCTTGTACGGCTTCTGATTGAATTATTTTTTTGATGACACTTTCACGAGGTTGCCAGTTAGGACCAATAACAGACTGTCTTTCTCTATAAAAGTGGACTCTTAAAACTCTTCTGATGCGTTTTGCGAGCTCGTGAATGTTTGTTGATTCGTTTAGTTGCTCGTTGAGTATGATGGGTTTTCCAAAACTACAGAAAACCTCTTTGCCTTGAGCTAGAATAATAAAGAACTTTTGTAAAAATCCAGCATGTTCATCATCAGTATATATAGACCGAAAAAAAGAGCCGTTGCTTTTTTTGTGGTCACTGCCCCAAACAATACTGACAGGCAATAATACAATATTAGTACTGGGGTCCTTGGATGCATTTGAGAGTAAGTCATAAATTTTTGCTGGAGGCGACTGCCGTCTTTTAGGAGCTACAAGTCCTAATTTAGATAAGAAAATATGCCTTTTGAAACCTAAGAAACTAAGCTTTGGTGATTTGCCTAGTATGGGAGTAATTCCAAGCTTTTTTGATTGCCTTTCAATAACCCCTATATCTGATAATGAATTATCTTTTGTGACATATATAATTTCGGATCCCTCGGGGATATTAAAATCAGAAATGTTTTTTGGATAGGTGCGAACCCGAATCCAGTAACTGAGGACCCATGCAACAAACCTGTATATGGTTAATAGAATTCTATTCATTCGTTTCCTTCGTAGGGATTTTTCTTGGCGGTAACTCAATGTTATCAATGAGTCTTGTCTTTCCTAAGTATGCCGCAGCTAGAGCTATGCATGCTTTATGGGAAAGTTCTATTTTTTGGAGGTTTTCTTGATCGAGAATTTCAATATAATCAAGTTTAAAATCATTTTTTAATGCGTTCTTAAACTTTTTTACAAGAATCGAAGTGTTTTCTTCTTTTTCCCACTGTGATTTTAGTGACAGTAAGGCTTTTCTGAGTTGGGGAGCTTTTTGCTTTTCTGTTGATGATAGATATGCGTTACGTGAACTAAGAGCAAGTCCATCATTTTGTCTGACTGTTTCTACGCCAATGACACTGGTTTTAAAAAAGAAGTCTTTGCACATATTTTTAACGATTTGAAGTTGTTGGTAATCTTTTTTTCCCATGTACATAAAGTCAGGTTGAACGATATTAAGTAGTTTAGTTAAAACCGTGAGAACACCTTGAAAATGAGTTGGTCGAGATAAACCACATGCTAGTTGGTTCATTTTTTTAGGTGGTAGAACCATGTTTTTGTTTTTGCATGGGTACAATTCAGAAACTTCAGGAATAAAAAACACAGCATTAGTATCGATAGCTAAAATAGCATCAACATCTTTTTGAACCTGTTTTGGATAAGATCCAAGATCTTCATTTGCAGCAAACTGAGTTGGGTTCACAAAGATTGAAATAATATGGTTTTGGTTACCATCTTCTAGTGACTTCTTTAGAAGTTGGCAGTGCCCTTCGTGCAGTGCTCCCATGGTGGGTATGAAGCTCCATTTTTTATCATGATTTGACATGAAAAATCGAAGGTCAGAAATAGTTTGGAATGTATTTTTGATCAAGAAAACTACCTTTTATAAAACCTACTGACATTAAAAAGAAAAACCCTATTTCATTGAAATTAACAAATTAGAGTCCGTGTTGCTACGTAGAAAATACCAGTGATTTCAGTAGGTTATTTTTTTAACCCCGTCTCTCCTTAATTTGTTAGAATGGTAGGTAGATATAAATCATCAATATCAATTCAATGTAAGGTGGAAGACTATGGGAAGTATCCTTCGTTTTTTTGTATTTTGCTTCACGCTTATGATGCTTGTCCATTGTCAAACAATTGAGACAGCAAAAAAAAATGATAGTAAATCAAAAGTATTACAATCAAAAATTGGGATTATTGTAAGCTATATAAACTCTGGAAATTTAAGAACGGCTTTAAAAGAAGTAAAACAGTTAAAAAGATATTGGTCTGATCATCATGATGTATATTTGATTGATGGTTTGATTCATTTGGCTTTAGATAACAATAATAAAGCTGAGCAGGCGTTTAAGAGAAGCTATGAAATAAAGGAGTCAATATCACCTTTATTAAATCTAAGTTCTGTATATTTAAAGTCTAAGAAATACACATCTGCCATTCAAACATTGAAAAAAATTGAAGGGCAAATGGAGTCTGAAAAATACAAATTTCCTGAGAGAGTGTACTTAAATTTAGGAATAGCTTATTCACACCAGAATGATCACGTAAACTCTGTTAAATATTTAAAAAGATCGGTAGAAGAAAATCCAACGTATCATATGGGGTGGGTTGAGTTAGGCCGCGAGTATGAGTCTAAAGGAAAGCGTCGAAGTGCGTTAGAATCTTATAAAAAAGGTGTGCAATTTTGTAAAAATTGTATTGAGCCTACTGCAGAGCTTTCAAAATTCTATTTGCGAAATAACAAGAATATAGAGTCAGTCAAATTGTTAACTAGATTCTTAAAGTTTAAGAAGATTGATAAAAGACACAAAAAAATTGTTCATAGATTGCTAAAAGTTTCTCGTAAAAAATTCTTAAGGTAAAAATAATGATATTTAATAACAAGTGGTGTTTTGGTAGTGTTTTGTTTTTTATCGCTTACGCATCTGTGTACGGACAATCAAATGATCGAGAACGCTACCTTGCCTTAGAAAGTTTTTCTAAGGCTGTTTTTTACTTAGAAAATTTATACGTCGAAAAGAAAAAAGTAGAAAGCACTGCTCTTTTAACTAGAGCAATGAAAGGTATCATTTCTGGTTTGGATGACCATACTGTTTTGATGCCAAAAAGAGCTTTTGAACAAATGAATGCTGATACACGTGGTGAGTTTGGTGGTATTGGAATTGTCGTTACAGAAAAAAAAGGGCAAATCGTTATCATTTCTCCCATAGAAGACTCACCTGCATATAAAGTCGGTA
The DNA here is from genome assembly GCA_023301465.1 of Oligoflexales bacterium. Taxonomy (GTDB): domain Bacteria; phylum Bdellovibrionota_B; class Oligoflexia; order Oligoflexales; family JALZUQ01; genus JALZUQ01. Next base: position 107,796 of record JALZUQ010000048.1, read on the forward strand.
TCAAGGCGGGTGATGTTATTTTATCTATAGATAGTTTTGAACTCTCAAAACTTCCTAACGATGTTGCGATAGAAAAAATGCGAGGAGCCCCAGGTTCAGTGATGGATCTAAAGATTATGAGGCAACCGGGAAATAAAATAAAATCTTTTAAAATTGTCCGCGAAGTCATTGAAGTTAAATCCGTGAAGTATTCTTCTTTGAGTGATAAAATTGGATATTTTAGAATTTCTAGTTTTCAAGAAACAACTCACCAAGAAATGAAAAAAATTCTTGCAACAAAAGCTTCTGGTAAAAAAGGGATTATTATTGACCTTCGAAATAATCCAGGAGGTCTTTTAGATCAAGCTGTAAAAATTTCAGACTTATTTATTGATAGTGGGATTATTGTCTCCACGGTAGGAAGAAAAAGTAGTGATACACAAAGAGAATTTGCAACGAAAGAGGGTTCTGATTTAAAAACTAAAATTGTTGTTCTTATGAATAAAGGCTCTGCTTCTGCAAGTGAGATTGTTGCTGGAGCATTACAAGACTATAAAAGAGCGACGATCTTAGGTCAGACTTCATATGGAAAAGGGTCGGTGCAAACTTTGATTCCACTTCCAGATGGTTCAGGGATTAAACTAACCATCGCACTTTACTACACTCCCCTTAAACAAGCTATCCAAGGCAATGGTGTGAAACCAGATATTGCTCTAAATCAAACCATCTTAAAAAATATGAGTTTAGGTGGTGGTGCTCTTTCTGGTTGGCCCACAAAAATGAAGGCAGACCTCGAAGTTCTTTATGGCTACAAGCATCTACTAAAAAAAATATAATGATTTTAGATATGTAGGTGTTTTCTAGAATTAAAGCAAAATCTATCTTTGGCCGATAAGGATGGAAATATGAGGGTTATAATGAAGTATCTTTCCATGATAGCGGTGACGTTTTTTGTCTTACTTGGTGGTTGTGAAGAAGCAAATTTTTCTTCGAATACCACAAATCTTAATGATGACTCAAATCTAGCAGATACCAGTACTGGGTTAGGTACTTCGACGGGTACTGGAACAGACTCTATTACTGCAACTGGTGGTGGAACTGGAACAAGTACCGGAGTTGGAACAAGTACCGGAGTTGGAACAAGTACCGGAGTTGGAACAAGTACCGGAGTTGGAACAAGTACCGGAGTTGGAACAAG
>JALZUQ010000049.1 GCA_023301465.1 Oligoflexales bacterium
TGTTGGATTTGAGCTGATAGATTAGTGGAACAAAACAAAAATAAGATTAAAATGATGTTTATATACTTCATAATAGTGGTCGTTTGTGTAAATAAATTTATGTTGTGTAAATAACATTTATTACTGAGGGCAACCTTCAATAGTTGCTTTGAAATAATGGCTTGCTTTAAATCCGTCTTTAAGTAGAACATTAGTTCCAGCTTTGAAAATAACATCTGAATTTGGATCTACAATCCCAGTAGAGTTGAGCTCTTGATCAGCAATATATGTACCATCTACTATGGGGTCATCATTTACTGACAAAATTAGTGGACAACAAGGGGCACAATTTATTCCGCCACAGTCTACACCTGTCTCATCTCCATTCTGAATCCCATCTGTACAAGTTTCACAATTATTATTATCAAAATTTGCACTAGATGAATAATTATGTGCATTGGAATCTGTACATCCTATGGTAACTTGACCATTAGCAAAATGGTGATCATTATCCGTTTCATCAGACTCAAATACTACACTTCCTTTATCTATCAACATGCCCACATAGTAGGTCCCATCTGATGGTAAATTAAGTATATTTGATGGTGTGATCGTTTCGCTTCTAGTGTTCGTAGCTCCTACGCCTAGGTTAGATATAAAATCAGATTCTATTTCAAAATCTGATGTGCTTATTGCTGTATTAGTAGATAAATAGTAGCCCAGATCACTCGATGCTCCAGCTGCAGTATTTCCAATATTTCGAACTATGACATCTTCTATTTTTATTTCATCTAACGACAGTGTTAACATTCCTACGTCCATATAGTTAAGATTGGGCAGAACCGGTGCACAAGACCCACACAAAACTCCTCCACAGTCTACTCCTGTCTCATCTCCATTTTGAATCCCATCTGTACAAGTCTCACAATTATTATTATCAAAATTCGCACTAGATGAATAATTGTGAGCATTGGAATCCGTACATCCTATGGTAACTTGACCATTAGCAAAATAATGATCATTATCCGTTTCATCAGACTCAAGTACTACACTTCCTTTATCAATCAGCATGCCCACATAGTAGGTCCCATCTGATGGTAAATTAAGTATATTTGATGGTGTGATCGTTTCGCTTCTAGTGTTCGTTGCTCCTACGCCTAGGTTAGATATAAAATCAGACTCTATTTCAAAATCTGATGTGCTTATAGTTGTATTAGTAGATAAATAGTAGCCTAGATCACTCGATGCTCCAGCTGCAGTATTTCCAATATTTCGAACTATGACATCTTCTATTTTTATTTCATCTAACGCCAGTGTTAACATTCCTACGTCCATATAATTAAGATTAGGTAGAACCGGTGTACAAGACCCACACAAAACTCCTCCACAATCTACTCCTGTCTCATCTCCATTCTGGATCCCATCTGTACAAGTTTCACAATTATTATTATTGAAATTCGCACCTGAAGAATAATTATGAGCGTTAGGATTTGTACAACCAACAGTTACTAATTGATTTGTAAAGTAACAGTCATTATTGTCTGTTTCGTCACTTTCCACAATTTCAAACAAATAATCAATATACATTCCAAAATAGTACGTCCCATCAGGTGGCATATTTATTATTGTCGCAGGAGTAATCGTCGCATTTTCAGTACTACTAGAACCATTTGCCAAAGAAGGAATAATATCTTCTGCAATAAGATATTGGCTTGGAGAAATAAAAGGAGTATTCGATAAAAAATAACCTAACTTCGAATCTAAAGGTGTGGAAGATCCATTATTTCCAACTTCGACGCCTGAAATGCTTAAGCTTGTTGGGTTTATTGAGAAGTTGCCTGAGTTTTGGCAAAACAAATTAGGGTCAGTTTGGAATGTGGCTCCAGTAACAATTAGACTAAAATCTTGTAATCCATTTAACAGGCTATTCTTATGGGAAACAGTCAGAGTATAAGAACCAGCAGAAGGATTACTTACATATATTCTTTCCACATTATCTCTAAAATTATCTCCTGTTGTTGCAGCATTTGAGGGGTTACTTGGATCTAATATATAAGGAAAAAATGAACTACTTGAAGAACTTATTCTTAGATCTAAATCATTAACTAATTTTAGAGAAGTATCATCAATTACATTTGAATTTGAAGCTGTCCCTGCTGGATCATTCCAAACTATTGTAACTTTCAATGGTTCAGTTCCTGAACTTTCAAGTGTCAAATCAAAATTATTATTATTAAATAAAGTATTTTCTGTTATAATTTCATTTGTAATTCCATCTTCAGTAATAAGATTCACTGCCTTTTCCGAATTCATCAAACCCCAACCAAATTCGTAATCAGGACCTGGCCCTGATCCTGTTTCATCCGCAGTATGTAAGATGAGTGCCTTTAAGGTTGATGCTAACATAAAATTTCCGCCTCCGTTTATATCCTCAAAATGTTCCTGCAATAAAATAGCAGATCCACTCACATTTGGAGTGGCCATAGATGTTCCACTATTCGTGTAATAATCAGAATTTGAATTAGATCCTGAAGAAAATAGATTCATACCATTTGCCGATATATCTGGTTTTATTCTTCCATCATCAGTAGGCCCAAACGAACTAAACGAAGTCATTATTACGCTATTAGAGTTATTATAATTCAGTACATCATTTACAGCAGCAACTGTCAAAACGTTTTTTGCAATTCCTAAGGAAGATATACAATCATATACTCCATCTGGCCCAGGATGTATATTAGGATCATAAGTAAAAACATTTCCACTATCTAAGTCTAAAAAGCTACTTCCAACTAATGGTACATTTGTGCGATCATTCCCAGCTGCCTTAACAATTAAATAGCTCGGATTTTGATTTGCTAATATGTCCCAATTAGGAGCATCTAAGGTATAATTACCAAAAATTGGATCTTCTCCACTTTGGATTAGATTTGATGACCCGCCATGCCATTCCCAATTGGGAGTACTTTCAGGATTATTTACCCAACCAGCCGAATAGCCATATGAATGATTTGAAATTAATCCAGTCATTGAAAATGTAGTCATCTCGCTTAAGTCAAAGGTATATTCATATGAATCTAAATTAGCTTGTGGAGCCATTCCTTTAGCGGAGTTTGCATTGACTCCCACTCCTATTCCATCACCAATCAAGGTGCCAGCAACATGAGTAGCATGATTATTTGCTGAAGACCCATCAATAATATTTACACGACCATTTAATTGCTCATGAGTATCCAAGCCAGCGCCCTCGTCCCATATACCAATCACAAACCCGTTTCCTTCTAAATTTAATCCAACACCACCTCCAGAATGTAATCTATCAGTTTTTGTACTTATAGCAGCATCCGTATTAGTTGAGGTGTAATAAACAGGATTCTCTAATTCATCCAAGCAAATTAAACTTATTATTCTTCCATTTTCATCAATCTCCTGAATTGGCCAATTGTTTAATTTAGCTTTCGCTATTGCTGATTGCAGATTATTCTCAGCTTGAATTCTCCAACTTTGAGATAGTTTGTTTAGTGCTAATGTATCAGTTTTAGCTAATACCTTTGAAAAGTCTTTTTGACCATAAACATGACAATTCAAAGCAATTAAGAAAAACAAAATTATTTCTTTATTCATAATTAGATTGTAATTGCGGTGTACATTACCTGTTCGAAAAAAAAAATCACACTTTCAGTGCTTTTAAACTTTATCTCAATAATTGATGTAGTTATATTTTTACAAATCACATGAATACTTCAGCAAATTTCAAAAAAATGTATAGTAAAGAATGCGAGATACTTTTTTAAAAGAGTGAAATGCATTTTTATTCTCTTTCACCCCACTCTTTTCCTCACCTCATCCCTATACGTCCTACTCAAAGCCAATTCTTCCCCATTCTCCAATACGATATATTTGCTATTGACAGCATTGATGTAATCTACATTGACCACCGTAGAT
>JALZUQ010000050.1 GCA_023301465.1 Oligoflexales bacterium
GAGTATTTTGCTGGTGATTTTAAAAGGTGGTTTTGGCATGATGTCCTTAATGATTAAATCATATGATCTAATCATCGGTTAGATTGAGTGATTTGTAAATGGTTTTAAATTCAATAAAAACAGTAATTTGCTATTTTTTACTGGTTACAGGTTAGTAAAAGTCACGATTAACAAGGTGATTTTAGTAGCTTTATAGTTCAAGCCCATAGTCATATCTCTATGAAAACATATTTTATAGAGATATAAATTGCATGCATCTACAAAATAGACATATACTGATTATGTACCTATAAAAAGTGGAAAAGTAGAGATTTGAAAGAGTTTAACCCTGTAAAGCCCTATAATAGTTTACCTTTATTGCCTCCTAAAAAAGACATTGAGTCAAAAAGGATACTTAAAAAGTGCATAGAAGCTAGAAGTGCATTAGCCGAATTAAAAATGGCTGGAGAGCTCATTCCAAACCAAACGGTTCTCATTAATACCATCCCTCTATTAGAAGCAAAAGATAGTTCTGAGATTGAAAATATCGTAACAACAACAGATAAACTATTTCAGCATGCCTTTTCGACGGGGCAACAGCTTCCAGACGCTCTCACAAAAGAAGCTCTTAGGTATAGATCTGCTTTATTTGATGGGTACAAGTCCATCAAATCTAGGCCTATTAGCACAGCAACAGCTATTGAAGTTTGCTCTACTATAAAAGGCTCACAAATGAATCTCAGGAAAATTCCCGGAACAGCGTTAGCAAATGATAAAAATAAACAAATTATTTATACCCCACCTGTCGGCGATAAAATAATTAGAGATAAGCTTTCAAACTGGGAAAGTTTTCTTCATACAGATGGTTTAGACCCTCTCATCAAGATGGCTATCGGACATTATCAGTTTGAAGCAATCCATCCTTTTTCAGATGGAAATGGTCGAACAGGGCGAGTATTAAATTTATTATACTTAGTACACGAACAACTACTGCATCAACCAATTTTATATTTGAGTCGCTACATACTTGCGAATAGATCAGAGTACTATTCTTTGCTGTTAGGTGTTACGAAAAAAGAAGCGTGGGAACCATGGATTCTTTTTATGTTGCAGGGTGTATTAGAAACATCAGAATGGACAACAAAGAAAACTGAGGCCATTAGATCTCAAATAGAACATACCAAAGAGTTTATAAAAACTTCTTTGCCGAAGATTTACAGCCAAGAACTCGTGGATACTATTTTTTTTCAACCTTATTGTCGAATCACTGATCTCATAGATAATAATATTGTTAAGCGTGAAACAGCATCTCGATACCTAAAAAAAATGACTGAAATAGGGGTTCTAAAAGAAATAAAAATTGGTAGAGATAAAATTTTTACTCATCCAAATTTTCTTGATTTATTAGTGAATGATGAGCATCAATATCAACGGTATACACCAAAGAAGTCTTAATATGCTGCAGTGTAGTGCGGCATATCAAAGTCAACGATCAATATTGATTAATTTTCGTCCAAATAGTCGGTATATCTGATGGTTTACCGCAACGCAGTGGGTCGAAGCTTTTGACACGTTTTTTCTTCCAGCTTGCAATCAGTCGCTTCTTTAGACTAAAACTTAAATCTTTGAGGTGATAAGGAGAGTGTTTCTAAAATGTCATTCAAAGGAATAATTTGCATGGATTTTTTGATCTTTGAGATAAGAGTTCTTTTTGTTTCAAGGTCTTTTAGTTTTCGAAACTGTATTTGAAGCCCAAACAGTCTGAACGTAAAGAGGGTGAGGGTTGATAGAGTATTGTTTTCTAGAAGTTTCTTTCTCAGGTTTGAATTCTCAGCGACTAGCTCATTTTCTAGTTTATCAAGGCTAGGGTGAGTAACAATATTTGAGAGTGGTTTTTTGATCCAAGTTCTGATGGTTGATTTTGGTATGTTTAGATTAGAAAACAGATCTGGGTTTTTAGATTGATGGAAAAGTATCTTTAGTCTGTGATCATGTTTTTTGTAGGTGTGGTTCATTTTTAGTCTCTAAAAAAAGACTGAACCTAGCATAGGAGGGGGGTGATACGAAAATTCGACGGATATCTGTTTGTTTGGTTTGATACACCGCATGGCCACGAAAATTTTTCGTCGTGGCCACGTGGTGGCCACGCGGACAAAAATCAGAAAACTCTCAAATTTCCTGATGGTTCTAACTAATTGTTTTTATTAAGAAAATGATGGTGGGACCACAGGGACTTGAACCCCGGACCAATCGGTTATGAGCCGCAGTTATGGTTTTTTTAGTGTTTCCGTAAGGTGTTTGATTCATATAATTATTCGTTCAAAGTTAAGAGCGACAACAACTTAAAGTCTTTTTCGATCCCAATTCACTTTCGGTTTCTTTCACTTAGTTTCATTCTTTTTCATTTCTCTGGGCCACGTACGGGCCACGGTTTCATCGGTTATTAACCGGTTGGATTCAAAAACTCGTATAATTTATGACACAGATTTTAGTGCTGGTCTAGTTTCAACTTGTTAAGTTCATGATCTAAATCATCTTGAGTAATTCGGTGAAAATTTTTCAAAAAAAATATTATAAATGGTGGTCTTTCAATTTGTATATTATTTGAAGACTGTTTCCTTTGCTAAAAAAAGTGATAACGGTCGTATTTTATTTGAGGTGAATTTTGTCTTTTGCTTTGAAAAATGATCTCGTGTGCTAGGTGAGCTAAGCTCTTCGTGGGGTTTTGGTGCTTATGCTAGTTAGAAAATTCGCCTCAAACCTCAAATATTCTAAGGCCTTGAAAATATTATATATTTTATTTGTTGAATGTCTTTTTATTGCCTGAATAGGGCAACAGTGGTATAATTTAAACATGGAAAAATTAGCAGGAATAGGTAAGAAATATAGAGCGAAACTTGGCGAAGTACTGAGAAATAGCCCGTCTATTCTTACCTCAAAAGAAGTATCTGAGACTCTTAGTGTAAGTAAGCAAGAAGCAGGGCGTTTGCTCTCTCGGTGGCACAAAAGTGGGTGGATCGGTAGAATAAAACGTGGGTTTTATACTCCTATAGACCTCTCTTCCAAAAAAAGTATTCCATCCATTGAAGAACCAAACTTAGTCGCTACAGTTTTATATGGGCCAGGATATGTTGGCGGTTTTTCTGCTGTAAAGCATTGGGATTTATCAGAACAGATAGGCGAAACAACCATGTTTTTCACTTTAAAACAAATTAAAGATCGAAATCCCAAACACTCAGGTTTGAAATTTAAGCTGAAAACAACTTCAAGTTACAAGGTGTTTGGTTTAAAAAATGTCTGGTACGGAGATCAAAAAATTCGGGTCAGTGATCCTAGTAAGACGATGATTGATCTGTTGGATGACCCTAAGTTAGTTGGGGGGATTCGAATTGTATCTGATATTTTTGTCGAATATTTTAACTCAGAATACTTCGATTTTGATGAGTTAATCAATTACGGTAAAAAAATGAAGAATAAGACTATCTTTAAAAGATTGGGTTTTATTTTGGAGTTATTCACAAGTATTGAGCAAAAAAAAATCAATAAACTACGAGGTTTAATCTCTTTAAATTACTCAGAACTCGATTCAACTCTGGAGAGTTGTGAGTTTTTAAAGGTTTGGAAACTGAAAGTTTCAAGGTCTTGGATGAGAGAGTATGATAAGAAAGTCTGAAATTTTAGAGATAGCTCAAGACCTAGGGCTGCGACCTGATACAGTAGAGAAAGACTACGTTCTCGGCTGGATTCTCTTTGGAATAAAGAGGCATTTTGCGACTCAGGGCTGGGCTTTTAAAGGTGGGACAAGCCTCAAAAAATGTTTTTTTGAAACCTTCAGGTTTTCAGAAGATTTAGATTTTACACTAACGGATTCATCTCAAATGAAGCCTGAAATACTACTAGATATTTTCAAAAACATTGCAGATATAGTCTATGAAGAGACAGGAATTGATTTTATTAAGGATCGCTTTAAGTTCAAGGTAATAGATAAAGGTAACAATAAGTATTTCGCACAAGGTAAGCTTCAATATAATGGTCCATTAAGGCGTAAGGCAGGTTTTGCATCTATCAAGCTAGACCTAACCACGGACGAAATTATCGTTCTTGATCCTGCTCTCAAAGAGGTTCATCATCCTTATTCTGATTTTCCGGAGGAGGGTATTTATGCCATATGCTACGCTTTTGAAGAAGTGGTTGCTGAGAAAATAAGAGCATTAGCAGAGCGAGCCAGGCCACGTGATGTGTACGATGTTGTGCATTTTTTTAGAAACAGAGGGTTGTTTAAGAATCCAGACCTCATTCTGTCTACGCTCACTGAAAAATGCCGTTATAAAAATATTGATGTGCCAAAATTCGAGAATATAAAAAACCATGAAAAAATTGAGGAATTAAAACCTCAATGGGAGAATATGCTAGCCCATCAATTGCCGAACTTACCATCTTTACAATCGTTCTGGGATGATCTGTCTCCTTTTTTTGACTGGCTACATGGAAGTCTTGAAATCCAAGACTTACCTCCGGTTTCTGGCAAAGATGAGCCAGTCTTTTCTATTGGTAGGTATAATGGCGTAGACTCTAAGGATATTCTACTGCATCAAATACAGTTTGCAGCAGGTAATAGGGTCTGTGTTAAATTGAAATACCATGAAAAATTTAGAATAGTTGAACCGTTGTCATTCAGAACTGCTAAAAATGGAGAAAGGTTTTTTTATGGGTGGGAGAGGGACTCTTCACAGATGAAGTCTTATGCGATTTTAAAAATCCAGCAAGTAGAGATCACCAATATTACATACCGTGAAAAATTTCCTGTTGAAATCAGTGCAATGGGATCCATATCAATGCCTCCCTTGAGATCAAAATAGTATAGTGTGTACCTGTCGCGATTTATATAGTATGCGAAAATTCGTTTGAAATATGATCGTTTTTGCTGATATGTCGCATTGCAATACACTGCAGGCCGATAAGTGTTGGTCTCATTCAGATTGCAGACCAACAGCTTAGCTATTCAAATAATATGTTTCTTTAAAAAATAGCCTAAAATTATTCGGCTATGAAACCAGTTGGCAACTCATAATATATTCCTACTAACCCAGCGGTGACGTTCATTGACGACGTGTGTTCCTCGTTATGTAAACCTTTAGATTCGTTACTAGAGGTCATTCCTAAAAATCCAACTTTTTTTGAGACAAAGGAAGTTGCTTTGAGTTTAACATTCACGGTTTTATTCTCACTTTTTAAAGTCATCTCTATGGCAACAATATCTTTGTATCCACCATGTTGTGAGACTTCATCATGCGTGGGTTTTCTGTATTTATAATATGATAAATTGCCATCATCATTTATAAGTTCATATTCCCAACCAAACTCTACATCAGGAGTTTGGTTTTTTATTTCCCAACCTTTATGATCGTCCCAGTATAGAGATTTTCCTTCTTCTTTAACTTCATACAAGCTTGTCGGTGGATGCTCTTTTAAAAACCGTGTGTTTTTTTGAACTTTTGATCGACCTTCAAAGTTTGGCAACACTTCTAACATCGCAACATACTCACTTGTAATTTCCATTGGTTCAAGATTATTTGAGTGGATGATAGAAGTTGATCTGTAATGATAATATTTTTTTGGCTGAAGATAATAGTCATCAGCCTTAGCAGTGAGTTTGGAAAGAAACGAGGCTTTTCCTTTTGCTTTGATACTAATTGTAAAACCTTCGTTGCAGTCGCTGTTTTTCTCACCTGCTGCTAACAAAGAACTTGAAAAAAGAAAGAATAAAATAATAAAGCTGCGGCACTTTTGAAGCATGGATTAAGTTCCTTATTATAGAAAGCCATTCTAAAGCTGTGTCATATCACGGTAAGATTTAAAAAGAAATAAAGTCGGTTAAACCTAATAAACTTAGAGATTTAGGGCTTAAGCTAGCCTCTGATTAAAGTGGTAATTTGTAGACTGGAGCTAGTTTTTTTGGACCATACAGATAAATAAATCCGTTTTTTTAAAAGGCATAATCTCTAGGTCTTTCACGGGCAGATAGTAATATTTTTGATGAGGTAAACCAATGTTTTGAGTAACCACTATTTTTGTTGAGGCTGATAAAACTTGTTTGATTTCTTCACAAAGCTGTAAAAATCGGTACGGTGTGTCAAGTAATACAATGTGCGTATCTTGTTTTTTGAGTTCCCGAAGCCGAAAAAGCCTTTCCTTCTTTTTTTTAGGGAGTAAAGAAGCGTAAATAAATGGCTGGGGCTTGAATGAAGCAGCAGACAAAATGCCACCAAGTGCGCTTGAGCATCCTGTGATTTTAATAGGAATAAAAAATTCGTAAGCGAGTTTTGTAAGATAGAGCTGAGCCTACCATATGTGGGTGTTGGTGCGAAAATTCGTCGAATTTGAGCTTGTTTGGCTTGATATGCCCCATTGTGGTGACTAAGCATACCGAAAGGGTTCGACTAGTGTTTGGTGCACCATCGTGGCCACGTGGTGGCCACGCGGACAAAAATCAGAAAATTCTTAAATTCCCTGACGGTTCTAACTAATTGTTTTTATTAAGAAAATGATGGTGGGACCACAGGGACTTGAACCCCGGACCAATCGGTTATGAGACAGCA
>JALZUQ010000051.1 GCA_023301465.1 Oligoflexales bacterium
CGCACCATCAACTGCATTACCAGCTGCATTTTTAACGCCGTCTACTGCATTTCCTGCTGCATCTTTTACACTGTTCACTGCATCACCAGCCATATTTTTTGCACCATCAACTGCGTTACCAGCTGCGTTTTTAACACCGTCTACTGCTTCACCAGCTGCGTTTTTAACACCGTCTACTGCTTCACCAGCCGCGTTTTTAACACCGTCTACTGCATCACCAGCAGCATTTTTTACGCCATCAATTGCATCGCCCAGTATGCCTTTTGATTCACTAACGCCATCCGTTGAAGATGTAGATAGGTTCTGAACAACAAAGAAACCAACAACTGCTAAAATAATTAAAATGATTAATGCTTTCACTTTCTTCTGTACTCCAAATAAAGTTAACGAGCTTATTCACTAACACACTATTCTTCAAAACACATAATCAATCAGACAAACTGACTCATTTTTGGAGTCATTTTGTCTCAGCTGGTACACTTTTGAGACTATCTACTAGATGTATTGACTGGGTAGAAAACCACTCAAATCAGAATAACTAACTGTTATTATTAAATTTTAAAGAAATATTTCAAGAACTTGAAAAACTGGCGCCGTACTTGCTTTATTATTAATGACTTTAGAGGCGGTCCTTCAACTTAACCTACATACGACCCAACCGATTCTTCCAAAGAGGAAGACCAACCATAAGACCTACATATGACCTTCATTAATCGCCAAACGGGACCCGGGGAAAACCCGGGGAAACCCCCCTCCACTCTCCATAAAAGCTATCTTAAAAAATCTGATTCTTGAAACGAACCACGACTCACATGCTTTTTAAAAGCACCTTTTTTAACCACTTCATGATTACGTACAATGATAGGCCTTCCATTTTTATCATATTGCTTAGATAAGAAGCCTATATAGTCGTCCCCTTCATATCTCCATTGAACAACTGTTCTTTTATCTCGGCATTGGAAGCCCATGATATTTGCTTTTTTCCAGCGACTTCTAATAAAACAACCATATTTTTCTGACAGGGTTTTTACCTGAGCCCAATAAAGGCGGTTGCTATCTTTAATATCTTTTTTAAGGGCAACAAACTTTGTGACATCACCCACTCTTCCGTAAACACCCTTATCAATTGGTTCTGGGTCGCTGACAAAATGATCAATTGCAAGTTTTGCCAGTACAGGTTGCCTTCTGATGGTTTCAGGGACTTCGCGATATCTTTTACTGCGTTTACCATGATCAATATAGCTTTTCGCATGAATCTTTAGTTTATGTTTCTTTTTAGTAAGAAGGTCATTCCAATCAATATGAGGCTTTTTACTTTTTTGATCTTCATCAAACTTTAATTCATGATTAGTTTGACAAGAAGCTAAAATAAACACCATGACTAAGAACCATATATATGACATCTGATATCACCTATTCTTGTTTTTCGTTGGTCTTATTGATTATCTCATAGTAAAGTCATCTATTATAACCGGTTTTTCTTGACGACGAAGTTTATGTTTCGAATATTCATTCTTTTTTTAATCAATTTGTGTTTTGTCCAAATGATGTTTGCTGGGCAAAAAGGTCCTATTACTATTGGAGTCATTCAAGAATCCCATAAAACTCACCCTGCGATGGCTTCCTCAAATGATGCCGTTAGTTTTTTTTTGAAGCCATTATTCAAAAAAAACAAGCAAGATCTCTTACAATGTGTTCAATGCAAAGATCACTCTCTTACATACCAATCAAAATCTGGAGTATTAAACGCAAAGTTTACGTTAGGAAAGTATTTTTGGGATAATCAAGCCCCGGTGAGATGTGACGATTATTACTTGTCATACAGTATTATTAAGTATCATTTAGCAAATCACCCACAAAAAAAATATTGGCAAAACATTATCATGAAGCCTTGCGATCCGTTATTTCCAAATAAAATTCACTTAAAAATACGTGGTAGACGTTGGAGTCTTTTTAACCTGCTTTTTTACCCGACTCCATCTACTCAAGAGAAAAAAACTTGGGATATAAACAAAGAAAAGTACTTGCAGACATCTAAATACTTAGAATTTAAAAAGCACTACAAAAAAAACAAGGGCCTATACCCTGACAGTGATCAAACGTTTCAATTCCGCTCGTTTAATGATGTTTTAAGCATGATCAGTGCACTTCTTCAAAGTGCCATATCTCAGACTCAAGCTTTTTCTACCAAAAACCTGCCTAGATATACTTTAGAAGAGCTTAAACAAACTAAAATTGGCATCACTGAGCATCATGCCCATGAACACTTAACCATAGGCTTTAACCACAGAAATCAAGCCATACGCAATAAAGACATCTTATCTATTTACCACCAAGTCTATATTTCAGCTCAAAAAACTGTTTCTGAAAACCCACTGTTTTTTGAAAAATCTCATTTTACAGACCTTATGAAAACACCTGCTGCTGGTAGGTCAAATCAAAGGTTTCACTTATTGATCTCAAACTCCAGCCGCATAAAGAAAAACTTTTTTTACCTGCCGAATATTCAAAAAAATCTTTTAATACAAGAGCTTGATTCCTCTGATTTTTTAAAAACCACATCAGAAATACGCTATAAAGACTTCACTGCCTACATCACAAAGATTGAGCCATGGAATGAACTAGCAGGATTAGCAGCTAGCCGTTTTACACCTACCTATTTAAACGATTATAGAGGTTCAAACATACATGCCATCCAATCCGTAGGGTTCGAAAATATTCTTGATTCCTTTTTAAAAATATGGGAGCTCAAAAAAACGCAAAAACGTTTATTAAAAGCACGCAAAACCTTTGTAAACGACTTGAAAATCTACCCTTTTTTAGCTTTCAAAACCATTTCAGCCCATAGGAAGTAGTTGACAAATAGCTGGTGAAATTGCAAAATCCCGCTGCTAGTCAAGGAGTTACAAAGATGCAAAAATCAGGTCACATTTCTATCAACACAGAAAATATTTTACCCATCATTAAAAAATGGCTTTATGATGACAAAGACATCTTTGTCAGAGAGCTCGTATCAAACGCTACGGATGCTATCACAAAACTCCAAAAAATTTCTTTAACGGATAAACCTTCAAAAGATCCGGGCACACCAAAAGTCACCATCAAAATCGATAAAGAAAAAAGACAGCTAATCATTGAAGACAATGGCATCGGAATGAATGCCGACGAAATTGAAAAATATATTAATCAAGTAGCATTTTCTGGCATGCAAGACTTTGTAGATCAATACAAAGCAGACAACGAACAAAGCCAAATCATCGGCCATTTTGGTCTTGGTTTTTACTCTGCTTTTATGGTTTCCGATAAAGTTGAGATTCAAACCTTATCATACAGAAAAGATGAAAAAGCTGTTCATTGGAGCTGTGATGGCTCAACAGAGTTTCAAATCAAAAGCTGCGACAAAGACACCATAGGAACAAGAATTATTCTTCACATCAACAAAGAGTCTGAAGAATTCCTAGAAGAAGCACACATCAAGGAAGTGCTTCAAAAATACTGTAGGTTCATGAAATACCCTGTTGAGTTTAAAGAAGACACCTTAAACACCCCAACACCGTTATGGAGCAAGAGCCCATCTGAGTTAAAAGACGAAGACTACATAAAATTCTACCAAGAACTATTCCCAACCGAAAATAACCCATTATTTTGGATTCACATCAACTTTGATTATCCGTTTAATTTGCGAGGAATTGTGTTTTTCCCAGACATTTCCAACGCAACTAACCTTCAAGAAGGCAACATCAAACTCTTTTGTAACCAAGTCTATGTTACCGAGCATTGCAAAGAAGTTGTTCCAGAGTTTTTAGGCTTTCTTCAAGGAGCTTTAGAATGCCCAGATATTCCATTAAACGTTTCTAGAAGTGCTCTAAATAAAGATCCATTGGTTCGTAAAATAAGAGAACATCTTGCTAAAAAAATCTTAGACAAAATTGTTGGGTTTGAAAAAACAGACCGTAAAAAATTCGAAGGTGATTGGCAAAAACTCGGATCATTTGTGAAATTCGCAATGCTAAACGACAAGATTTATTCCGACAAACTTAAAAACCATGTCCTACTAGAAACCACTTCAGGAGAGTTTTACAACATCACTGAACTCAAAGAGAAACTTGGTGATGTCAAAGAAGTGGTTTATTGCACGAGTAAATTAACACAAGCATCATACATCAAGTCATATGAAGACGCTAAAATACCTGTTATCGTATTAGACCAAATGGTAGACACTCATTTTATTTCTCAACTTGAAGCTGATTCTGATATTGGCTTAAAGTTTCAAGGTGTCGACAGCCAAAAAATATCTCACCTTATTGATACAGACGCTTCATCCGATATTGTAGTAGATGCAAAGGACAGTAAAAATAAAAATGAAAAACTTACTGAAAGCTTTCAAAAACATTTAAACCCATCTATCGAGATCAAAGTAGAAGCACTTAAGACTGCCGATATTCCTGCCATGCTGATGGAGGACGAAACCATGCGTCGGTATAAAGAAATGGCTAAAATGAATTCAGGGATGGATGTATCTCAAATCAGTGAAATGCTTAATGCAAAGCAAACCTTACTTATTAACAAAAATAACCCAGCAATCCAAAAAATTCTCACAAAAATTAGCGGACTAGACCCAGACAAAGAGACGGAAGAGCTTATGGTCAAATATGTCTATGATTTAGCAAGAATCCAACAAGGCTCTTTGGATCAAAATGCTATGATTGAGTTTGTAGGAAGAAGCACAAAGGTTCTCGAAAAAATTAGTTAATGCTGTGGTAAGAGCCAATCAATTTGATCTGACTCTACTCTTTGGAATACAAAGTGAGCAAGAGATCTGAGGTAGCTTGGAGCGACCCTATCTCTTGCAAGTAGTTCGCTGAGTTGTTTTAAGTTTATAATAATCTGATCTTTTAATGATTCATACCTTTGATCACCATAAGCTTCTAGATGATCAATGATCCAACGCCATGTTGCGTACCCACTAATTGGGGTGTGATAATTTTCTTTTATAAATGGGCTCCACAGTTCAAGGCGTTTTTTTACATTTTGAAGTCGAAGCTTTGTGTATTTCTTTTGAGTCATCGTGCCAGCAGAAGGAAAGTTAGTAGACTTCCAAAATGCTTTCATTAAGCTATATGTCTCATCAAGAATATGCTCTTTAATTTTTGGCCTTGGGGATTTTAGGGTTACTGAAGCAAGATCTAAAGTGAATATGGAGCTCATGCCAATCCAACTAAAAGGAGATAGCGGCCTGTGTTGGTTCGGAAACATTAAGAAATATAGTTTATTGCTTTGCTTATCAAGCTTTAAAAGAGACAAATGAAACCTTTCGACATCACCTAAAAGCACTTCAATATTCGGTGAAAATGTTTTTGCAGCCTTAAGTACGTCTACTGTTTTATCCGTTGATAAGTCCCAAAGAAACAAACCATCTTGGTACCTACCACTTGAAGTTGCAGTAAAGATGATCTTTTGTGTGCCCGGCACCCAATAAAACTCTTCCACTCCATCGTGGTATGCAATTAAGTAATGGTCTTTACGACTCAAATCTCTTGTCACAAGTCTTTTTGAACCCGTCAACTTATCAACATATAACTGAGCGTACCAACGCTTATCATTGGATACAGACCCTAATAGCAGTCCAGAATCATAAGCATGGGTTCTAAATGAATTTTGACGAGAATCAGTATATTGTGATTTTGGAACGGCAATCACTCGGCCAATGAGTCTATCATCAGAGCTTTTTCCATGGTTTTGAAAACCATCTTTTCCAAAAGATCTCAAAACATAGTGTGAGTCGTCAAACCGGACAAAGTCTAATCGTTGGTTATTGGTATCATAAGGGGCAAAAGAAGCATTCGATAGCTTTGCGAATGAGCGGAGCATACTTAAATTAGTTGGAACTGCTCCAAATTTTGCCTCAAAATCTGTAACGGTTTGTTTGCCTTGTTGAAGTATTTCGTCAGTTCTTAGATTAAAGTCGCGGTCATTAGGCTGAGCAATTGTTGCCCACCAAAGTGCAATTGGGCATATCCATGCAAATGCTATCACTAATAAATACTTATAATAACTAGAGCTATCCTTAGAAAGCATACTTCCCCCCGCATTTAACAACATCAAGGCTGTTTATTCCCAGTACAAATATATCATTTTTTGCTATCATTTACCTATAGTCTCCAACAATTAAAACTCAGAAAGAAATGGAAAATGCGTATGTACGTTATCAATCTTATGAACCAATCTTTTATTTGTCTTTTGACCCTTGGCTTTTGCATGGTTTCATTCAGCTCCAACTTAATGGGAACAAAGCTTCCAAATATTTCTAGAGTTTTTAAAAGCACTGGCAACATAGATGGGTCACTTCTTGTCAAAAAAACGCCACGCCTCAAAATTCTTGCAGGTGTTCATGAGTTCAGTCTTATTCAAACAAAAGACCTGCAAGATAATATTAGAAATAAGTTTGTACCCAAGAAAAAAGTGTTTCGTACACTTAAAGCACGATTAAACGATACCAGCACCTTCCATATTGGAAAGCATAAATTTGAAATTCAACCTACTGGCTTTGACAAAAAAAATCGGATCGTGAAGCTCAACATCTCTGTTTCAAAGACTTTTGGAACTTACCAACAAATTGAAGAGAAACTTGGAACAATGAATGTCTCAGGACTTATTCATACTTATGATGGAGAAAACCTTTTTATTGCAAATAAAGAGCTAGTATTCAAAGATAAGGTTGGCACTCCAAAACTTGCACTGCAAATTATCGGAGCTGACCAAGCCCTTAAAAACACTGTTTTATCGAAAAAGAAGAGTACAAAAAAACAAATTATTCGTTAACCAAACCCTTAAAGGTAGTCATCGAGTTTTTGTTCTTTCATGAGCTTAACGAGTTGACTTACCTTTTGAGCTTGATCGTGTGAACACACCAAAATTGCACGATCAGTCGCAACAACCGCAACGTCCTTCAAACCAACTGCAGCCATGATTTTATCGGAACGATTCACCAAAGTAACGGATTCTGAATCAAGGTTGATGACTTGACCTTCTTCATAACTTTCTGTCTCATTCACAGCAAAGCACTCACGAATCGCAGACCAAGAACCAACATCATACCACTCAAATGGGCATGCAATTGCAATAATGCCATCTGTTTTTTCTAGAATGCCATGATCAACGGAGATACTCTCTAATTCAGAAAACTCTGATACAAAGTTTCCTGCAATAATATCATCCGCACTGACAGATTTCATTTTGTCAGCATTTTTTGGAATATATTTTTCAAACAACTCTTCAAAATAAGAGGCTTTCCAAGAAAACAAGCCTGAGTTCCAAAGGTAACAACCGCTAATGACATACTCTCTTGCAGTTGCAATATCAGGTTTTTCTTTAAAACTAGTTACCTGAAATGCATCTAGAGAGTTCTCGGACTTGTGTTTATCTGCAATCTCAATGTATCCGTAACCGGTCTCGGGGTGACGGGGTTTAATGCCCATTAATACTGTTTTTTTCTCTTCAGCTACATTGTAAGCCATCTTGCAGCAAGACCTAAAGAGATCTTCTTCTCGTATGAGATGATCTGCGTGAAAAGACAACATAACAGCTTCAGGGTCAAGCTTACGAGCCACGCGTGCCCCGAGAAGCAATGCATTAGCAGTGTTTTTTCCAACTGGCTCTGAGATAACATGAGCTACTTTAGCCCCGCAAATATTCTTTGTGGGTTCAACTAAATCGCTATTGGTAATGATAATTCTTTTCTCGGCAGGAATCCAACCATCAAGTCGCTGAAGCGTCAATTCTAGCATGGTTTGATCCATACCACCTACATGACATAGTTGTTTGGGTTCTTTCTTTGTGGACATCGGCCAAAACCTTGTTCCACTTCCACCAGCAAGAATAACAGCAACCGCATGATCCATGAACAACTCCTTGTTGAAAAACTACCGTTTATAAAAGTATAAACTAGAAGAAGCCGAACTAAAACAAATTGAATCCATACATTTGAAAATATTTTGTCTTAGTTCTGTTTCTAAAAAGTCTCTCCAACGAAGCTGACCAGAAACACTAAGACTGAAAAGACTTCCACGAGAACCTACTCCATACCATGAGTCAGAGACCCACTGAAGATGGCTAACATTTTCATCATGTTGATATGCCCATTTTTCTTGAAAGGTATTCAAATCTAACGATTTCACTGAACCATTTTTTGAAGAGATCAATACAGAGTTAGAGTTGTACTTCACATCATACAGTCTTCCAAAAGAGACACTTTGTGTTATTTTTAATGTTGATACATCAAGCTTATTGAGTTTTCCACCGTACTCACCAAATAAAATCGATTGACCACTAACAAACAGGTTGCCAATGACTCCCCTAAACTTTGCACCTACTGACAAAGGAGCACTTTTTTGAAGAATTTTGCCAGTTATACCATCTAGCTTTAAAACAATTCCTGCATCAGAAGCTGCAAACACTTGACCGTTATGAACTACGGGTTTTGTATAAGAGCGAATGACTGCAGCACCGCTATAGCTTCCAAGTGGTGTTGTGAATTTTTCTTGACCGGTCTTGATGTCGTAACACACAATTTGCTGGTTGGCTGTTTGAATGATTATGCCACACGGAGCATTTATCGGTTTTTTAAAAGTGTAGCCTTGATGTTTTTTTGTCCAAGAAGCCTTTCCAGATTGAAAGTCAACTGACGTTAATTCTCCACTTAAATCAGAAAGAAAAATATCGTTACCAATTAAGCTTGCTGCAGATAAACGATCACTAAGCTGAACCCACCAAATCGTTGAACGTCTTTTTAAGTCGTAGAGGCGGACCCAACCGTTTTTTTCACCAACAACAATAAAAGTCTCATTCAGAGGCAGAGTTGGGTTGTTTGAAATCGTTCCAATGGTCTTTTGTGAATCAGATGCTGGGTTGAAAACCATCATATTTTGACGTGGTGCTTTTAGAAAACCGAGCATCATGAAACATAAAGAGACAATATAAAATAATCGCATTATCCACGACTCGCATATATTTTGTATTGTTTTGCTTGGCTAGCCTCATAACTCTTAGAGTGATCTTTGATAATTTTGTTAAGTGTTGATACTGCGTTTTCACGATCATTATCAAAGATTTGCAACCTGCCTTTTGTGAGTAGTAGTAAAGGCATAATATCTTCATGCAAAGGTTTTTTAAGGACAGCGTCAATCTTAGAAATAGCTTGCTTAAACTCACCTTGTTCTTCTAGTAAACTGACAAGATAAAGTCTGATCTGAATATCAAAAAATGGGAAATCTCCCCCATTCTCAACAACATGATTCAATATTGGAGTTGCAGACGCATAGTCCTTTTTTTGAACGTGGATTTTTGCAGCTTGAACACCAGCCATTAAACCTGCAGGTGAAGCTTTATTTGAATTATAGAAATCAACGTACTTTTGCAAAGAACCGGAATGGTCAGGAAGCAAGTCTTTGAGTTGCTTCTCTAAGCTTTTCTTTGATGCCTCAAGAGTTGCAATTTTTGGGTCTGTAGCATTCGCTTTTTTGATTTTTGCAATTTCTGCTGTTTGGTCACTAACTTTTTTGATGAGATTATCTCTTTGATCTTTAATGCCATCAACTTCTTCGGCATTTAGTGCATCAATAGCTGACAGTTCTGTACGGAGTTTTGAGTTATTACT
Organism: Oligoflexales bacterium; assembly: GCA_023301465.1. Taxonomy (GTDB): domain Bacteria; phylum Bdellovibrionota_B; class Oligoflexia; order Oligoflexales; family JALZUQ01; genus JALZUQ01. The sequence goes on from JALZUQ010000051.1 coordinate 9,656, forward strand.
ATCTTTCATATAGCGAGAACCAAAAAACACGCTAACTAGCACTACTGCAGCAACGGCAAGCACTGAGAGTAATATCATGTTTTTTTTCATCCAGTTAACGGCGTTCGCAGACCCACGTTCAAAGGCATCTGGTGCTACTAGTTTTTTTCGATCCAAGTTCTTCTTTTTGGTCATTGTTCTTCCTCTTGTTTTTTGAGACTCTTACTCAAAGCATTTAATTTCTCGATCATAATTGTCTGGGACCAATATGCAAAGCGAAAATCTCAATCTTATAAGCATTTTAGGGAGCAAGTGGCCCGATAGAGTGCCGTCTCTAGAAAACACTGCTGACTCCGGCTTTGAGGCCTTAGGGAAGACTCTGTTAGCCCAAAATATATGCAGCCCTGACGAATTGTTTAAAGCACAAGCAGGTGTTTTAGACTCTAAACAGGTCATCTCTAAAGCAGAGTGGCAAAGATTTAAGCCAAATCTCAGTGATGATAACTTTGCAATTATGTTGCAATACTTTTGTATCCCACTTTGGAGCCACGAGGGAATCCACTTCATAGCCAGTATTGATGTAACAGATTATAAAATTGTCGAGGAACTAGAGTTTTTCACCGGCAAAAAATACCAACTTGTTCTAGCTCACGCATTAGATCTTTGGGAGCAATTTCAAAAGAAACAACCGCTTTCTGTGGCACCAATTTTTCTTTCTGATTACCTAGGCGAACAAGCTTCTTTGGAATCAGAACAAGCTTCTTTGGAATCAGAACAAGCTTCTTTGGAATCAGAACAAGCTTCTTTGGAATCAGAACAAGCTTCTTTG
>JALZUQ010000052.1 GCA_023301465.1 Oligoflexales bacterium
AGACAATCAAAAGAGACTACGTGTATGTTAATGACTGTGAAACGGCTAGCAGTACAATCAGCATGCTACCTACGTGGCTTAAAGACTATAATGAACAGGGCTCCTCATTCTGCACTTGATATGATGAGCCCAACGGAGTACTACAAAATTAACTTAAACAAGGTAGCCTAAACAGGGGTCCACTCCAAAAGAAATCAATAAATGAGCATGCCAGATAAAAAAACCTTAGAAAAAATGCGAAAAAAGCTTGAGAATGTAGCCCCTTCTCACGGCCTCCCTGAAAACGCTTCAAAGTCTCAACTTCTTAAGTTTGAACTTTGTAAGCAGTTTGTGATTTATCTTCGCAAACATGAAATGAGTCAAAAAGATCTCGCTAAAAAACTTGCCGTCGATCCAGCTCGCATTAATGAAATTATTAAATACAGAATAGACCTTTTTACGGTTGATAGGCTTCTTGGTTATTTAGAGCAGCTTGAACCAAAATTAAAAGTTTATGTAGCTTAAGGGTTAACTACAGACTGGTTTACAATGCTTGCTCAGGCAGCCATAAATATGAGTACACTGTAAATGTTAACTCGGATACATGAGAAATTCCTTATTTGCCACCAAGCAAAAAAGCATCAATTATGAATGTTATACAGTGAGTATACCAACCAATTCTGAAACAGTGCTTTGACCCAAAATGAGATTGCTGTCATGATACTCTTTTAATTGAGGTATTATTGAAAATTGCAATTACAGGAGCACGGGGTTTTGTTGGAAAAAATTTAATTGAATTTTTATTAAACAACACTACACACAATATAGTTGCTTTATCAAGAAAACCTATAAGCTCGAGTAATCCACGTATCGAGCACAGAGTTGCAGACTTTTATTCCCTCAAAGATAGCGAAGAAGCATTAAAAAATTGCGATATTGGAATATACCTTATTCATAGCATGCTGCAATCTAATAGACTGAATCAAGGTTCATTCGAAGATTACGACTATCTATTGGCTGATAACTTTGCTCGTGCTGCCAAAACCAATAGCCTCAAACAAATTGTTTATGTCAGCGGAATAGTACCCAGAACCAAAAAGAAACTATCAACACATCTAAAAAGCAGAGTAGAGGTAGAAAATGTATTAGCATCTACAGAAATACCTTTAACAGTCCTAAGAAGTTCTTTGATTATAGGTCCATTAGGATCTTCTTTTATTCTATTAAAAAAACTTGTTTATAGGCTGCCATCAATGGGGCTTCCAGCTTGGGCAAATACACCTTGCCAGCCGATTTTTATTGATGATTTAATTTACATTTTAAATGCTTGTATTGATAACTCTACAGCCATGAATCGTAGTTTTGACTGTGGCTCTCCAGAAGTACTTAGCTACAAAGAGCTCATTGCAACAACTGCAAAAGCAGCTCATTTAAAACGGAAATTAATCAACTTGCCAAACATACCTGTTTGGTTTAGCAAACTATGGATTAGACTTATCACAGGAGCTTCTAAAAGCTTGGTGTACCCACTTGTCGATAGCTTAACGACACCGATGACTGTCAACCCAAAACACGCTGTTACTCCAGAGTTACAACCTGAATACACAAGCATACTGAAAGCTATTACAGTTTCTCTTCCTAACAAGGAAGGAAAGAAAAAGATTTTGCATGGTAGACCTAGCAAAAAAACCAAATCTAGAAATGAAGTACGCTCTATTCAACGATTGCCATTGCCTCGCGACTTTAATGCACATGACATTGCAAAAACGTATACTCGTTGGCTACCTAAGGCTATATCAAGAATCATTGTTGGAAAAACTGATGAAGAAAACGTAATTTTTAAATTCATGGGCTTACCTGCTCCACTGCTCCATCTTAAATTAGCACAAAACAGAAGTACTAGTGACCGACAGCTGTTTTACATTACAGGTGGGTTACTCGTAAAAAAAAGTAAACGAGGTCGGTTAGAATTCAGAGAAAGCTATGATAAAAAACACGTATTTGCAGCAATTCACGACTACAAACCATCTTTGCCTTGGTGGATTTATTTATTTTCGCAAGCGATCATCCACAAAATTGTCATGTCACATTTTGGAAAACACCTAAAGAACATTAAGAAAAAAAAGAATCCGCAGGAAAACAATAATGATTCATGAAAAATGGTTTCTGAAAAACACACCAAAAAACCTTAAAAGCCTTCTCAAGTACATTTCACCATCTGCTTTGAAAGTTATTCATTGGAAAACAGCTCTTAAAGACTTGTTGTTCATCTCCAAAAACTTTTTCTTAAAAAAAGGGATTGAAAAATCAAAAAAAACGATTGAAAAAGAACTAATCTCACCTTTTACTTTTGAAGAAAAAGAGCCTGCAAAATATCTTTCTCTACAAAAAGAGAAAAAATCATTCGGTCAAAATTTGCTAAGACTTTATTTCTCACAATTATTTTCTCAAAAAAGATGTTTTTTAGACCTAAGAATTTCTCGATTCACTACATATTCTGACAACACAATACTTTGGTCTCCTAATAATTTAATTTATTCATTTGATAAAAGCTTCCAACAAGATTTATGTGAGATGTACAGAGCTTTTTATGAGAACAACAACCAACTCATGCTTCAATCAGCTAAATCATTAGGGCTGATTAAAAATAATTTTAATAACAAACAGACCGAGCAACTTATTTCATTACTTGAGAATCATTTTGGGCATGGACGTAACGGAGAAGTAAAGTTTAGCATCGAAAAATTTCAATCTTCTTTTGAAAGTTTGTTTGATTTCCTACAAAAAAATGATGTGAAATTATCAGCGAATTTTTTATTCCTAGGAATCTATGTTCTAACTCTCTACATGGCTCTTGAAGCACTTGATATTCCAGTATCTCCAAATCTTGCAATACAAGAGTTCCTTTAAGAAAACAAATATGAAAGACTCTATGAGCACAACGCAACCTTTAATACTTATATTAGGAAACCAGTTGTTTCCTCTCAAACATTTAAACCGATTAAAGCAAAAATCTATTTACATGGCAGAAAACTACGAACTCTGCACATATTATAAGTTCCATAAACACAAAATCATACTTTTTCTTTCAGCTATGCGTAACTATGCTGATCATTTAGTTGATAATACTTTCAACGTCCACTACGAAAAAATAACCCAAGACGAAACTCCCTATGAAACCAAATTATTAGAATACATTGCTAATAATAATTTCAACAAAGTGTATATGTTTGAAATTGAAGATAAATTTTTTGAAAAACGTATTTTAGATGCACTCAACCAAAAAAGCATTGCATATGAGATTATCTCATCTCCTATGTTTATTTACACAAGAGAAAAATTTAAAAAGCATGTAGAAAAAACAAAAAAACCTTTTATGAAAAATTTTTACGAGTCGATCAGAAAAGAAAACAACTGGTTGATGACAAAGGACAATAAGCCTTTTGGAGGTAAATTCAGCTTTGATGGTGAAAACAGAAAGAAACTACCAAAAAAAATTGAGATTCCTAATGATTTACAGCCTTCATTAGGAAAAAATGAAAAAGAGGTCATCTCATCTATAAATAAATTATTTAAAAGTCATCCCGGAAAGTCCGATGACTTTTGGTTGGGTACTACAAGGCAGTATGCTTTAAAGGTTTTGGATCATTTTATCAAAAATAAAATGACAAAATTTGGGCCTTATCAAGACGCCTTATCAACGCGTGGAGACTTGCTTTTTCATAGCATTCTTAGCCCATATATCAACTGTGGTTTAATCACACCGCAAGAGATCATTGAACGTATTATCAAGGATGTAGACCAAGACAACTTACCTGAACATTATTCCTCTATTGAAGGTTTTATGAGGCAAATAGTTGGCTGGCGTGAATTTGTTCGAGGAATCTATCAAAACTATTCAAACCAACAAGAAACAAAAAACTTTTTTAACCACCAGAGAAATTTCAAACCATGTTGGTATGATGGAACGACAGGCATACTGCCACTTGATCTAGCTATCCAAAAATCGGTAAAAATAGGTTATGCACACCATATTGAAAGACTGATGGTTTTAGGTAATTTGATGGTCCTTTGTGAGATCAAACCCAAAGCTGCACATCAGTGGTTCATGGAGATGTTTGTGGACTCGAGTGATTGGGTGATGGGACCTAATGTGTATGGCATGGCTTTATTTTCAGATGGAGGGCTATTTGCAACAAAACCGTACATATGTGGTGCAAACTATATCAAAAAGATGAGTGATTACCCCAAGGGTGATTGGGAGCAAGAAATGACTGCTCTTTATTGGCGGTTTGTTGGAAAGAACATTGAATACTTGCGGTCCAATATCCGCTGCGTGATGATCACAAAAATTTACGATCGTTTTGACGCTGATAAAAAAATAGCTTTAAATACACTAGGTGATCAAGTCATACAAAGAATTACAAATTAAAAGGCTCAATTTTTGCGGGAAAAAATTAACATCGTATGGTACAAAAAAGATCTTCGCATTACTGATCATCGACCACTTTTTGAAGCATCTCGGTTAGGAAGCGTTTTGTGTGTTTATTTTTTCGAACCAGAGATCATGTCTGGCGATGATTACCATATATCTCACCTTAAATTCGCCAAAGAAAGTCTTGAAGATCTGAATCGAGAGCTATCTTTCGTAAACGGGAGGTTACTCATACTTCATTGCTCCGCTATCAATGGCTTTCAGAGACTTTTAAAAAAATTTGACATACAAAAAGTGTTTAGCCACGAAGAAACAGGCAATCACCTTAGTTATAAGCGTGATATAGCCATGAAAAATTGGTTTCTTCATCAAAAGATTCAGTGGATAGAGTACCCTAGCAACGGCATTATGAGAGGACTAAAAAACAGGAGAAATTGGTTTTCTTGTTGGCAAAAGTACATGAGGAGTTCGCTAGTAAAAACACCCATGAAATTAGTAGCACCATCAGATCACTTAAAAAACGACCCTATAAAACTGACTCCCAACCTAAGAAACCACTCAGACAGAAACTATAGGCAAAAAGGTGGTCGTTCTTTAGCCTTAAAATACTTGCGTAGTTTCTTATCAGTAAGGGGTTCAAAGTATTTGAAAGGCATCTCTTCACCATCAACATCAAGAAAAGCATGTGGAAGAATTAGCCCTTACCTTGCTTTTGGCTCTCTATCATTAAGAGAAGTCTATCAGCAGGTTGAATCGCTACAGAATAATGAGCAACATCAAGATTTCTATTGGAAAAAGTCTTTAAGCGCTTTCAAAAGCAGACTGCGTTGGCGTTCACACTTCATCCAAAAACTAGAGTCTCAGCCCGGCATGGAGCTTCAAAATATGAACCCCGGGTTTAATGGCATGCGCTCAGAAGAACCAAACTGGAAGTTACTCGATTTATGGCAAGAAGGCAGGACAGGGTATCCCATCATAGATGCCAGTATGATTTGCTTAAAAGAGACCGGTTGGATTAATTTCAGAATGCGAGCTATGTTAGTATCATTTGTAAGTTATCATTTATGGCAGCATTGGCGAGAGCCTGCAAATATTTTAGCGAGATTATTCTTAGACTACGAGCCGGGTATCCACTACCCTCAAATACAAATACAGTCTGGAGTCACGGGCATCAACACCATCAGAATGTATTCTCCATTAAAGCAAGCCACCGAACAAGATCCTCATGGAGATTTTATCAAAACCTACATACCTGCACTTAAAAATTTGCCACCCCCTTTTATACATGACCCAAGTCAGTTAACGAAGATAGATGAAATTCAATTCAATTTTAAACCCGGAGCCGACTACCCTCACCCTTGTGTAGACCACGAGTTTGTATACAATCATGCCAAAGACATCATTTATCAGTGGCGAGAAAAAGAAAAAGTCAAACAGCACGCTCAATCCATATTAAAGCGTTTAGTTTGTCGTTAAGACTTTTTCTTGATAGCTTGGCTCTTTATGAATGTCTGATTTTTATGTGACTTATGGAGTCAGTTTTATCGAAATTAACATTGACAGAATCATCGAAATGGCTTGGGAAGACAGGACCCCATTTGAGGCTATTGAATTTCAATTTGGTTTATCGGAAGATCAAGTGATCAAGCTCATGAAATCAAAACTTAAACCGAGCTCATATCGTTTATGGCGAAAACGAGTCACGGGAAGAAAAACGAAACATGACAAGCTGTCGGATCACCCCGTCAGGCACAAGTGCCCTACACAAGGAAAATTCCGAAAAAAGTAATACATGACTTTGTTCATAATTGAGCAAGATGTTCTTGAATATGGTAATCAATTTTTTTTGAAGTTGGCTTTATTAAACTTGAATATCTCGCTAAGACATCACCATTGCCATTTAACAAAAATTTTTCAAAATTCCATTTAACCTCATGTTTTTTTTTAGAGTTCGCAAGTAAATATTGATAAATTGGATGCTTATCATTGCCCTTTACCGTGATTTTTTCTGAGACTGGAAATGTTATTTTGAAATTAATATCACAAAATTCACGAACTTCTGCATTGGTACCGGGTTCTTGTTTTCCAAAATCGTTACTTGGAAATCCAAATATTACAATTTTTTTGTTTTTATTGTTTTTATATATCTCTTCAAGTTCTTTGTACTGTTTTGTAAATCCACATTTAGATGCAGTATTAACAATAAAGATAAGGTAATCCTTAAAATCAGAAAAACAGACTTTTTCTCCTTTCACAGTATCAAATGACAGGTCTCGAAATTTTATATCACAGCCTATCATGTTTAAATGATTACTATGTAGCTTTGAGCCAAGAAAATGGATAATTTTTTTCAAATGAGAGTTCCCTTATATAAATAAACAAGTAAAACAAATCGACATGTCCAAAATATAGTTCTAGGCCAATTTGTTGAAACCAGCTTTTGTATAATATTGTCGTTTTTTTGAATCTCTAGCTTTGAATGAAGGGGCACACTCACAAAAAAAGTTCCTAACCAAATTAGAAGTATAAAAGCAAAACTAATCATGAACATCAGATTGAACTTATAAAAAATGAGAAGAAAAAAACCAGAAAAAAGTTCTACAAGCATCAATGGAGCGACTATCAAAGTTATTCTAGATGTGTGAAATTTCATTGCCTTTTTAAAATCAAGATCACTTACGAAAGAAAAAAATGGGTAATGAAGTATCTGAATCACCCAAATGAGTGACACCAACATACAGCAACTTGTGAAATGGATCAGATGCATCATTTACAAATAACACAAAAAAAATAAAATATGTTTTTTTATATAAGTATTGAGCTTAAGTGAACATTTTTTATAAAGTAGGATGCATTAAGCAACCTTCTCTAATTTAAGCCTGATCTTTAAACCAAAGGGATTGAGGAACTTATCTAGTGAAGCTACTTTGAATTCTCTCCGTTTATGGACAAAATCAGAGACTACTTGGATGCTAAAATCATGCTTCTTAGCGAATGCAGACAACCCAAAGGCCTCAATTGAGGCTCTGAGGGCGTCTTGGATACTGTCTCCGTGTTCTTCTATATTGGCGATAAGAAAGCTTTGAGAAAAGCCTGAGTCTTGCATCTGCTTTGCAAGATCTTCATCAAAATTTTTGTTTCGATTTGCCATAATCACTCCATAGGCTCTTAGCTAGTAAAATATCTCTGTTTTGAGAGCTTTTATCACCGCCAACCAGCAATAAAATTATTTCTGCGTGGTCCTCACCAAAATATACTCATAGACCGCCAAGGGTTTGACCAGCCGGGAGTTTAAAGAAATGGGTGGTCCGTAACTAACTCCATAGCTCATCATCTGGTGCTATATCCAAGAAAGAGCGAGTTACCAAAAAAAACTCTCGGAGTGAGTTCTTTTTAAACATTAATTATTTTCTCACAATGTAAATGGTAATAAATTTTCTAGCTAGTTACAGATGGTTTTTTGTCGTACTCATTCATAAGAAGAAAAAGGTGTTGAAAGCATCAAGATTTATTGTTTCTCATGAAAGTGCTGTACAAAGATGACAAGGAGTCACCGCAAATGTTATTGTCTGTGACAGCATAAAAAAGGTTTTTGGTATTAAGTTTCCACAATCAGCAAGAGCATACAAAGGGAACAAATGTGAAATTGGAGAGGTTGAAACCAAACATTAAGGTATCAGATATCAAGTTCCGGCCTAAATTAAGCTTAGAGCATTTTAACAGGCCAAAAGCATCAGTATTTTTATGATATCATTTTGTTAGTAAGGGTGAAAAATGGATAAAAAAAATCAGTTAACTACATCAGCAGGGATGCCAGTCAGTGATGATGAAAACAGTCAAACCTTTGGGTTAAACGGGCCGATTGCGATGCAGGATCATCATTTAATCGAAAAGCTTGCTCACTTTAATAGAGAAAGAATCCCAGAGCGAGTTGTACATGCCCGAGGTTCAGGAGCATACGGTACCTTTAGGCTCACTAAAAGTTTGAAAGAACATACCGTGGCAGATTTTTTGCAACAAGTTGGTGATGAAACTAATGTATTCCTTCGGTTTAGTACAGTCGGCGGCGAACAAGGTTCTTCAGACATGGTGAGAGACCCAAGGGGCTTTGCCGTTAAATTTTACACGCGCGATGGTAATTATGATGTCGTTGGCAATAATACACCAGTATTTTTTTTGAGAGATCCGATAAAATTTCCAGACTTTATACATACGCAAAAACGCTGTCCGATGCGGGGTATCAACAATCCTAACGCGGTTTGGGATTTCTGGTCACAAAATCCTCAGTCTTTACATCAAGTATTTATCCTTATGAGTGATAGAGGTATTCCGAAGAGTTACAGGCATATGAATGGATACGGCTCACACACGTTTGGCATGTGGAACAGCAAACAAGAAAGATTTTGGATCAAATGGCATTTTAAAACCAATCAAGGCATCAAAAATTTATCAAACTCAGAGGCTGCAAAAATCGCTGGAGTGAGCCCGCAAGCAGCGCAAGCAGATCTTTTTGATAGTATTGAAAAAGGTGAATTTCCATCATGGACGGTTAAAATTCAGATCATGCCTTTTAGTGACGCAGAGAAGTACCCTGCAGCTTTTGACTTGACTAAGGTTTGGGAGCACAAAGATTATCCATTAATTGAAGTAGGCCAGCTTGAGCTAAATAAAAATCCTAAAAATTATTTTGCAGAAGTGGAGCAAAGTGCTTTTTCCCCCTCAAATTTTGTGCCCGGTATAGGTGCGAGCCCTGACAGAATGCTTCAAGCAAGGTTGTTCGCTTATCCGGATGCTCATAGATACCGAATCGGAACCAACTTTAATTCTCTGGAAGTCAATAGTCCAAAAAAGACTACAGTGAATAATTATCAAGTCGATGGCGCAATGTGTCCGGCAAGAGGCATTACCAATAAGAATTACAGTACTTATGATAATTCACATTTTGATGGTAATAACCATCCTAGTTCAGATATTAGCGTTAAAGAACCGGCGTTGCCTTTGCAAAAAGGGAGCCTTGATAGATTTGATCACCGTTTAGATATAGATGATTACACTCAGGCTGAGAATCTATACAAAGGTATGAGTGATGATCAAAAACAACAGTTATCCGATAACATCGCTGCATCATTAGGGGGAGCTAGACCTGATATCAGAGAACGTATGTTCGTGCACTTGGAGAAAGTGAATAAGAGACTCGCCGAAAACATAAGAAGTGCGTTGACTTAATCAGTACGATTGAAATTTAATATAAAAACAGGAATTAAAATGAAGAGAATTAATAGTGTTTTTTTGGTTAGTTGTTTTATGTTTGCTTTAGGTTTAAGCGCAAAATCAGCCACACCAAAAAAGGAATGGATCAAAAAACGAGTCGATAGCGCTGAAAAAAGGATGTCAGAGACGAAAGGTGGCCAATTACTACTTGAGTCGATTCAAAAGCATGGCGGCCTTGAAAGGTGGTACGCTAACGGCCCAGTTGATTTTAGGTTTAACTATATGCCACTTAAAGGCATTGCTCGAGATAGCTTTCAGCAAATTGATACTTGGCAATCCAAGGCACGCCATCAAAGCCCTGATAAGCCGGGGCTAGAGTTTGGTTGGGATGGTAGCAAAGCGTGGTCAATGGGCGGCAAGCCAGATGTGAACGTTAGGTTTTGGTCCCTCACTCCGTATTATTTTGTCGCGATGCCATTTGTTTTTGCAGATGATGGCCTGAGCTATAAATATGATGGTGAGTATGCTTTCGAGGGCAAAAAATTTGATATGGTTCGAGTTACCTACGGGGCTAATGTAGGCGATAGTCCTGACGACTTTTATGTAGCGTTGATAGACAAAAAAACTAAAATTCTTGCTGGCACAAGATATATTGTAACCAATAAAAAACTTTTCAAAAAAGGTGGCCAATCGCCAGAGAAGCTGATTATGTATGATGGTGAGAACACAGTGGACGGAATTATATTTCCGACAGCTGCGAGGTCTTTTGCTTGGAATAAAGGTAATGTAGGTCCTTTGACTACACGAACAGTTGTATCAGATGTGAAATTTAGATCAGATCTTAATTTGGCGTATTTTGATAAACCGGCTAAAGCAGTTTTTATCAAGTAGGGACGCGTAACCTAGCCGCTAATAGCAGATAACTCAATTGTTATGTTACCGTCGAAAGAAAATCTTGAGTTAGGAGGCAACCTGAAACCTCTTATGTTATTCCAGTGCGGTGTATCAAGCAAAACAAACTGATCTTATTCGAATTTTCGTAGAGAAACACGCATATGGTAGGCTCATTCCTTTATTAAGAGAGTAAAAATGAACCACACCTACAAAAAATATGATCACAGACTAAAAATACTTTTCCACCAATCTAAAAACCCAGACCTGTTCTCTGATTTGAACATACCAAAATCAACCATCAGAACTTGGATCAAAAAAACACCTCCAGCTATTGTCACTCACCCTAGCCTTAGACAATCAAACGAAGAACTAATCACTGAAAACTCAAACCTAAAAAAGAAACTAGCAGAAAACACTACGATATCAACACTCACCCTTTTTACTTTTAGGCTATTTGGGTTTCAAATACAGTTTCGTAAACTAAAAGATATTGATACCAAAAAATCCTTGGTTTCAAAAATCAAAGAAGCCGTGCAAACCATACCATTGAGAGAAGTCCTTGATGCACTTAGCTTATCACCACAAAGATTTAAGTTTTGGTCTAAAGAGACGACTAATTGCAAGCTAGAAGAAAAGACATGTCAAAAGCTACGACCCACAAAGATTTCATCCACTGAAGTTAAAGAAATAGTTTCTATAGCTTCAGATAAGAAATACTCCCACTTCTCCCTCACATCACTTTTCTTGTACGCAAAAAGACAAAATTTGATCAACCTGTCCATTTCATCTTGGTTTAGAATCATCAAATCAAACAATGTACAAAGAAGACTTAAAAGAAAGTATAAACTCAAACACCGAAAAGGAATCAGAGCTTCAAAACCAAATGAGATCTGGCATATTGATCTGAGCGTGATTAAAACCATCACTGGCCAAAGAGTTTATATTCAAGCAATCATAGATAATTTCTCAAGGATGATACTAGCTCACCATGTTGGCACTCACTATGGAGGTGAAAGCACTACTGCCCCCAAGTACATGAATGCCTAGAGTCTATGAAAACAAAGCTCACCATTGCTGGAATAGATGTAGATTTTAGTAACTCAATGATAGAGTCATTTTTTCATCGTCTCAAAAACAGGTATTTATATTACCTCAACCTGAAAGACCTAAAAACTGTTAAGAAATACGTAGATTTTTTTGTGGAAGAACAAAACAACAAAATCCCTATGCTAGGATTAGCTGGATTAACACCATCTGAAGCTTTTAATGGTAAAGACACCTCTAAAATAAATATAAAAGTAAATATTCAGAGAATGAGAGAGCACCGAATTCAGCAAAATGCTAAAGTAGCTGCATGTAGCATCTGCCCTTGCTAGTTAAAGACAATATCAGACCACATTTTCAATCGAAAGAAATGATAAACACCGCAAATCATTTGTATTCTTCATTGTTAAAAAACGAATATTCACTCAAATACCTGAGGTTAGTTGTGATTTACCGCATCCCAACCTTGCTAGTTAAAAACAATACCAGACCACGTTTTTGATCGAAATCAATGATAAA
>JALZUQ010000053.1 GCA_023301465.1 Oligoflexales bacterium
GATTTCTTTATAGATAATTTCAGCACCAACACGCTCCGCTTGCTTTGTCATGTCCTCCATTAACTTAGGCCCCATAACCGGCTCAGCAAACCCGGGAAAATTCTCAATCTCAGTGGTTGTCGTCAATTGACCACCCGGCTGAAGACCTGCGTAAACAACTGGCTTAAGTGCGGCCCTTGCTGCGTATACTGCCGCAGTGAGTCCAGCGGGTCCTGTTCCAATAATCGTTACTTTGTTGGTCATATGATCGTCTTCCTATATAATCTGATAATGAATTACTATTATCCTACATTAATACTGTTGATTGCAATCCACTCACACGTTTTTGCAAGCTCATCACTGATGAAGCTTATGAAGAAACACAAAGATATACAACACAGTATCGTCATCATGGACCTAAATACACAGACGAAACTGTTTTCATGGAAAGAAAAACGGCAACTCACCCCAGCGTCCACCATGAAGTTGCTCACTTCTGTTGCAGCCTATGAAAACCTTGGACCTTTACACAGATTTAAAACGGAGCTTTGCTCTGACACACCTAGAGGCAAAAAAATTAAAAACCTCTATATCAAAGCTTCTGGCGACCCATATATTACCAATAGTAAACTCTGGGAATTAACTACTGATTTAAGACACCTTGGAATTACAGAAATTTCTGGAAGTATTGTCATTTCTGACGAGGGTTTCAATATTGACAATAGTGATTCAAATAGAGTGAGTGCAAAAAAATATTCTAGGAATGCATACAACTCTCAGTTGTCTGCATTTGCAGTTAACTTCAATAACTACGGAGTTGTCTTCTCACCTAGACTCGCTTCAAATGGAAAACCTCGAATTAGTTTTGACCCAGTAGGACTAAATCCACCACCAAAAATTAAAAACAACCTCAAACAGTCTAATGTAAAATCAAAAATAAAACTCTCAAGAAAAACAGACAATAACACCGACACTTTTCATGCAACAGGAGTCGTCGGTGTGTCTGGATTGAAAAAAATTTACAGATCTGTTTCTGATCCATTAAGAGCAGCTGAACAAGTAATAAAACCTATGTTAAGTGCAGTAGGAATCAAACTAGGTGGTAGATTTCAAACTGGCAAACTACCTAATAAATGCCACCCAATTTACACATTAATAGGTAATACGGTTCACAAAAATGTTTTTGCAATGAATAAGTATTCAAATAATTTTGTTGCAGATATGCTTGGTCTTTTACTTTCTGACTCCGATATTAAATCTCAAAAAAACGGTATCAAAAATATGAAAAGTTTTTTGCATAAAAAAGTAGGGTTTAAAAATTCCTTTTCTATTTTAGATACTTCTGGCCTACACCCAAAAAACAAACTCACGACTGAAGATTTAGGCAAACTACTTTTATTTGCATCAAATAGGCATCGCTACTTTCCAGAGTTCAAATCAAGCCTGGCAATTGCTGGAGTTGATGGGAGTTTAAAAGATCGTTTTAGATTTTCTCCCTTAAAAGGGAATCTTCGAGCAAAGACAGGGACTCTTCAATCTCCACAAGCTGTTAGCAGCATTGCAGGATACTTATATTCCGCAAAAAAACATTCTCTTGCGTTTGCATTTATTTCAAACTCTAAGTCATCAGACATTTACAGACTGAGACAACTCCAAGAAACGGCACTACAAAAAATTTATCGGGATTTATAAAAAGAATAGAGAGGGCTGGAATGAATTCCCTTTATTGACAATGAAATATTATGGGGGAGTACACCGTCGATTAGGTAAATGCTAGTAACCTATGTTTAAAGTGAGCGAATTTGACAATTTTTTCCTCTAATAATTTGTCAGTCCGTTCATACCCTCTAAATACATCATCGCATTTCAAGAAAAAAAACATAGAAATACCGCTAACACACTAAATTAACTAAAAAAAACCATGCGATTTCTTATAGAGGATGTTATATTATCTTTATGAGAGATTTATTTAAAACATTCCTAGATCAAGATCAAATAGTAGATGATCCAAAAAGATTAAACCTATACGGCAAAGACTGGACAAAAGGCTACGAGTCTAATGCTGGTATTGCTCTACTACCCAAAAGCACTGCTGAAGTTTCAAAAGTCATTCGCTCCTGTATTGAAAATAAGTTAGCAATTGTTCCCTCTGGCGGTAGAACGGGCTTATCTGCAGGTGCTTTTGCGACGAACGGTGAAGTAGTCGTTAACTTAGAAAAGATGAATAAGATTACCGAAATAGATTCCCTTGGCATGACCGTAAAATGCCAATCTGGAGTGATTACGGAATCATTAATGCAAGAAGTAGAAAAGCACAAACTACAATTTGCATTTGACCTTGCAGCAAAAGGAAGCTCACAAATCGGTGGTAATATAGCAACCAATGCAGGTGGGTTGAGAGTTGTGAAGTATGGAAATATTCGCGACCTTGTTGTTGGAATTGAAGTTGTCACAGGAACAGGTCAAGTCCTCGACCTAGACTTTCAACTCATGAAGAACAATACAGGATACGACTTGAAGCAGTTGTTTATTGGCTCTGAAGGCACTCTTGGTATTATCACTCAAGCAACCCTTAAGCTTCATACACAAGCTGTTGACCCTCAAGTCATGCTCGTTGGTTTTGAAGAGTATGGCCATCTACCTAAAATCTTGAACCATATAAATCAAACGGGCCTTGAAAAATATGCCATGGAGTACCTTTCTGAAGAATGCTTGAATTTGGTAATAAAAAACCACAAACACATATCTAGTCCATGTGAACAAGAATGTAGACACTACCTATTAGTAGAATTTCCAAGTTCATTGCTTGATGATTATATGGAAGTTTTCACACATGTACTTGAAAATGGTTTTGCAGTTGACGGTGCTGTCGCAACAAATCAAAAAGAGTATCACGAAATTTGGCAGTTAAGAGAGCTAATCTCCGAAACTATATCCACTTATGCATATGTCAAGAAAAACGACATCTCCATTCCTGTAAAAAACACTTCCAATTTTTTAAAAAAATTCTCTCAAGAGTTTTTAAATAACGTACCTGAAAACATAGAATTGTTTTTATTTGGCCATGTCGGTGATGGTAATTTTCATGTGAACTACGCTTCCAAATCACCTGAAGACCAAAATCAATTTCTCAAAGACATCACTCCTTTGGAGAATATTTTATTTGCACTCATCAAAGAAAATAAAGGCAGTGTCAGTGCAGAACATGGTGTTGGCCTTCTTAAAAAAAGTATCCTTGCTCAAACACAATCCGAGCTTGCCATCAACTACATGAAAAGTATCAAAAAAATCTTTGACCCACACCAAATCCTCAACCCGGGAAAAATTTTCGATATTTAACTCAAATACCTAAGGATTTAGTATGTCTTTAAAAAAAATCATGCCTCTCATCAAAATCACTCTCTTAGGTGCTATTTTTTACTGGCTTGTATCAAGTGGAAAACTGAAGCTAAGCGACCTTTCTAAGTACGGATCTGACCCAAGACTCTTAATATACTTATTATTAACTTGGATTATATCTTTCGTATTTCTTGGAGCTCTGCGTTGGAAGATTATTTGTAACTCGCTTAAAATATCAAAAAATTATCTTAGTATGATTAACCTTCATATGATTGGAACTTTTTTTAATGTTGCAATGCCAGGTGCTGTCGGTGGAGATTTCATTAAAGCCTTTTATTTATTCAAAGAAGATGAGAACACAACAAAAACGACTGCCTTTCTATCTGTTTTTTTAGACCGTTTAAGCGGGCTTTTAGGTTTGTTTATCTTTGGCTTTAGTTGCTTTTTAATTCTTACTAGCGACCCATTTTCAAATAGAGAAATTCTTCCACTTATTTTATTTGTATCAGTGTTCTTTATAGGGTCTGTCAGTGTCGTAGGCTTATTCTTTTTTGGCGGAGAGAAAATTATCGATTACTTTCAACAAAAAATTAATTTTCTAAAAAAACTCGAACTTCTCAATCAATTAAAAAAAGCCTCGAATATCTTGAGACAAAAACCCATGACATTTTTGATTGCTTTAGGGCTATCTATTATCATACAGGGAACCAATATGGCTTTCTTTTACTATATCTGCACTAAATTCAGTTCAGAGGTCACCTTTGCACAAGTTGCACTTGTTTTTCCTTTAGGCGTACTCATATCAGCTATACCACTTGCTCCAGGTGGTTTGGGTGTCGGCCACGTGGCTTTTGAAAAACTTTTTGTCATGGTGGGTCTTAGTTCAGGTATTGGAGCAAGTGCATTTAATTTACACGTCGTTGGTTTTATTACTTGTTTTTGTGTTGGTGGGATTCCATACCTTCTCAAACGCAAGCAAATTAAAACAGATATGAGTCAATCAAACACAGGATAGAGCCATGGCGTACCTACAAGTTAATGACGCAAATATTTATTATGAAGTTTTTGGTGATATCGGTGCCGAAAACACTCTTTGCTTATTAAATGGCTTTACAAGGCCACTCTCTGATTTTTATAGCTTTAGTAAACACCTTAGTAAACATGATGTTCCTCATTTACTAATTGATCACAGAGGTTGTGGAAAAACGATTGAGTACGTAAAAACCTCTCTTTCTATTATGGCTAACGATGTCATTGCCGTCTTTGATCACATAGGGCTACAAAGCTCTCATCTCTTAGGAATTTCCATGGGAGGTATTGTTAGCCAAGAAATAAGAAACCGTTTTTCTGAAAGGGTAGAGAAATTATTTTTAGTCAGCACCGCAACACAGTCAGATCATATCCATAAGATTCACTTTACGAACAACCTTGAAGAAAACATCGAGATCGCCAAGAATTATTTTTCAAAGAAGTACCTTCAAGGAAACCTGATGCTTATTAAAGCCATCGCAAAACAAGTCACTGAAAAAGTGCAAGAAAAACACGCCTTAGAGCAATCTAAAGCCATTCAGAATTTTGGTTTTGAGGTTAATCCTATTAGTGATCTTTACTTTATCCACGGCAAAGAAGATAAAATCATGCCAATTCATTACTTAGAGAGCATCTTAAAATTGAGCCCAGGTATAAACCATAAGGTTTTTGAGGAGTGTGGACACTTATTATTGGTGGAACGCCCTAAAGAGTTCTATGAGTATGTCATCTCATCACTTTAATTTTGAGGGTTTTTGATTAACCCTTTGTCAAGAATTCTTCGAGTAATTTTTCATCTACATCGGCAATATTTACCGTCTTAGCCACTACCATTCTATTTCTACTGCGTTTGCCTGACTTACTACTTTTGACGACTTTAGCTAAAATACTTAACTCTGATGGTTCGTCAATTCTTCCGTAATTGACTAATTGTTGTTTTCTGTCCCAGTAGTTTGGAACCGATAAGCTGATCTTTAAAAGAGTGCCAACTTCAAAATCCTTTGAAGAGCGAAATTCAATTGCCTCTGGACTTAACCTAGTAGTTTGTCCTTTCAAAGCATCTTTATCACTCATGAACTCGTATTTTTTAACCTTAACTTCGAGTCGTTTATTCGATTTAGGGTAGTCAAATAAAACTTCTTCTATAGCTTCTTTTTCTTTATCATTTACTTCTACACTACTTTGGTTTTTATCCTGCATACCACTCAACCTTTACTCAAATAAATCATCTTTCAACTTACTTCGGAGTTTGTTGACTGCTTGTGTATGGAGCTGACTTACTCTCGATTCAGTAACTTGTAGGATCTTACCGATTTCCTTCAAATTTAAATCTTCATAGTAGTACAGAGATAGCACAAGCTTTTGTTTCTCCGGTAATTCATTTATCGTCTCCATTAATAATTTCTTTACTCCACGGCTCTTTAACTGGGTAAAAGGGTTCTTTGAGTTCTCATTCTCAACACAATCGAGTAGAGAACGACGTTCTTGTTGGTTAGGACCAGACATTTCATCAATAGAAAGAATTGAAACGGCTTTTACTTTGGAGACCAACTCATGAAAATCACCAATATCCATCTCAAGAGCCTTTGCAAGCTCCTCATCAGTTGGCTTACGACCTAAGCCTTGCTCCATTTTGACACTCATACGCTCGATTTTTTTTGCCTTATCTCTCACAGAGCGAGGGACCCAGTCTTGCGAACGCAACTCATCAAGAATAGCACCACGAATACGAAACTCTGCGTAGGTCTTAAATTTATTGTCACGGCTTGGATCATACTTTTCGATAGCATCCATTAAACCAATGACTCCAGCACTCTGTAAATCATCAACCTCGACGTTTGATGGTAAACGCGTTGAAATCCTTTGAGCCACAAACCTAATCAAAGGAGCGTAATCCATAATAAGTTGATCGCGTAGCTTTCCGTCTACCCCAGACGAATCTTGTTTGTACTTTTTGACAAGACCTTTCATGCCGCTCTACTCCTTGATAAATGATTAGATTTTTGACGCAATATAGACTCCAGTAGCTGTCTCCATGACTGCCCTGAAATTCTTTGAAGGTAATTTGAGTGGAAAACATCTTTTCTCATGAGGTCGTCGAGTAAAGCTTGGTCTTCAGGAATAAATGAAGCCGGTAGTAATGAAAGGCCGTCTAAATCCCAATTCTTCATATTTTGGACTAAAAACTCGAATTCATTTGCAAAGTTCAAGCGATTAAAAACGATGTGGAAACGATGTGGGTTATTTTTAAGTAGCTGAGAGCACTCTTGTTTTAACAAGAACTGGCTTAAGGGTTCTGGAGTACTTAGTAGAAGACAAGTATCAGACTCAAGCACCATTGGCTCGACTAATGCACCAGCAGAATTGGAAACCTCATGTAAAATCACATCGTACTTTGATTTTAGAGATGGCAAATAATCACAATGTGGAAGTTTTAATAAATCAAACCCACTAGGAGCATGAATAAACCCTTGATCAGAAAGTGCTTGTGATAGTAAAAAATGTAGCTCATTTGATTGGTTCGATATGACAGCAATACGCTTTTTCATCTCTTGAAGTCTCTTCAAAAAATGAGCGAGAGTGAGAGTTTTCCCAACCCCACCCCTAGTTCCTGCAATGCTGATCAAAATACCTTGCAATTGACGGTCTTTCTCACGAGTTATGTCGGTTTCAAAAAAAATCAAAACGAGACATCTTTGTGACTAAGTTTTAAATGCTTTGTTAAGTATCAATACAAGGAATGTGCCAAAATAATACGCACTAACTGTTTTTCTATAACCATTTAATTCTGTTGAATTTAGAAGGATCTTTATAAATAGGTTGTTTTTTTATTAAGCAGATTAATCTAATGATTAAAACTTACTCATATTACAGCGGAAATTAAAATTAAATGTGTCTTTAAAAAAAATGCTGCCTATTATTTGGCACTCTTAGAAATCTTAAAAACAAAAAATTGACGCTATTTGGGTTAAATTGACGGTAAAAAGAACAGTAAATTTTTGTTTTAATAAATGTGTGAAATCTTTCATTAAATAGAAAATGAGCATGAAATAATGACAGGTTTTTGATAACTTCTTCTTGTTCATTTTAAGTTGTTCTACAAAAGAGGTCGCGTTGAAACTTATCGTCTTATTACCTTTGGCACTTTTTGGGCTTGTCTCGTGCGAGCAGTTTAACCCACGTCCTGATTGGGCTAAATACGACAAAGAAAAAAAGATTGCTCATAGCAAACTTCCAACCCTAGATGCAGAGGGAGCATTACTCAAAGACGCGGACCTAGTCGCTGAAAAGTTCGATATTAATGAAATCTATAAGAACGTATGTGCAAACTGTCACGGTGCAGCTGGTAAGGGTGATGGACCCGGCGGAGCAGCGTTTGGCACTTACCGCGGAGCAAGAAACTTTACAGACGGAAAATGGCAAGCTTCAGTGGATGACGCTCACATTGAAAATGTTATTGTAAACGGTGCAGTTGCTGCCGGGTTAAAGAATGCAAATCCTTCCATGGCACCTTTAGGGGCTATTGTAGATACCGATGCGAAACGCAAAGCAATGGTAAAGAAGATAAGGTCTTTCGGAAAAAAATAATAAAAGGAGAATTGCTTTATGAAGAAAACGTTTGTTTTAACTTTATTCATTTTGCTGTTCTCACAAGTCTATAGCTGCAAACAAAGAAACAACTCTACCCTTTTTGATACTCAGAACCAGCATCAGCTTGAGTCCATACAAAACGAAAACTATACGATATCAAAAACCTATCAATCTAAACAGATTGTCCAACCTGTAACTTTCACTCAAAACAAGGTTCTGACCCAAGTTAATCAAGCTCAAGTAAACACCTATTTTGCCACCAGAAGGAAAGATAATGTCAACGTCTTGAGGTTTGACTTTTATCTCCATGACGCGACGCTAAATGGTCCTAATAAAAAATTAGAATCTTTTGAAATAGAAGAAAAAGATTATAAAAATCTAAAAACAAATAATGAAGCCTTAAAAGCTGAGCTTACACCCATTGAATACATTGAAAAAGATGGGCATATTCAATTTAAAAAAATAATCATTCAATACATAAAAGAAAACAAAAAACTC
The DNA here is from genome assembly GCA_023301465.1 of Oligoflexales bacterium. GTDB lineage: Bacteria > Bdellovibrionota_B > Oligoflexia > Oligoflexales > JALZUQ01 > JALZUQ01. The sequence goes on from JALZUQ010000053.1 coordinate 8,437, forward strand.
ATTCTTAGTCACACAACTGAAGTTTATACAAACCACGCTAGTCTTTCTGATGAAAAATTTGAAAAGATCGTCCAAACTTCGAGTCTTCAAACAAAAACGACTAAACACCTAGAGTTAACATATGATAAAAATATTTTATTAGATTTTGGGAACACCAACTTAAATATTTCTGCATCCGTTAATATCTTTGATGGTTCTAACCTCATAAGTACAGCTGACTACAAAATCAGTCGCTAGTTATACTAATAGACTGCCTTCAATCTGCCCAAAAGTATCATTTATTTCTTTTAATCCATTTAAGTCGGCATAGATAATCGCAAAATCTTATTTGAAACTTTTTAAACTTTGCAGTGATTCGTCTAAATGAAAACAATTAAATGCACCTGTTAAATGAGCTTTATTCTTAAGCTCATTTTTTGAATTTCTAATGAAACAATCGCAAGAAAATATTTTATAAAGCTGCCAACTTCCACGACAAGATTATCAAACAAGCCTGTTCCTTGAAGGCATAGTGTTACACATACTCCATTAGAGTCACTGTCATGATGCTTCGTTCCCTACATTTCGGAGCCAAGGGAAAACACTCAAAAAATGCCTTTAATGATAGACAAGCAACTAATCATAAATGGTGTTGTTTGCTAACATTGATCTTATTAAGTAGACATTAATAGTTCTTAGATTAGTAATGAAAGCCATTCAAACAAAACCGTCGCAGCTTTTTATTCACAGAATCCCTCATGGAGTAACTTTACTGCACGATTAGCCTCAGATGCATCTACCAAACAAGATATTTTTATTTCAGAAGTAGAGACCATATGAATATCTACACCATGATCAGACAAAGTAGAAAATGTTTTTGCAGCAACACCATGATTCGAACGCATCCCTAAACCCACCACTGAAACCTTAGAGTAATTTTCTTCGATAACATAAGAAGCCGAGAATGATTTATTGCCAAGAAGAGCATTCACTTTTGGAACCTCAGAGTGATTCACAGTGAAACCAATATTTGAAACAGGTTTATTATTGATTAAGTGTCTATCGTGAACAATTATATCGACATTGATTCCATCTTTTGCAATTTCCTCAAAGAGTATAGACACTGTTTTTGCATCATCATTTAATTCATTAAGGGTAACTTTTGCAACATCATCTACCTTAGATACTCCGCTTACAACTGGTGATTCTAATTTTTGTTGATTATTAAATTCCAAAATCATCGTTCCTTTATTTTCTTTACCCTTAAAAGTATTTCTTACAATAATGGGCAGTTTATATTTTGCAGCAACTTCTACACATCGAGTGTGTAAAACTTTTGAGCCAAGAGACGCCATTTCTAATGAACTTTCATAATCCATACGGTCAATCAATCTTGCTTTGCTAGTAATTCTAGGATCAGTAGTAAAAAAACCATCTACATCAGTATTGATCTCACAGTATTCAGCCCCCACCGCAACCGCAAGAGCAACAGCACTTGTATCGCTTCCCCCGCGACCCAAAGTCGTTATTTGCCCAGCGTCATCCACACCTTGAAACCCAGCAACAACCGCAACATCATTGGTTTGCCAAGCTTCGTGAAGCTTTTTGCAGTCGATAGACTCTATGCGAGCTTTTTGATGGGAAGGGTCTGTTTTAATACCAAGCTGAAACGCAAGAAATGGCCGAGCATTAACACCAATCTTTTGAAGTGCCGCAGATAACAAACCACAAGTAACTTGCTCACCAGCTGCAGTTACCATGTCCGCAAACCTTGGATGAGCATCTGGGTTTACTTCATTCATGAGTGCAACCAGTCTATTGGTTTCACCAGACATAGCAGAAACAACCACTGCTATTTTGGAGTTACCTTCTGCTAGTGTTTCTTTGATTCTTTGAGCGACTAGACCAATTTTTTCGGGAGAACCTACAGAGGTTCCTCCATACTTCTGTACTAAAAACTTCATGAGTTTGTCTCTAAACTCCACATATGCTCTAAGGTTTGTTTTTTACGAATCAGTTTATGTCGTTGACCGTCAACTAAGACACTAGCTGCAAGTGGTCTGATATTATAGGTAGACCCAAGGGATTCACCATAAGCCCCTGCACCACGAACCACCAATGCGTCACCCGCAGAAATATCTGCAGAGATCTGCACATCTTTTCCAAGAAAATCTCCACTCTCACACACAGGGCCTACCACATCGTGTTTTTGAAGATTTTGAAGATTATTAGAAACAGGAACAATATCATGCACAGCTTGGTAAAGCGTAGGACGCATAAGCTCCGTCATGGCTGCATCTACTACTAAAAAGTTCTTTTCAGGAGTTGCTTTTTTGCCAATGATACTTGTCACAAGCACACCAACATTTGCAATCAAAGCTCTGCCAATTTCGATAAATGGCTTATAGCCTGCATTGTGAACCGGAGACATTACTGTTTTGACGTAGTCTGCTAGTTCAGGTGGTTTTTCATTCACGTAACGCACACCAAGACCACCACCCATATCAACAAACTCAATAGGATGACCGCTTGCTTTACACTGGTCTGCAATCCAGACCATTCGCGTTGCTGCTTTTTCAAATGGTTCTAGATCACAAATTTGTGATCCAATGTGGCATGCAATTCCTGCAAGCTCTACCCACTTTGAGTCTTTTATTTGTTGAAGGACACCTGGTAAATCCGCTTCGATGATTCCAAACTTGGAGCTAAACATTCCCGTTGCAATCTTTGGGTTTGTTTTTACACTTATATTTGGGTTTACTCTAACCGCTACTTTTACACGAACTCCCGCTTCTTTAGCCCGCTGAGAAACCAAGTCCACTTCAAACGGGGACTCAATATTGATAGAATAAATTTTATTTTTGATCGCTAAATCAATTTCATCTGATTTTTTTCCTACTCCAGAAAAAATAATCTTCCCGGGATTTACACCAGCGTGAATTGCTTTTTGTACTTCTCCACCAGAGACGACATCAGCCCCAACACCCGAAGAAAATATTGATTTTAAAAGATGAAGATTGTGATTTGCTTTAACGGCGTAGCAAACGGTCCCATTATATTGAGAAGCACTTTGAATTAACACATCACAGTGTCTTTGGAGTGTTTTTTGAGAATATAGATAAAAAGGGGTTTGATAAGTTTTGCAGAGACTGGAAACCGCTATTTCTTCACAGCTAAGCTCTCCATTTTCTTGACGACTAAAATAATCCATTACTCGATGCTTTCTGGTCCCTTGTGGTCCACTGGGTTCACTACACGGTTTTCTACCACCATCTCTTTATGAAAATCATCTAGTTGTTCCAAGGATTTTTTACGAAATTCGTCTAGTTTCTCTTTAGGGGCAGCTATGGCCTCTCGAATCTTTACGGCTTCTTCTACTGCTATCTCACGCTCTGCCTGCCTCACCACGTCGTCCATGGCGTCACGTGCTTCTTGTGTAACACTTCGAAATTTAACGAAAAATTTGCCAAACTGCTTTGCTACTTCAGGTAACCTCTGAGGCCCAATGAATACCAACCCGACAACAGCAATAATTAATAACTCTATAAACCCTAAGCCAAACATCTTAAAACCTCCAGAATCCGGTAGTGACTATTTTAGCTCTAAATTGTATAAAAAGATAGCTAGATAAAGGATATACATAATGATAGTTACCGGCGGAATTGGATTTATTGGAAGCAGGCTTGTGAAACGCCTTAATGAGAGCGGCCACTCGGATATCACCATCGTTGATCGCCCCAAAGACCATAGCGGTCTCGCCAACTTACATGACCTAAAATACACAAGCATCGTCGATGCTGATGAGTTTATCGAGTCCATCAACCAGCCCAAGGAAGTTCCTAAAGCCATATTTCATCTAGGTGCATGCTCATCCACCGCGGAAATGGACATAGATTACCTCAAAAAAAACAATGTGGAATATTCCATTACTCTTGCTAAGTACTGCCACAAACATAACGTTCCTTTTATCTATGCCTCATCCGCAGCTACCTACGGATCAGGTACTCTTGGTTTTGTAGATGACGAATCAAAAATCCCCACTCTTAAACCACTTAACCCTTACGGTGTCAGCAAGCAGATGTTTGACGAGTGGATTTTAAAATTTACTAAGGATAATCCTAGTAACTGGAAATGGTATGGACTTAAGTACTTTAATGTTTTTGGGCCACACGAATGCCACAAAGGCGAAATGAAATCTCTTGTATGCAAAGCTCATGAACAAATAAAGAAAACTGGTGCATTAAAACTTTTTAAGTCCGCAAACCCTGAATATCAAGATGGGCATCAATCGAGGGATTTTATCTATGTTGGAGACACCACAAAAATCACTCAGCACTTTTTTGAACAAAGAGAGTCCGCAAAAGTTGGAATTTACAATGTTGGTACAGGCGAAGCTCGCACCTTTTTGGATTTAGGTCGTTCGGTATTTAAAAGTATGAATGTTGATGAGAATATACAGTGGATTCCTACTCCAGAAAAGTTTGTCAAACAATACCAATACTTCACGCAAGCAGATGTGACCAAACTAAGACAAGATGGTGGTTTTAAAGATTCATTTACTTCCATTGAAAGTGGAGTTGACGACTACATAAATAGCTATTTTGTTTGATTTGATTTATTCAAATCTGGGTTTACATATTTTTTTAAACCAAATTTTTTGTCTGACATTTTCAATAGAACTTTTGTTTCTATTTGTCTGATCCTCTCTTTACTTAACCCACCAAGATGAACCCCAACTTCATTTAAAGTTTTATGTTCGCCCCCTCCTAAACCAAATCTCATCTTAATCACAGTTTGTTCCCTTTCGGTTAGCGAAGCAAACGCTAGTTGAAAAAGCTCTTGCATGACTTCGGTCTCTGAGTCAATAGAATCAAAATCATCTGCATCACTAAGAATACCTGTGTGATCTGTGGTTTGACCATCACCATTCGTGAACTCAATTGAATCAACCTTTTTAGCTTTATAAGCTTTATCTACTAAAGTTTCATCTATGACTGTGAAACCAGTAAGAGGTTTCAAATATTTTGTTGAAGGCTTCTGACCATGCTCTGATAAAAATTCATCATGAAACTTAAGGTACAAAATAGTAGCCGACCTGATTTCTTGATCAGTGGGTTCTCTCTTTAATTTTTGTTTTTTGAATTTAGATTTTATCTGTTCTTTTATTTTCCAAGATATAAAATAAAACCTTAACTCATATTGATTTGGTTGACGCCCTAAATTACTCTCTAGCTCTCTGTAAAAAGCCTCTCGTTTAAAATTACTATCAAGAGCCTTCCTAGAAACATGAATCATCGAGTAGTCTTTATAAAACCATTCAAGAATCTGACGATTAATCCAATGCACAGCATAGGTGGAGAATTTAATTCGAGTTAGTTTTTGATCAATCATTTTAGCAGGTAAATAATCCTCTAAAGCACGAAACAAAGCTAGGTTAGACTCCGACACTAAATCGAAAGATTTATTGAGGACTTCTTGTTTTTGATATTTCTTCTCAATTTTAAACAAATTCTTTTTTACAATTGAAACAACTAGCCTTAGGTTAGCAACTACAAACTCATTGCGAATACCCTCATATGAATCAAGGGCTGGCTTAATCATAGACAGTTTTCTGACCAGTGTTTTTGGCGTATCTAATATTTTAATCATCGTTTCGCTCTGTTGATCTCCTTTCAAACTTGAGGTTTTTTTCAAATCATTTTGAAATAAAATTGCCTGTGTATAAATTTCTTTTATTTTCTTTTCTCTGATCTGAAAACTCTCAAAAATATCAGCCGCTTTGTATTTTGCTCTAACGATTTTTCTCCATAATGATCTTCTTTCTGCAATATCTATTTTTTTATTAACAACATCTCTAAAATCATCTTGCATTTCATCATAAATCATCTCTAAAACGGGCAAATTACTTCGAATATTTTCTTTTGACAATTTAACTTTTGCCATCTGAGCGTGTGATGCGTACACCCATGTCGTAAGCGTTTGCGTGCTTTCTAGAGATTCTTTTAAATGAGGTAGTAAAATATGAAAAGAATATCCTAGAGTTAGAACACTGCGTCGAAACTTCTTTCTTGCAACAACCAACTCTACTGCTTTATCAAGCTCAACATTAGGGCCAAAAACTTCAGCCGAATTGCTTTTATAATAGTGTTCAATATCATCACGAACAGAAGTAGAGGTTTTTACGGTTAAGGCATTTTTGTTAGCATGTTCTTGAAAGCCTGAAGAACACAAGTTCTCCACATCTTGATCGTTAGACTCAGACCCCATACAAGGCAGAGCCATACCCACTATGAGTAAACTAAAAAGACACAAAAAGGTTTTATTGTGATCAGACATTTCACTACTTCTTTTAAAAAATGGATTAAGATTAATCAATAAACAAGCTGTTCTTACAACAGGCTGTAGAAAATGTAAACAACTTTAAGAACCGTGACAGAACACTACCTTAACAAAATATTCAATAATAACATGTGGTTATAGTTTTTAGTGACTTGTTGGCTTCTTATATCTAAACGAAGAAAAGATATTGCCAAGCTTTGAAGACTCGAGATCAGCTTGGTGATACGAGCGAACCGTGACAGATTTTTTAAAATCACCTTCCATCAACACAAATGATCTCATGTACATTCTATCTCGTTTATTTTTTGATAGCCACGATGAACTAAACTCAAGAGCACTAAAATCATGAAAGATATCTGAAGACATCATTTGAGAAGAAAATTTTAGTCCTCTACTTTTGTATAGCCCTTTAACGTTTTGTAGTGAACCAGCGGCAAGTTTTTCTAAACTATTCATGGATTTAAACATTGAAACATCAAGAATATCTATTTGAAAATAATTTTTGTTAAATACTCTTGGGTTGGATGTTTTTGGATGGAATGAAAAATTTGTTTTATTTCCGAGACTGTCCGTATAAAAAGACCAACCACTAGGAATATCTATAAAGAAGTCTAATTTTTCATGATTCATGGTCTTATAGTTAACGCCTAAGCTAGATTCAGTCCATTTATAGTTTGGAGTAAAATTTACTAATTTCTTTAAAGTTTTTATTTTTGGGTTTACTTCTTCACTAATGTAGTTGCTTGTATTTCTAAATACAAAAAATAAAAGAAAAATAGCTATCAAAATAAGTGTTCCGTGAAATACCCATATGAGTTTTTGATCGGATTTCTTCTTATTTGATGGATTCATGATAATACCAAATTTTATTCTTTTAAGTATCGGGTTTAAATCATATGTGAAAAGAGCAAAAAACATAAGCCACTGAAATCAGCAGCTTTAATATACAGAACATATTTCCATTTAAGTAGCTTCATTTAATCTAAAGCTACAACTAGCGAAGAGGTTTTATAACTACCTTTTCTAGATAGTCATAAATTCACGTTTAACGCAGAGCTCTCGGGTCTTCTACCGAGTAAAATTTGTACCTTAACTCGGGCACATCAATAAACTCAATCTTTTCACCAAATAGACGATCAAAAGACCGGTTAACATATTCAATGGTTGGGTCTTGTGGTTCTTCCCTAAGGTGGACCTGAATAATACTGCTATTATGTACAAGATGAGAGCCTAGTTCATGAAGACGCCTAAATGTTAGGCCTTCATCAAATAAATTAGCATGATCAATTGTAGTATCAGTGTTTTTACTTGAGGTTGGTTTTTTTGGAATAAAAATAAAATGAACAGCATATTGCTTAGATAACGTAATCAGTCTTTTCAAATAGTCTTTGTGCCGCAAATTTTTGAAATCAATATTCTCTACAATATAAAGGTGTCGGTTATGTTGAGTTTTTGAAAGTAGAGAGTCTACAAGGTCAGCTCTTTTGTCCGTTTGAATTTCGATTTGAGATATAAGTTCAAAACCATCATCAGAATCACCCATAAACGTATTACTAGAAAAATCCAAAACCCCTGCCCTCAGGAACTGATTTTCTAACCCTTCGCCAGGGATACTTCCAGAAATTCCCTTAGATTTTTTATAGGATTTAGTGAATTTTTTTTCTATAATTTGTAATAAAAACGATGAAAAACTTGCCTCATAACGAGACATTGATTTTGGTTGTAAGCTTTCAAAGATATGATAGGGAATAAAAATATTGGGTTCGATCTGATCATCACTCTTTTGTTGCGAAAAATCCCCAGCTTTGAATTCAAGTGATATCCATTCGGCAAGATCAAAAAAGCTTGAATATTCTTGATAAAACGTAAACCTTGGGAAGTTGGTTATACTGTATTCATCAGAAAAAAAATCATTTGTTACCCAACGGTGCAAATAGTCAAAAGACATATCCATAATGTGTGGTCCACTCATCTGAAAAGTATTTCCATTTGAAACATTATGGCGGATAACTGGCGAATTTAAAAATTGTTTACGATTTTTGTAGTGAAGTGTTGTTTGTGCTTTTTCTGGACCTGTAGAGTGATAAGATGTTTCTCGACTTATCGTAATACGAGTTGAGTTATAGCGTACTTTGAGCTCATCAAAATCTGTAAATAAGTCTTGTTCAATTCCAGTAAAGTGCACCTCATCAAAACTACTATCTATCATGGATGTTGCGTGAACCCTCATCACAGGTTTATCAGGAGAGATTGCTGCAGTTATATCAAATATGAAACGATCATTTGGTAGCCATATGCCACCAAATTGTTTTTGATAATTTCCTTTTGCAAATTGATATCTGCCAGTAGTTCTATCCCCCCACATAACTGTTGATTTACGTTCTTTGTTTTTGATTTTGTTTAAACCCCGTAATCCATTTGCTCCAACAATAGCTATATTTTGTATGGTTGTAACAAATCCTTGAAAGCACCCAACAACATGTTGAGAAAGGCTGGTTTTGAGTTGGGTGTTTCTGTTTTCTTCAATAGGCTCGGCATTTACAGTTGATTGTAAAAGCATGAAAATGACAAGGTAGTATTTCATATAGGTATATCCTTTATAAAGGCGAGGAGTCGTTATTTAATAAAATAACAAAACAATGTCAAATAATAGGATAAAAGTTAGTTTTATAAGATAGATAAGACTTTTTAATCATCATAAAAAACATGAAATTTGAAGTTTTATAATAGAAGATATATTGGGCCTATAGAAAAAATTTATCTTTGTTTGTCTGCTTGGTGGGTATAATCTGTGATAATTTTTGAATACTGAGGGAACTGCTTTATAAGATCTTTTCTCTCACCATTGATAAAATCATCAAATTCAAATCCCGGTGCAACCGTACAACCCATTAGTGCCCAACTCCCACCGGAAAGTAATTTTGTACCTTGCCAAACATTTGCATTCACTACAGCCTGAGGAAACTCACCATTGATAAAATTATTTCCCAGCACTCTTTCAGTAAACTCTGCATTCTGATTTATTTGAATCATTCGGACAGGATCACCGGCATAAAAATGAAAAATTTCTGTTGAACTCACACAGTGCAAACCTGAAAAACTCTCTGGGGTAATTAAGTAGTAAATAAAGGATACGCAAGATCTTCCACCTTTTTTGTTTTCAAGGGCAGACTCAGGAATCATATACGAATCGTTATATATTCTCCTGTAAAAACCACCTTCTTTTGGTAGTGGCTCTAAGTTGAAGAAATTAATGATTTCATTCGTATCCATATTTACCTCACAACCAGTTAGTATTGATTTTTTAAAAAAAATATTTTTTTTACACTTTTTAATGTTAAAATTCAATTATGATAAATCTCATTTATATTTTGGCAATCCTATTTAGTAGTATTGGATTTGCTAAAACAGCTATCGTAAAAAAACATGGCACTGCCCTTAGAACCAGGCCGAATCATACTGCCAAAATTATTAAAAAGCTATCTGAAGGCACTAAACTCAAAATTATTGACAACAATAATGGGTTCTTTCAAGTTAAATCCAACTCTCGAAAGAAATCCTACATTCTCATAAAACATGTTATCGTCATCAAAGAAGATGACACAAACAATGAATCTACTCAGATGCCAGAAACAGAGTCTCCTAATTTTTTTGACCGCATTACTTATGATTTTAATGTCGGATCAAGATTACAAAATGAATCCATTTCCATCGAAGCTGCTTTTGGTCTAAATTTTCACTTTTTAAGTTGGCTAAGCATAAGAGAAGCTGTTTTTTATCATAAACTTGCAAACTCAGATAATTCTTTAGGCTTAGACTCTTCATTGCGAGGTTCTTATCGAGTGGGAGGCGATCACTTTAGCATGACACCAACCATAGGAGCTGGCTATAGAATTGAAACTCTACGTGAAGGTGTTCCCTTTGCAGAAGGCGGACTTCGGCTCAATATTGGCGGAGGTCTTTCAATAGGCCTTTCAGCTAAAAGGTTATTTTATTCTGTGATTGATAAAAACCGAGCAGATGAAACCGTATTTAGTGTTGGCGGGAATTTTGCCGGTGTTGGACGCATACTATAGGTTTATAAAATCAAATTTTAACATCTGTAGTTTCTAGTGTTACTTAAATCTTTGACATATGTATCCAGTTTATAAGAGCCCCCAAAGCATAATGAACCTCCTTGATGAAAGAACTTCATCAAGATAAAGGAGCTGTAGCCGTGGCACCTTGAGCCCGACGAGGACCTGGTTTAAATGCATTTTTAAGGTGATCAGGAATATCACGACTCATGTCTACACCAACTACTTTAGAAACACCCGGCTCCTGCATAGTAATACCGTAGAGAGTATCTAATACTTCCATGGTTCGGCGGTTGTGAGTAATAACAATAAACTGAAAACGCTGAGACAACATGGCAAGTACCTTGTTGTATCGGACAACGTTTGCCTCATCAAGTGGGGCGTCGACCTCATCTAGAAAACAAAATGGGGTTGGCTTGGTTTTTAAGAGTGCAAATATCAGTGAAATCGCTGTTAGTGCTTTTTCTCCACCACTAAATAGGTTTAGTCTTTGCAGCTTTTTTCCCGGTAATCGACATAAAATCTCAACACCACCATTGAGTGGATCATCAGGGTCTGTTAGCTCTAAACGAGCCTCACCAGTTGGGAAAAGTACTGGGAACAAGTTTCCAAATTCTTGATTAATCGTATGGTAGATTACCAAGAACTTATTTTTTGAAGTTTGTTCAATCTCACTAATAGCTTCGTGAATAAGGGTAATCGTTCGTAGGACTTCGTCTCGTTGTTTTAAGATAAATTCTTCACGCACACAAATGGCATCATATTGTTCGATCGCCATCATATTAATAGGACCTACGTTCTCTGCCTTTTTACGGAGTTTCACTACTCTAGCATTTAACTCGTCTGCTTTATGAGCTTTAGGGTCAACTTCAGGAAGATCCTCAACCTGCATTTCGTATTTTTCTAAACAGTTCACTCGAATGTTTTCGATGCCTACTTCTAATCGTTCCAGCTCAATTCGGCGACTACTCGCTTTTTGTTGAATCTCTGCGATCTCGTCACGCTTGTCTTTAATGTCGCCATCAAGCATTCTTTGGCGTTCAATAAGCCCAGAGTTTTCTGCACGTTTTTCGGTATAATCTTTCTCTAGTCTTTCACGCTCAGTAATAAGCTGCTGCAAATCTACTTTGGCTTGTTTTTCTGCCTTACCAGACTCTTCACTCTCTACTCGAATGTTTTCTTGTTCTCTGTATCTTCTTTGCATGGACTGTTCGATACGATCAAACTGCATTTTTGTTTGAGAGAAGCTCTCAAGAAGAACCTGAGATCTTGATTGCTTGGTTGCAAACTCAACTTGGATTTCACTGCGTTTTGCAATGATCTTGTCACGCTCAGAATGAAAATCACCTTTATCGCTTTGATATCCATCCATCGCTTTTTGTACTTCAGCGAGTTCTTTTTGGAGGTTTTTCTTATCTTCTTTTAGCTGGTCTACTGCATCCAAAAGAGCATTTTCGGTTGCGATGCTATGAGAGATACCCTCTTTAGCACTCTCCATAAAACCACGTTTGTGCTCTTCTTGTTGACGGACAGCTTCGAATTCCGTCATCACGTCAATGACGCCCTTGTTCTGGCTTTGTAGAAAATCATCAATAGAAACAATGCTACTGCGATTTTCTTCATTAATAGACTTAATGTCATCAAAACTTAGTTGGATAGATGCGAGTTCTGCTTGGACCGTCTCTAAGTTTTTTTCCATTTCTTCAAGACGTTGGTGCTTTTCGACACTAGACTCAACATCATTGGATAAAACCGTATAATGACTTGGATCCGTATAAAGACAGCCGTTTGATGCAATCAAAGCAATGCCTTTAGGCATCGAAGCAACCATACCTTCATCTATTTGAAGATCATGACTTACAAATGCTCGCTCAAAGATTGAACCTGGCTTATTGCTTTCAATTTTTAGAAAACCAGACACAGCTTCTAAATCATATTTACTTGCCCAAGACGTTACTTCGTCTTTATCTATTGATACGTCTCTAAAAATTCTAAAATTTTGTGCACTCAATTGACGTGCTGCCTGTATTAACTGAACCTCGCCACCATCAACACAATAAAAAGACTCTAACCAGTGACCAATAGCACGTTTGCAATTATCACTAAGCTGTTGGCCTTCTTCATTGAGCTCAGCTTCATTCCCTAATAAAGCACAATTTGAACGCATCGAAGAGTCGAGCTGATCCCACAACCCAAAGATGTCACAGCTTTCAAGCTGGATCTCTTTCGTGGAAGCTATTTTTGTTTTGAGCTCGATGTAAGTTTGTTTTTTGATGTCTCGCTTCTCAGCAATTTCTAAAAGTCTTTCATCGTTTACATGAATACTTTCAACAAGGGTTTGCTTCTTTGAAAGCTCGGTATCTAGTCCGTTTTTTTCTGAGGAAACCTTCACTTGTGCTGCATCTAACATAATCAAAAGCTCGCCGTACTCTTGCTCAAGATCGCGGAGTCTTTGTTGATTTGTTTTTTTGTCGTACTGAAGTGTTTCTTGCTGCTCTTTGTTGTTTTCCATCTTGAGTTCGGTGCCAGCAATTAAACGCTCAAGGTTTTTGATTTCGTCTTCAAAGTTTTCAAGCTCAGTCGAATAAGATGCTTTTGAGTTTTCAAAACGCTCTAACTCTTCATTGACTTTATCTAGCTTTATTTGAAATGCATCTGCTTCTGTTTTTGCGGAGTCTACTTCTTCTTGAGAAGAATCTAACTGTAGTTGAAACTCTTGAAGGTTTTTGGATTCTTCTTCGATGAGTTTTTGGAGTTCTTGTTGACGACCACCACCAGTTGCTCTGAGGTGTTCAGCATTTGCAATGATGTTTTCAGAACGGATGATATGCTCACGTGTAATTGTGATTTGCTCTTGTAGAGCATGAACCTCAGGGTCTGCCTCGTCTAGCTGTTCTTGAACCTCACTTAGTTGAGAATCGAGTTGAGTCAGTTCTTCCGCATAAAGTGCCTGCTTTTCATCAAAGGATGAAAGGCTATCGGTAATGTCGATTTTCTTTGTATTAAACAACTGAAAATTCATGGCAAACAAAGTTGTTTCTAAATGCCTTAGCTCTTCGAGTTGTGTCTTATGTTCTTTTGCTTTTTCAGCTTGTTTCTTGAGAGTGCGTTTTTGGCGAATCAATTCACGCAGGATATCATCAATACGCTCTAAGTTTTCGTTGGTTAAGTTAAGGCGGCGTTCGGCTTCGTGTTTCTTTTTCTTAAAAACGGTGGTGCCTGCTGCTTCTTCTAGAATCTCTCTTACGCCCTCTGGCTTAGAGTTAAGAATTCTATCAACCTGCCCTTGTTGAATCATAGAATAGCTACGACCACCTAAACCAGTTGCAGCAAAGAAGTTAACAATGTCTTTTAAACGACATGGCTTACGATTGATTAAATAATCTCTTTGTCCGTCTTGGTAAATTCTTCTGGTAAGAGTTAGTTCAGATTCATGCTGAAACTCTGGCGGACAAAAAGCAGACTCGTCTTCATTATTGAAGACCAATGATACCTCGGCCATGCCCAATTGTTTTCTGGATTGGGAGCCAGCAAAGATAATATCGGTTCCCTTTTCACCACGCAGGGTCTTTGCGTTTTGTTCACCCATGACCCAACGCACGGAGTCAATGATGTTGCTCTTTCCTGAACCGTTTGGTCCAACAACACCCGTAATACCTTGGTCGATATCGAGTTCAATCGAATCGGCAAAGGACTTAAATCCATTAATGAGAATTTTGCTTAAATGCATCTTCGCTCATTGCTTAAATAGTTAACATTATTTGATCGTTTGCTTTATGGTTATAGCAGATCCCGGGCTCAGCTCAAACAACAAGAGTGAATTATTATAAAATGATCCGGTTAAACCCACGCCATTTTGATTTACTGCCCCACTGATATACGAACTTGAGGCAGTACGGCTAGACAAGTTCTGAGCAGCCGCAGCATCTCCAAGGCCTTTATGACTCAATGTAAAAGATGCATCTGATACATTATTGACAGGAACACGAAAGTGGTTCACCAAGGCTACTTGCTTGCCGCCAACATCCGTTATCTGAAAATCAAAGATAGTTGGTTGAGACGGAAGGTCATCTTTAAAGCCATAAACTCTTTCGAAGCTTAAAAACGAACTACCCGCAGCAATACTGCCTTCACTACTTGCGGGAGAGATGCTTACTTTTAAAATGTTGTTATTGTAAGGAATTTGGCTCGTAATAATGTTCGCTGCCTGTGCTAAATAAAAAGTATTCTTGTCACCTGCAGGATCCGGGCGAGCCCTCACAAAATTGGTTCGATAAACATTCTGGTCTTCGTTTGCGAGTGCAGTATAGGCATCTTTGTTTCCATCTTTATCGTCTAAGTCAAAATAAACAGGAAATAATTCTGATTCTACTTCCGGGTCTTCAATTAAGTCTTTATATTGAAACTCAGCAGACTCATTAGCGATCGAATATGCTACCCCTAGTAATACAGAGCCACTTTGAGGATCTCTTCTGAGACCAGCTGTACTTTCAAATCTATCAGGGAACTGGTTAGGTGTATTTATAAGCTTGTCGTTTTCGTCGTAACTGACTTTGTCCGTTAAGATTTGATTGTCTGCACCACGAAAAGTTGGGCCATTTGTTGGAAACATATAAACCATGCCATTGGCACCATTCAAATAAACTGCATGCCTAGAGTAATGATAAGACCTTACTCTTTTTAGGGTAAAAGAATTACGGTCGGCTGCAAATGTTCCTATGTATAAATCTCCGTTTTCACAAGATAGCGGAAAGTACTGATAATCTGAAGAAAAGGTGATTGCAACAGGACTGCAATCTATATTTACCATATCAAGTTCTTTTGGGTCTGTTTCATCTGAAACATCAAACAACCCAACTTTTGCAGGTGCACTCTCTGGGCCGACTGTAGTCTGTGTTGTTACCATTAATCGGTCACCAGCAACTTCTACTGTCGATGCAAGCCTAGGTATACTTACAACTTTTACTTTATTGCCTTCAGCATCGAGAACAAGCATGCTCCCTTCGTTATAAATAAACTCGCTATCACTATTGATTGCATAAAAATGATTTCCGGTTTGGGACAAAGCAACTGCTCTCGGACCTGCAACCTTATTACCTAAATTTGGGTAATCGATCTCTGTGGCACAACCACTCATCAAACCCAAAAAACATAGTATCAATAAAAGATGTTTCATCATGTGTAACCTCACTTATAGATGCTTAATATAGTGCTTTATGAAGATAATAGCAGTTGCTTTATGAGGGAACTCACGATGTTTTTTGATTAGTAAATACTCAAATTGAGCAATTTTTGGTCAGTTTTAGGCATTCAGTCGATGACCATAGGATTTTATGAGAGATCCATGTATGCTCGGCTCAGCACTCAAAATGCCAAAGGCCAAACACAACGATTTTAACGAAAGGATTTTTCATGGCTAGTTTAAACAAAGTTCATCTTATCGGTAACCTCGGCGGAGACCCAGAGTTACGCTACACCCAAAACCAAACACCGGTTTGTACACTGAGTATTGCAACCACCGAATCTCGCAATGATTCGAACGGACAAAAGCAAGACTTCACAACTTGGCACCGCGTTGTTGTTTGGGGCCGACAAGCAGAAAACTGCTCAAAGTACCTTGCAAAAGGAAGACAAATCTTCATTGAAGGCCGACTACAAACAAGACAATGGGAAGACCAAAACGGCAGCAAACGCTACACCACAGAAATTGTCGCACAAAACGTTCAGTTCTTAGGTAGTAACCGTGGAGCTGGTGATTCTGCAGAACGCCCAGCTTATCAACAAAATTCTAGTAGCCAAGGGCAAGGCGACCAAAACTTTGGTAACGAGCCAGCTATTCAACCACCACAGGTTGATCACAGTAGTTTAGATGATGTTCCATTCTAAGCAAACTCAGCTAACTTAAACCTAAAAGCCGCACCTAAGATGGTGCGGCTTTTTTTAAATAGAAACGAAATAAACTAAATACAAATTAGATTTAATGCAATAAATGATAAATCATTTGAGTTACAAGTTTCGTTTGTCACAAAATTCAAATGCTTCCATGTTTTATCACCATGTCTTGAAGAAGCATTAAACCACATGGCGAATGCTAACTTAACCTCAAAGAGTATTTTTCTTTCATACTCTTTTTGATCTACTTTAGAATTCTTTGGAGCTGCTTCAATACAAACTTTATTTGCAAACGGTTTGACGTTTTTCTTTTGTAAAAAAGCCTCTAGTTGACCTAGAAAATGATTTTGAATTTCTTTTTTTGGCGAGATATTCGCAAAAGTATTTGAGTCTAAAGTTTTGCAACTTATAAGTTGTAAAACCAAAAACAAAATGAATATCAAATTGGGCATATATTAAATAAGAATCACTATCGAATTCAAGATTTAAATTCTAAAGCCAACCCCACCCATAAGCGTAAAGTAATTATCAAAGAAACCCTCTACACCGAGGTGAGTATAGTTTCTTAATTCAATGTTTACATGAAAATATTTTGCAAAGTGATATCGTTGTCCAACACCTAATAAAATATATGCACCTACTTCATCGACTGGTGTGGGCCTACCACCCGTTCCTACGAGTGAACCAAAGAGGTCTCTATCATCCTGATTATTCTCTAAACCTGTTACGTCAACACCCGGAAGAGGATCATTTTCATCATCAGAATAAGGCCCCCGGTACTGAACTTCACCTTGCCCAATATTATATGAATCTTTCTTTGGGTAATAAGTATTAAAGGCAACACCCACGCCCATATTTACAAAGAGGTCAAACCAACCAATACCAAAAAACAGTTGTTTTCCGTACACTGGATTCCAAACAAGATTTAAACCTATCGTCATTTCTTTTTCGCGAATTGGAACA
>JALZUQ010000054.1 GCA_023301465.1 Oligoflexales bacterium
GATGGTCAAAGAATCTATATTCAGGCAATCATAGATAACTTTTCAAGAATGATACTAGCTCACCATGTCAGCACCTGCTACGGAGGCGAAAGCACTGTATCCCTTATCAAACAAGCTTTTGAGCAATCAAAAGAAGCTACTCCACAGATCATTACAGACAGTGGATCTGAAAATGATAACCACCAAGTACATGAGTACCTTCAAACCACAAATGGGAAACTTACAATTGCTGGGATAGACATAGATTTCAGCAACTCAATGATAGAATCGTTTTTTCACCGCCTTAAAAACAGGTATTTGTATTACCTCAATCTGAAAGATCTAAAATCTGTTAAAAAGTATGTAGATTTTTTTGTAGAAGAACAAAACGGTAAAATCCCCATGCTAAGATTGGGGGGACTTACGTCATTCGAAGCTTTTAGTGGTGAAGATCCTGCTAAAATAGATATAAAAGTAGATATTCAGAAAATGAGAGAACAGCGTATTATGCAAAATGCTAAAATAGCTGCATGTAACATCTGTCCTTGCTAATAAAAGACATCACTAAACAACATTTTCAATCGAAGCAAATGATAAACACCATAAATCATAAACATCTTTTAAATTGCAAACACGAATATTCACTCACATACCGGATGAACTCGGTGATTTGCCGCACGGGAACGTGCAGGAATGTATTCAGAGTATTCAGGGCGGAGTCACTTAAATAGCAATTCGTTATAGAGTGACATTTTATACTTAAGACTTATTCAATAGTTCTTTACACTCAATGAAAAAGTTAATTGATTTTACTCCGTTCTAGGAAAATCTAGGAAACTATTGTGATTATTGGGCTTTTTAATTGATTTCCCTCCGTTCTTTGAGCTTCCAACGGCTATTTAGGAGTAAGAAGTTCATAAAAATGTTCAAGTAGTCCAGAATTGATACCAAACACCCGAGTGATTATCAGCGGGTCCTCACCGCTTTCAATAGCTTCAAGGGCAGAGACTTGTGCGTTTAGAATCCTTATTTTTTCTTCCTTTGATCTTAACTCTATAGAAGGGTCTTTCGACCAATCATGCAAAAGCCACAAAAGCTGCCGGTTGCTGGTGAGTGTTCCTATTCGATCGTGCGTGAGTTTTTTAATGATTTGTTGAGCTTTCTTATATTTCTTAAGAGGTTCAATTAGGGCATCAATCATCTCGAACCACTCTGTTGGAAATATCGAAACTTTCAAATAGTCAGTAGAATTAAATTTTTCGTTACTTTCAAGCTGGCAATTTAGCCAATCCTGCAAATAATAAGTAGGGGTGAATACCTTTGCAGAAAAATCAAGTGCAGACAATCGATTGAAGGCACTATGAATTTCATTAAGCACGAGTATCGCAACGGGTAAAGTGTCTTTTGTAACTATTCGGGCTTCGAGGCCGTGAACACTTTTATCTATGTATTTTCCAGGCGGTCTATAAGCCAACGAACCTAACTTGAGCGGTCCAATGACTTCTATGTTTGCTTCTTTGGATTCAATCAATGTATTAAAAATGAGTCGATAGGCTTCTCGAGTGTAGATTCCTGCATAAATTGTCTTTGAATTTTTATCATTATTCACATCGTAATAAATACCAAGACTATCTTTGCCTATAAGCACAGCAATAAATTCGAGAGCCATATTACCTATTCTTATAAGTTCAACTAAATGTGTTGTGCGGAGCAATTTATCACTTAACGCCATCTCACTAGTCACAGGTGGTTTGCTAGTTATCATGTGCACATGGTGACTCGAACTCTGTAATTGCAGTAGGTTTTCTAAGGTAGTCAAATCCTCAAGCGAGTCTCCGGCCAACTCTGAGCTTTGCAAATGAAGTTCAACGTATCTTAACGGAAGCGGGCGTTCCTCCGAAGCAAGCCATATTCGACTATCTAGCAGCTCGCTAAGATCTAAAATTGACGGTCCTTTTGGGACGTTAATGTGAAAAAATTGAAAATCATCTGAAGAATCAAAATGAAATTTGGTTACAAGCTGTAGGCCCGGTATTCCCTCAGAAAGCGTTTCCTCACTCGATGACTCGATCACACGTTCAAGAATATATAGCTTTTCACTGGCCTCTACGTCCTTCCACAAAATCTGTCGTAAGGATTCTTCAGGTAAAAGTCCCAACTTTTCAGAAATATTGGGTAGGTATTTATCGGATATATATTCGACAAGAAATTTCAGAGTGCCATCCGATGTGGTTGTTAGATTATTAAGAAAACTTTCGGTCACAAGTGGTTCGGTTTCAAGTCCACTTCCATATTTTGCAGTCAGCTGATTTTTCTTTATAGATTCAAAACACTTTTCATCACTTAAAGATGCAGATAGCGAGTAAGAGTGAAGTATATAAGCTAAAAAAATCATGAGCCTGAAAAAAAACATAAAAGATCCGAGCAAAAAGTTACAAGACGTTAAGTAGATAACACAAGGTGACTAAACATTACACACAAAAATAAAATTTAAACCTTGTGATAATAGTTGTTTAGAAGTACGAGGTTCACTCGTCACATATAGACTTCATATCAATTCTGTGAGGCATCAAGACTGCTATTTCGTCAATGTTTGTGACGTTGGGTAGTGTTTCCAGCACATGTCTAAGATATTTATATGGTTGGATGTTATTGATTTTCGCAGAGACAAGAAGACTGTAAATATTTGCAGGTGCTTCTGCCCCTGCTGGTGTATCTGCAAACATCCAATTTTTGCGGCCAATAACATACGGGCGAATCATGTTTTCCGCGGTGCGATGCATCAAACCCAACGAGCAGATATCCGTCGAATTTTCGTGTCACCACCATTCTATGCTAGGTTCAGTCCTTTTCTTAGAAACTCAAAATGAACCACACCTATAAAACCTATGACCTGCGGTAATCATCGAGCATACCAGGTACGAGGACAAAAATTTGACTCAATATTAAATTGTTAACATTGATACATTGCCCCGCATTGTTCACTCTTTTTTAAACTATATCAAACACTTAGTATCTCGAACTTAGGTTTATATATTAACATTTAATGCATCCAGGAGTGGAAAGTGATACTATAAAAAAGGTTTTGCCTCGAGACTCAAAGGAGAGAAAAATGTCAAAAAAGAATATCGTATTACTCTTTTCTTATATTACTCTCTTGTAAAATAAGACAAGATGAAAAAGGTCTTGATAATATTCAAAATCAAAATGTTAACATAGCCGTACCACCCTCTGATTTGAACTCTAATAATGGATTTGACCCTGTTCAAAATCAAAATGAACCTAACCCTATTCAAAGTAAGAATACAGATTCTGATTTAAATGTAGAGATCACTGACTTAAATCCAGAAAAGGGATATACCGCTCTAGGCATTAATCAACCCTATGAAACTATGATTGAAGCATTGAATGAGTTAATCAATACCCCGAACTCTCTTGAAAAATATAATTTTGCCAGTGAAATGCTAACTCCCTCTAGAAAAATTGAATTTAATTTGAAAGATATCTCAGCAAGTAATAGTACGTCTGCGAGCTCAACTTTTGCACTAATTTTGAACTCTAATGTAATAGGTTTAACAGTCATAAATTGTGCAGAAATGAAGTTCCTTATTCCTAATAGCATTCCAGTAGCAGGAACAGAGATTAGGGTAAGAGCTCAAGTTAAAGAAAGACCTTTGTATCGAAAAGCTGTTGAAGAAGGAGGGTTCTATGATGTCCCTGTTGTTTCTACTCAGCTCAATTGTGAACAGATTGCTAAATAATTTGTTGCTTGTAGATTGGAGTGCTTTAAATAAAACGAACCTCATCGACCAGGTTAAAGTATTTTTCTTATTTAATTATATTGGTCTATTGTTATAGAAAACCAAAATATATGAATCCAATTTTCTCTATCTCCACTAACTAACTGAAATTTAAAGGCTTTTAACAATCATAGATGTTTTGCATAGCAGCTATAAACACTATCTATTATTAAGAACTTCAAAAACGCCGTATAAAGTAAATAGATCAGAATAAACCACTCGAATGAATAAGGGGAAAAACATGAAATTTTTATTATTAATGGCTGCCTTCATGGCAACGCAAGCATTTGGCCAAAGTCGCCCGGTACTATACTCCATGTCAACTTTGATTGATTTAAAAGTAGATCAAAGAGAGATTCTAGTGAATGTACCTTACCCCGGTAGCTTAGGTGACCGTAGTTTCTGCGGAGTAGAAGTATTAACATCAAGCATAATTGCACCAAATCAACTCTCTAAACTAAAAAACGATCTCATTATTCGCGAAGGTTTCACAGAAAAGAGAGGATTAGTAACCCTAACTCCTTTAGCCGCAAATGATTTTCCTTTATCATACGAAATCAAAAGCAGTGTCGGTGCATATATGACTTATGCCTGGATCAAAGCTCCAGGAAACATGACTCTTTTAGAATACTTTTCTAAAACACTACCTGGTTCAAAAAATGTAATGCTACATGGCATTAGGTGTGACGACACAAGGTTGTGATTTTCACACATAAATTTAGGTGGGCAGAACAACAGGTTTCTGCCTCGTTATTCCAAGTGAATGAATTCATAACAAGAATTCACTTGCATCGCACTGGCCGCCACAAGTCTCGCATCTATCTTGATTTGTAGGCTTCCATCAAAGCATTTGAAATATAATTTAAAGTATAAGTAGTTGTTACTGGGGTTCTTTCTTGTGTTTTTTGTTGTATAACAATTTCTTCCTGCTCTTGGTTGATCATCGTGAATATAAAATAATCCAGAAAAAACACTGAAGGTCCAGCTCTGGTGATTTACGCATAATGTACTTTAATGCTAATATATAAGAGATATAACTGATGTAAGGGGCTGTGTTAATGAAGTTCAAAATAGTAATTTTTTTGGTTGCGGTGTTAAACACATCTATGACGTTCGCTGCACTTGAATGTGGTCGTACTGCTGTTGTCATGTTGATTTCAAATTTAGTTTCAGAGAGCGGTAGCCAGCTTAAAATCGCAGACCAAATCCTTAATGAATTAGATAAAATAGATAAATCTCATTTAGAGGTTCGTGAAATTGTCACAGCAGATGAAGTTCGAAGAACATCGCTAGGCTTGTCGCCAGAGTTAGCGGCATTGGGCAATGGAACGCAGTTAGATGTAGTGAGCCCAACTACGTCTAAGAAGATTTCGATTCGTTGGAAAGATGGTGGTTACCACATTATGTCAATTTCTTATGATACTCCACGTGGAGGAGGATTTCAGCTTGATTAATAAACCTATGGGAATAAATTTATTTTTTTTAAAAACGATAAAATCAATACTGGCAAATCCTAATATTTGGATAACTATTCTCTACTTAATATTCAGTCACAGTTCAACTTTTGCTGCGTCCAATTCTTCTGACTCTGCTTGCTTAAAAGTAGCATCAAATATCTCCGCTGAAATTCTAAAACAGAGAGGCTTATATGTGATCGAATATGAGCTTAAAGGATATGATGGGAATTTTTATCCTGCCCAACGAGTAGTAGGCTCATCTAACCCTGAATTAGATAGAAAAATAAAATTTGTTACAGAATCAATGCGTATAGATCTTGTTTACAGTGAAGCCTATCTCAGCTCTGTTTCCTCTCAGGCTTCTGGAGCCCACGATAAAAATGTTGGCGTTATCATAGGAAATAGAGTCTTAGAAGGGCTTTTGTCTGATGATAAACTAATACAATCTACCTTTAGGCATGAAATTGGCCACGCTAAGTTTAATCGTTTACGAGAGATAGGAGTATTTGGTCTTTTTGATATACAGCTTCGAGTAACGATCAAAGATCGAGCTTTGTCGGGTGCTAAGTATAGAGAAAATTCTTATGGTAATTACCTGAGCTTTGAAGAATTTAGCCAGTATTCACTTGATATATCCTATGCTTTACGAGTTATTAAAAACACAGATAGTGAACAAGAGAAGCTAGACGCTATTGTTTATTTAGATAATAAATTAAAGTTTTTCTCTTCTTTTATATACGACCTTTCAACATATCTTGAAGAGATTCAATCAAAGCCTGATGAATTTAAGTTCTCATTGAGACAAGTAGATGGAGAAGAAACATCAGAAGTCGTTGCAACACACGACATTGGTGCAGAAATGTCTTTTGTAGTGAACAAGGCATTAGTAGATCAATATAAAAAAACAGGTGACTCAAATATTCTAAAAAAAGCATTTGCAGAAAGAGTCGCTCCCGTGAAAATTCCTGATTTTAAAGAAGCAAAATTATTAGTTGAACGTTTAAGAAAAGACACGATCTCAATATTAAACTCATCAAATTTACACATTCAAAGTCTTCTTGATGATATTTTTTCTGGTACAAACACGGTAGATACCGTGAAAGCCACACAGCAAGATTTTTCTGAACCAAAAAATTTTTCAATAGCTGTTAAAGCCCTCAGGCAGTGGGTGTCTAGTCTTGATAACAGGTAGTTTTGGGCGGTATGATATAGATAGCTATTTTTAGTGTCAAAAATCTGCTGAACGCCTATAAAAAACAAAATCGAGAATAATAGAACCTACCTAGCTGTAATTCACCTCAAGGAAACATCCCTAAAAAACCAAACGATTAAAGTAACTTAATAATAATGGAATATTCAAAGTTGACAGAGGTGTGTCTTTTTCATACAAATCGACTCCTTAAGAATTGGAAAACATATGATACTATCACTGAAATCAACTCTCATTATTATTTTGATGAGCTTTCAATTATCACCACTACTATACGCCACAACTGATAGTAAGAAGATTATGGCCTGTTATAACAGCTTTTATTATCAATTTCCTTTTGCAGAAGAAATGCTTGGTAAAAGCATAGAGGTAATTGGCTCAAAGGGGACTTCTGCCATGATCACCTTGCAAGGACCAGAGGGCCTTGTCAAAGTAACCAACTTAGAAGGACATAAGCCCCTCTCCCCATATCGGTTTTGGCACTTTGGGATTAATACTGAATTTTTTGATTTAGGACTAGGTAATGGTTACTACGTTATTTCCACACCACAATATACTTATCATGGCGATTTTCACGATGAGTATGAATGGGAAGTAGTGGACGATGGACGCAAGTGGGAAGTAGTAAAACCTATTGAACCTGTTCAAGCATTAAGTGAAACAAATATTAATGCCCAGGTATATATTGACAATGCAGGCCTTATTACAATTGTTGATATTGACACTGAAAAACTAATCTCACCAACTTTAGGCCGTCGGGGCATTATTTTTAAGTACTACAAAAACAATGAGGTATTCACATTACCAGATGGTAGACAAATAAAAGCAGTAAAAGTTAATGACTATTGGGACTGGGAGCTTATTTAAATAAGAGAATTTGCATTAAGGAAACTATGCAGCAAAATATTAATGTTACTCCCGACACCAAACTATATTAAGTCGATGCTTAAGTAAGATCTCTACAAACCTTTAGATTTCCTTTGCGGCAAATAAGAATAGGACTACAAGTGTTTAGCATAATACAAACAACCTTACAGACTCAATTATCACATTTTCTTAATTTTAAAACCTTAGTACTTTTATTATTTGTGCCGATCAATAATAACGTTTTTGGTGATGGTAATACCTGCGTAGAAATCATGGGTTTATTGAACGAAGATATTAATAAAACGTATAGAAATGAATTTTCATCATTGCTGGAGACTCATAGCACAACAAAACATGGTAGAATCTACCGAGAAGCCACAAAGGCGTATATTGCAGCAGAAAGCGATCATAACCACTACCACACAGAAGAAACCCAACGTAAACTAGCATTAGCAGAGTTTAATTTAACTCGTTCCTGGTCTAATGTTGAGTCAGAGGGAAAAAAAATAACTGATACAATCAAGGCGGAAGCTCTAGAGCAAGGCATAGGCTTAGAAGAAGCCTCTGAACCTATTCATTTCTCAGAAAATATCGTGCTACAAACTTCTCGACTTGTTTTTTCTCGATCAGGAAACCACCCTATTAATCGATTCGCTGACCTACTATTACGCCTAGAATTCAATCCAGTCCAACTTGTGATTCAACCTAGTTTCAGTGCTCAAGGCATTCGCGGTGTTTTTTCTCCATCGGAAAAAAAATTATTTATTGAACCAAATGTAGTCTTTAACGCTACCCTTTCAAATCAATCTATTATCCACGAAACCATACATTTATTACTATCGGAGATGGTCATCACCGGTCAAATTGATCCTCTATGGGAAATGAAATTTAAGAGTTGGACACATCTTTCTAGACTGCCTGGACACAATCATTTCTATAACCACTATATGAGCGTTCAAGAACTTCTCACATTTGGGCTAACCGGAATTAAAGCCGTGTACCACCTTGGGCAGTTGGAAGATGAAATATCAAAAAATGAGCGTAAAGTTAGACTGGAAGAAGCAATTAACATATTGGAAGGCACCCGCAGGGTAGCCGAACGCATACGCCTGGTAGCGAATCAATTACGAAGTTCTAGGCCGTCACTAAGTGGACAAAAACTTAACGGAGATCCTCATGTCAGAGCTAGAGTTTCACAGAGTGACTCAGGCGTCGAGGATATAAAGTATGATGTTTTTCTTCCAACGGGCGTAGATTATAAGTGGAACGATGATATCCCGCTAAAAAACACTACATCTTTTTATAAGTCAATTGATACATTGGCGTCAATTGCAAAGGTATTTGAAAGAGTCGCTGATCTACTCTCCCAAAAGCTAGGACACGGGAACTCTCAAGTTGCTATGAGCTTAAAAGAGTTTAATAATATTTTGGTTGAAATCCGAAAGCTGAACCTCCCTATTCCTGTCGATACTTTCCTTGCTAATCCATTTTAGTGAAGCAAAAAACACCGTATGACGTGATGCATAACGGTGCACTATTGCCATTGAACTTATCAGCAAGAGATATCATCATTTAAACATATTTTCGCATAGCCATTAAAGCTTATTAGACAGGTGTTTTTGTATGTAAGCCTACAAAGAAGAGCATGGGCTACCAGCATATCAAGACCACTTTGAATACTCTAGGTAAGCTGCAGTGTTTCTACGGATCAATATCAGCATGATTATTTATCAAATATTTTCTTGATAGAATTCAAATTTTATCGTAACTAACGACCTAGTTTTACTTTAAAGTTATTTCAAAGGTTAAAAATGTTTAATTCGACTTTTAAAAAAATGTTACTGCTAGGCACCTTCCTTTCACCTTCAATCTCGTATGCCACAGACGCCCCTCAGAAGGCATGCAGAACAAAAGTAAGCACCATTAAAAAACTTGGTTCTTTAGTTAAAAACTCTGGCTGCGTGATTTTTAAGTTCGATAAAGACAATCGCCCAACTCATGTTCTTATGTACAGGGATGATATTGACGATGATAAAAAAGTTGATGGTTACTCACTGCCTGGTGGAAAGAGAGCAGCAATTAAGTACGACCGAGCATCTATCAAAGTTAATGCCGATACAGAAGGTGACCAGAAATTTTCAAAACTTTCCGATACTTTTGGAGTTGAGTACTCAGAATCTGCGATTCAGACAGCATGCAGAGAGACAAGAGAAGAGACTAAAAGAAAAATGTCTGATAACTCAGACGGCCTTGAAATCATAGTAGTGGACCTACTCAACCCTGATGACAAATACTTTTTTGCATTCACTTGTTTAGCTCCAGACATCGATAAGCTCATTGTTTCACAAGGAATCGAAAAAGGTGATTATTCATGGGTAAGCAAAGAAGACGCTCAAGACGAAAATATCTCTTTCAACTATACAAATAGGGATATCGTTATTAAAGCCCTTGAGGTAGGAATCAAAAAATAAATGATTATGTGTGCTGACATACATACCGTAAACCCTATCAGCAAGAACAATCACATTTCAAACGAATTTCGTCTCAGTGTGCATTGTGACACACCACCGCAGACTAAAAAGGTTTTAAGCTTTTCGCACGAAGGGTATCAGGCTGAAAAATGTTCGCAGAAATTTATTGTATAAAAAAAATGTAACTTTCTAGCTAGTTTAAACCTGTAAGTATTACAAAGAAAATTTACTGTATAAGAACATAGACAACTGTCAAATGACCGTTATCTTTAATCTTGCTCTATTATCGAATTAGAAAAATTAATTGTATATGTATTGAAAGAACGATCAAATGAGAATACTTGGCCAGTTACCTTCAATTTGGTGTCTGAGTTAAATTTATATAGCCGACTAGACTCACTGGCTTTAGCAGTAAAATTAATCCAAAAATCCCAATCTTTATCGTCTACCCTAACTGTAACCAAGTGTTTGACATATCCAAAGTCACGAGCATTGTCAGTAAGCTTAATATCATTAAGAGCAACTTGCCTTCCATCAATGTGAGACTCAAATTTAATAATGCTGTCAAATTCAAGTAGTTCTTTGACCAGTTTTTTTAAGAACACTTCTAAGCTTTCAAACTCAAGGCCAGGGTCAACAACATCAATCCCAGTAATACCAACATCCGATTTTTCATTAACTATAGGCATGTCATCGGCTGTACAAACAACTAGCCTAATACTATTAGACCCAGCTGTAAGAGAAACAATTTGGCTTTTACATAAATCATTAGATTCAATATTTTTCCCAACTAACCTCTCTTCTGAGTCATACAAAACCGTTGACAAGGTATAGACTCCAGGTTCAAACTTAATGCCGTCATTCGACAAAATATCTTTAATAAAAAACCTCTCCTTATACCTCAAGGCTTCAGAAACCATCTCTATGTATGAATGTTCTGCTGAAACCCTATCGGGTAAGTTAGTTAGAGATATAGAGCTGAGATTTGAAGAACCACTATCAATGAGTGGTGGAGTACATCCAAAAATAAACATCGCTATGGTAATGATAATTAAAAAATGCTTTTTCATTCAAAATCTCCAATAATAATAAAGCTTGTTACTGCAGTAAGAGCAATAACTATGCCGCGTTACTACCTAGTAAAATTAGAAACTTACAGAAATAAAGTGTCTTCAAAACCAACACTGCCTTCAGTCATGACCAAAGCTTACACACTTATTTAACGCAATGCTGTTGCCTTAAAATTATATGCACCACCTCGTATTGTAGCGTGGGTAGGAGTCTTAAAGCAACAGCATTGCTAAATAAAACGTCAATATTATGTGCAATGACTATAGTTTTAACATGCAGGTGAAATAACTATCAATAAAAACAAGCTCTTGTGAGTCATTGTTTTGGCAGACGAATTGCAGATTTCAGTGAGAACTTTCAAAGTAACGGAGAAACAATGCGTTGGTATCAATTAATCGGAATATTAGTTTTCTTATTTACATATGCATGTCAACCCCAGCCCAATAAATTATTACCGTCGCCTCAAAATAAAACTCCATTACCTAACAGTAACTCTATAAATGAAGATAATCAGTCAAAAAACAACTCAAATGAAGAAACTACAGATTTTCAAAACAATCAAGGTAGTGAGGAAGATGATAACTCAAGTAAAGAAGACATAGAACCAAAGGATACAGACACCAAAGAAATTGAAGATGAAGACAATCAAATTAGGCTTACAGAATTCATAAAATCAAGCTCTATAAATGCAGAGTTAAGATCTGCATTAAATGAGATTGAAGTAGAAGAACAAGATACTATTTATCAAAGCATGGTAAATAAATATCCAAAAGGGTCTACAATAAAAATAAAAATGGCTCTAG
This sequence comes from Oligoflexales bacterium, assembly GCA_023301465.1. Lineage (GTDB taxonomy): Bacteria > Bdellovibrionota_B > Oligoflexia > Oligoflexales > JALZUQ01 > JALZUQ01. The sequence continues at coordinate 11,659 of JALZUQ010000054.1, forward strand.
ATGATGCTGTCGGTGCTTCATTGTTTGATTGGGACATAACACAATCTGGATCTGTGGGAGTGCAAGCTTTTTCTAACGAGTTTCGAAATTTACCGCCACTACAAGCTCTAAAAAAGGATGATATTATTCTAGTAAATGCAACTGTAACTCAAATAAATTACACCTTAAATCGACTGATATTTGTTATTGAAGTAAATTCTTATGAGCATGAATAATTAATTTACCACTTACTTCAAGAAAGCCCTTCTTTTAAAATATCAAACTGCGGTAAATCATCGGACATACCAGATATGTGGATGAAAATTCAATTCAACATTAATTGTTGACCTTGATACGCTGCCCGGCAGCGCATTACACAATTGGTCGTTTACCGGTGCGGTGTATCAAACCAAACAAACAGATATCTGTCGAATTTTCGTGTCACCACCCTTCTATGCTAGGTTCAATTTTTGTTTAGAGACTAAAAATGAACC
>JALZUQ010000055.1 GCA_023301465.1 Oligoflexales bacterium
ATCACAGTTCTTTGTGGTCTTATAGGCCTATTGGTTTATCCGGAGCTCAAAGCAAAAGGCATTTGGTTTATAATGCGTGTTTTTCTGGAAGGTGCACCCGGATATATTGCTTTGAGCATCATTGGATATGTATTTTTTTCTCATACCGTCAAAGAGCATTTCCGTATATTTCATGATGATTACATCCACAATGAAAACCTTAAAGACCCGGTTTACCGGGCTAGACTCAAACGTGAGAGAGAAGAATTAGAACGTAAGTACCGAGCAGTGAGAGCAATACGTCTGCGTGAAGAACGCTCAAGACAGCGAGAAGAAGAAAAGCAAGAAACAGAGGCAAGAAGGCGTCGCTACGTCATGGAAGAACGTATGAGAGCTTCAAGGCCTGAACCGCTAACAGTAAGGCAACAAATTCTTAAATCACAGGAGGAAAAGAAAAACACGATTGGAGAGACAAATAACGATATTTTTGACGGAGCAGAACTATGAGAAGAAAACGAAAACCAACGCGTAACACAAAAATTGCTGGCAAAAGAGATATGAAGATTCTTTTGTTTCTTTGGAAGTGGAAGATGGCCACTACCCACACGCTGGCTACTAGGTACTTTTACGATGTGTCGCCCGCAACCGCTTACAGACGCTTATACCGACTTGCAGAAGGTGGGTTTATTACGAGTCGCTGTGATGTATCTGGTAATAAATTTATTTGGATTCTTGAGCAAAAAGGCTTTGATGTGGTCCGTCGGTATCTCCCGGCGACACTCCAAGAGGAAGGCTTTAAGTCAGAGCATGCTGGTCATGATCTTGTGGCGAGTGCGTTTCACCTTGGTGGGTTTCTTAAGAATGTGCCTGAGCAAGTGGAGTTATTTAGCGAGCAGCAGCTGAGAAGATACCGCCCGAAGGACTATCCTTTTTTTGTATGTCCGGGGATAGAGCACCGCCCTGATGGTTATACATGTGTGAGGGGTGACGATACTTACAAGGTCTTTGCCTTTGAGGTGGAGCTTAATGTCAAAGTCAAACGACGCTATAATACTCATTACTGGACTTACGGTAAAGAGGGCAGAGAGGCTCATGAAATCGACAGTGTGCTATGGCTGACAGCATCCAAGAAAGAAGCTGCTAGACTCAAAAAGATCGTCTTAAACTACAGTGCATCTGACAGCATCGTAAAACATCACAGCTTTTACACTCTAAGTGATTTTTTAAAGTACGGGTGGGATGCAAAAGAAGTTCTAGGTGAGTATGGCTCAAAATCAGTTAAAGAAAAAGTGTCCACTTTGCTTACAAACAAGGTGGTAACAGAGTCAAATCATGTTTGCAGTCAGGTTTTACTGAATACCTCTAAAACACTACACAGATCAAAGACTTACCGCATGTATGAGTTTGGTGATTTTTGCTAACTGTATACCCCTTTTCCGTGACTTTTCGTTATGTATGTCTTTATGAAGGAGTGATCACCTATGGTGAAATGGAATCCAGTACAAATTAAAACAAAAATAAATAAAAATACAGATCATCAAAAAGTAATTGTGGAGCTAGTGAAAATTATCTATCATCTAGATCTCGCTACAAATACCTCAAGATCCATCAAAGAACCTTCTGAAAACCAATCAGTTTTGGAAGGGACAAGTGTATGAAAAATAGTATCGCACTCTACATCAGAGTATCCACAGAAGAGCAAGCAGCTAGCCCAGAAGGCTCGTTAAAAAACCAAGCTGAAAGACTAAAAAATCAGGTGGAGATATCAAAACTTGGAGAAGTTTTTGAGGTTTACGTGGACCGAGCAAAGTCTGGGAAAGACACGAAACGTCCAGCTTTACAAAGAATGCTTAGAGACATTAGAGATAAAAAGGTAGATCTGGTGATGGTGTCTGAGATTTCTAGGCTCTCAAGATCCGTCAAAGATTTCACACAAATATGGGAACTGATGAATAAAATGGGGTGCAAGTTTTTGTCTCTTCGAGAAAAATTTGACACCACAACCGCTGCCGGTGAGATGCTACTTATGAATATTGCCAGTTTTTCCCAGTTTGAAAGAAGGCAGGTTTCCGAGAGGGTTTCAGCTAACTTTTTAGCCAGAGCGAAACGTGGTTTGTTTAACGGTGGGACGATTCCCCTTGGTTTCAAAAAGCACGGATCTAAAAATGGGAGGCTTGAAATTGTAGATTCTGAGGCTGAAATCGTTAAAATTTGTTTTGAAACTTACCTGAAAAAAGAAACTTTACTGGGAACTGCCAAGGAGCTAAACCGCCTTAGTATTACCATGCCGAGGCGAAGGTCTGGGGCTGGTGGGAGTATAAGAGATGGAAGATTTACCAATAAAAATCTTCACAGTATTTTAAAAAACAGAGCTTACATAGGCATAAGGACCTATAAAGAAGACGGAGAATCTTTTGAGGTGCCTGCGGCTTGGCCTGCTATTGTAGATGAAAAAACTTTTTTAAAAACCCAGAACATCATGGATAGAAACCGAAAAACGAGGATTAAAATTCAAGCAAAAGGGAAAAGATATCCATACATTTTATCTTCTCTTGTAAAGTGTGGGTCTTGCGGGGATTCCCTCACTGGAAAGTCAGCACACGGTAAAACCAAAAAAATTGCGTACTACGAGCATAGCAATGCCATGAAAAGAGCCAGTAAGATTAAAAAGTGTGAGCCTTTCCGGGTACAGGCAAAAATACTTGAGCCCCTTGTGTGGAAAAAACTTGTAAAACTTATGACTGACCCTGAGTTTTCAAAGAAGATATTCGATAAGTACCAAGCAAAACATAAAGAAAGTCCTCTTAAATCTGAGATAAAAGCTTTGAAGACCCAGCTTAGTCAGCACGACCTGAAGATAAAGGCTTTAACAGAACACCTTTCTCATATACCCGCAGGTGTAGGAGCCACATCTTTTTACGAGCAGATCAGGGAGATACAAACAGCGAAAGAGACATCAAAAAACAGGCTCAGAGAATCAGAGTCTGGAGTCTCAGGGCTGAGTGAAACCTTGAAGTTTAATGACTTTAAAAAATTTCTTAAAAAGCTCTCTAGTTTACTTGAGTCTGAAGTAAGCCCAGAGGTTAAAGCAAAGATTGCGAGGTTACTGCTGGCTAAGGTAGAAATTTTCTCAGACAGTGTTTTGATTTATTTTAATTTGGACACTTCTTTGTGTGAAACTCTTGAAAGTAGCCCGTTAACCAGTATTAAAAGATCCCCACAAACCACCAACCTTCAACGTGTAGAAGCAAAAAACCCCCGTCCGAAAAAAAATTTGGACGAGGGTTCGTTTTGCTTGACATTTGGTGGGGACGGGGAGACTTGAACTCCCACGCGATTAAGCACTGGAATCTAAACCCAGCGTGTCTACCAATTCCACCACGTCCCCATTGTGATCGGTTAAGAATCAATTTCTGCTGAACTGCGTGGATTGTCAAGAGTAGAATGAAAATAGATGGATGTCTTAGGAAATTAAGCAGATTTTGCTTTGATTTTGAACTTTGTGAGGCCTGCTTGGAGGGTGTCATTTGGTTTTAGTAGGTGCATGCCTTTGATTTTCTTGCCGTTAAGGAAAGTTCCGTTTGTTGAACCTTGGTCTTCGAAGAATATTTCTCCAGTGTCATTTAATTTGATTTTTACATGTCGCCTTGAGATTTCTGGGTCTTGATCAAATTTTCCAAAACTAGACGCACGCCCGATGAAAATAATTTTTTGACGTAAGTCGAATTCATCATTTTTTCCATCATGGTATTGAATCGTAATATGGATAACGGACTCTCTTTGAGAGCGAAGTTCAGTTTCGATGAGTGTGTCTACCAGTGAACTTTTTGAGTTTGTTCCGTCACCGGGTTTCTTAAAAATAGTCGAAATATGACGGACTTTTGATTCTTCTTCGAGGACAAACTTAAATGTTGAAGCTCCGATTTTAATAACATCTTCTGGTTTTAATTTTGCTTTAATGATTCGTTCGCTATTAATAAAAGTTCCATTTGTGCTGTTCATGTCGAAAATATGATATTCGCCATCAATATTTTGGATTTGACAGTGTGTGGATGAGCATTCTCTATCATTGAGAACGATGTCACCTTTGTCTCTTCCGAATATAGTAGAGTCACGTCGCAGCTTAATGGATTCTGATGCTCCATCTTCTGTGATGTTTTGCAGGACGCCTCTAAGTTTTTGCTGTTTCTTTGTCATGAATGCAGCTTTTTGTAACCTCGTTATAAATTTTAGTGACGATATGATCTTGGCTTTGATATAAACTATTAAGCAGAATCATATACTTAGACAATATCGGGAATGTTGATGAGAATTTTAGTGAGTTTCCTGAAATGATTAAAATATTGTTTAATATTAAACCCTTAGCTATGGAAAATATATTTTATGGATCAAGCAAATAATAGTGAAAATTCTCAGGTGGATTTTTCAAAGTTGATTTTAGGGTTATCTTCGGCAGCACTTTACTACCTTGGTGAAACATCTGTTGATACAGAAAGCATTCCGGAGCCACAGCCTGAGTTGGCGCTTCAAAATATTGAGATTATAGAAATGCTTGCAAGAAAGACTAAGGGAAACTTAGAAGGCGATGAGCAGAAATTGATCAATCATATTATTCAAGATCTGCGTCAAAAATATGCTCATAAGCTTAATTCCTAAAACACATGATTGAATCTCGTGAATGGATAGCATATAACTTTGTTTGTGATAGGGACGTAGTCAAGTGGCTTAAGACACCAGATTTTGATTCTGGCATTCGCAGGTTCGAATCCTGCCGTCCCTGCCATATCGTTACGTTAAGAAACGTGCCAGACGGCACGTTTTAGTAACAAGAGTCCTCTTCAGGAATGCATTTCCAAGGACTGTAGAAGGGTTCAAGCAACGTTAAGAAACATGCCAGACGGCACGTTTTAGTAACAAGAGTCCTCTTTAGAACAAACTCACGTCATAATTTAAGCATCTATAATCAAGAACAAACCCCAGTGAACTATTTTTAAAGTTTAAACAGCATAAATACGCATAGTCACCACGAAGCGACGCAACCAAGCTCATAGTCCGCAGGACTATTCGCGGAATGCATTTCCAAGGACTGTACAAGGGTTCAAGCAACGTAAAGAAACGTGCCAGACGGCAAGTTTTAGGAACAAAAGTCCTTTTTAGAACAAACTCACGTCATAATTTAAGCATCTATTAATCAAGTACAAACCCCAATGAACTATTTTTAAAGTTTAAATAGCATAAATACTCATAGTGACCACGAAGCGACGCAACTAAGCTCATAGTCTGCAGGGCTATTCGCGGAATGCATTTCCAAGTACTGTACGAGGGTGCAAGTGCCGTAAAACACCTTCAAGACAAGCGAAAAACCTACCCACTAAAATCCCAAAAAAACATCAGAGCCACAAAAACATTTTAATGCTAAACTCCAAGTCATAGAAACCAAAACCTCTATCAACCAACAAAAAAGGGGAAAAGCATGGACATGGTAGTCATCTCAGGAAACTCAAACCCCGACCTCACAAAAAAAATGTGTAGCTTCTTAGATCTAAAAGTAGCGGACGCATTAGTTAGTCAATTCTCAGATGGTGAGACCAGAGTAAACATCAAAGATAATGTTAGAGGAAAAGATGTTTTTATTATCCAGTCTACATGCAACCCAGCAAACCAACACATTATGGAAGCAGCAATTCTCGCAGATGCGTGCAGGCGTGGATCAGCACAAAGAATTACATTAGTAGCTCCTTACTTTGGTTACGGAAGACAAGAACGCAAAGACGCACCGAGAACTCCTATTACTGCAAAACTAGTTGCAGATATAATAGAGACTGCTGGCTTTGATAGAGTTTTAACAATGGAACTTCACACCGGTGCGATCCAAGGTTTTTTTAATATCCCTGTCGATCATTTATATTCAAAACCTGTCTTTGCGCCTTATTTAAATAAGATAGGTGTTGATAATCCAAAAGAAGATATCGTTGTGGTTTCTCCAGACGCTGGTGGTGTTGAAAGAGCGAGGGCGATTGCAAAGCTCTTTGAGTGTTCACTCGCAATTTGTGACAAAAGGCGTGATCGGCCTAATGAAAGTGCAGTTTTTAATATTATTGGAGAAGTGGCTGGTAAACATTGTTTGATGGTGGATGATATTGTCGATACGGCTGGGTCTTTGACAAAGGCTTCAGGTGCACTGATGAGTGCTAGTGCAGCGAGTGTTTCAGCGGTGGTTACTCATGGGGTTTTATCGGGAAAAGCTATTGATAATATTGAGTCCAGCTCACTTACAGAGCTGCTAATCACCGACTCAATCCCTCTTAGTGCTAGGGCAAAACAGTGCTCAAAAATTAGGGTGGCTTCTGTAAGTGAGCTTTTGGCGAGGGCAATCCGTAGGATCCATAAGTCAGATTCCATTAGCTCGCTCTTTATTTAATCATTGCAATTGCCCTTTATTTGGGATTATATGTGCATTCCATAACCGGTTGAGATGCGGAGAACGTGATGTCTGAACAAATTATATTAGAAGCAAAAATGCGTGAGAAAACTGGCAAAGGTTACGCTCGCAAACTACGAAACTGCGGTTGGTTGCCGGGTGTTATCGTTGAAAATGCTAAATCTATTTCTATCGAAATTAACCCACATGAACTTCCGAAGGTGATGCGTGCAGGAAAAGTTTGCACCTTAAACTTTGGTGACAAGACGACAAGTGTCCGTGTACAAGAAGTACAAGTTCACCCAGCAAAGCGTACTCCACTTCATGTAGACTTTATTCCTACAAAGTAAACCTTTGTTGTGTTGGAACGATTTCACATCATCATGATAAGTGAGTATTAGGCATGAATTGGCTTATTGTAGGTTTGGGTAACCCTGAACCTAAATACGAAACAACCCGGCATAACGCTGGGTTTTTGCTTATTGATCAATTTGCAGATGAGCGGTCTGCCAGTTTTTCTTCTGGTAAATTCAAAAACCTTCAAACAAAAGCTTCTTTTGAGGGGCGAGACCTTATCCTTTCAAAACCACTGACTTTTATGAACCTTAGTGGTGAGTCTGTTGCACCCACTGCAAAGTTTTTTAAGATTGCTCCTTCTCGCATCATTGCCCTCTATGATGATCTTGATATGGAGTTTGGTGCCGTAAAGAGAAAAAAGGGGGGTGGTCACGGTGGCCACAATGGGATTCGAGATATGATCAGGTGTCTTGGAACTGCTGATTTTCATAGGATAAAAGTTGGAATTGGCCGCCCAAGCGGCAAGCAATCTGTGAGTAGTTGGGTTCTTCAAAGTTTTTCAGATGAACAGTTGCTAGAACTTCAAAAGTCGGTATATGATGCGGTTTTGCTGCGTATGAAAGAGATTTTCAAGGCAAGTAAAACCTAATATTTATTATCTCTTGCTGGTCTTATTAGATTGGCTAAAACTCGAAAGGGAACACACATGTTTAGAGAGTACGAATTCACACTGATTGTTAAAGGCGAGATGCCAGACGGCGAACGTGCAGAAGTTTTCAAAAAGTACGAAGACATTCTTTGCCAAGACGGCGGCGAAATCATGAAGAAAGACGATTGGGGAGTAAAGAAACTAGCTTACTCTATCAAAGGTCAGTACCGTGGACATTATGCCATTCAAAACTTAACTTCTAAGCCTGATTTGGTTGCAGAAGCAGAACGTTTGATTCGAATCGACGAAAACGTATTGAGACACATGATGATCAAAGTCTCTAATGAAGTTCCAGATGTGGAAGCAAGAAAAGCAATATTGCATGCTCCACCAAGAGAAAAGAAAAGCGACGATCGTCCACCAAGATCAAATTAATTAAAACAGGTTTTTGAAAGAGGGAACGTAATGGAAGTTATATTAACACAAGATATTAAAAGCCTTGGCGAGTTCGGCAAAGTCGTTAACGTAAAAAACGGTTATGCACGTAACTATCTCGTACCTCAAGGTTTAGCGGTTTATGCAAACAAATCTAACAAGACTGCTCTTGATCGCCAATTAAAGGTTATCAACGCTAAAAGAGAAAAAGTAATCGCTGAAGCAAAACTAGTTGCTGCAAAGATCGAAAAGATTTCGGTGACTGTTGCAAAGCAAGTTGGCGAAGACGAAAAAATCTTTGGTTCAGTAACCACTGTAGAGCTACAGCAACTAGTTGCAGCTGAAGGCGTGGAAATCGACAAAAAAGACATTGTTATTCTTGAAGAGATCAAGAAGGTCGGTGTTTTCAATGCTGAAGTAAAATTACATTCGCAGGTATCTGCTAAGTTTAAGGTATGGGTAGTCGCTCAGTAACCTGAGTTGCTTCATAAGAAACCTGAAACTAGTTTTATCATGAGGGGTGTAAATAAAGTTTATGATACAGCCTCAAAAGCCATCATCATCTGATCCAATAGCGAAGCTCCCATTTGACGAGCAAGCTGAACGTGCGGTTCTAGGAGCTATCCTAAGAAACGGTGATCATATGATGATGGCTTCTGAGTTATTAGACTCTTCTTATTTTTTCAAAGAATCTCATCGTCATATTTTTTCATCACAATTAGATCTCTACAAAAACAATGAAGGCATTGACGTGGTTACGGTGTCTTCGGCTCTGCAGTCCAATGTCAAAGCTCGTAACATAGGTCCTGCTTATCTTGTTGAACTTACTGAAAACTGCCCAGTAACTCAAAACATTGAGCATTATGCACAGATTGTCCGTAAGACTCACTTTTTAAGACGCATTATTCAATCCTCCCACGACGCTATTGTGCGTGCTCAAAACCATCAAGAATCTGTTGAAGGCTTTATTGAATCTCTCGAAAAAGAGTTTCTAGAGATTTCAAATCAACACGACAAAGCGGGCTTAGTGAAAGCCGATGTTGTCATTGAAAGTACAATTGAGCAGATTCAAAAAAACATAGAGCACGAAGGTGAGGTCACTGGTGTTCCAACAGGCTTTATTGGAATTGATAATTTAATTGGTGGTTGGCAAAACTCAGACTTAACCATTGTTGCTGCACGTCCCGGTATGGGTAAAACAGCATTGATGCTTAACTTTATGATGCACGCAGTCCATGCTGATAAGAAAGTAGCTTTTTTTACGCTAGAGATGTCAAAAGAACAGTTGATGTCTCGTGTATTATCTACCGAAGCGAGAGTGGATTCTATGCGTCTTCGTAGGGGAGATCTTAACGAAGAAGAGACTGACCGACTGATGGATTGTGCAAGAAAAATCTACGCAAAAAAAGACACCATCGGTATTGACGAGACTCCGGCACTTTCAATTTTGGAGCTTCGCTCAAGGTGTCGTCGCTACAAAAAAGAAAACGGCCTAGACTTAATCATTGTGGATTATCTTCAGTTGATGGTAGCTGGTGGTGCAAGGCGAGAGGCTTCTCGTGAGCGTGAGATCTCTGAGATATCCATGGGCCTTAAATCTCTTGCAAAAGAGCTTAACGTCCCTGTTATCACAGGTTCTCAGCTAAACCGTGGCCCAGATGCCAGACCTGATAAACGTCCTAAAATGAGTGATTTACGTGAATCAGGATCTATTGAGCAAGATGCCGATATGATCATGATGATTTATCGTGATGAAGTATACAATCCTAATTCTGAGCGAGCAGGGATTGCCGAAGTCATCGTAGGAAAAAACCGGCACGGTTCCACTAAGACTATTGATCTTGCTTACCAACCTAATTTTGTTTCTTTCCATAATCTCATATCTGAATAGTTATCTTAGTTCAGTAAATCTGTTATTGGTTTTTTAAATGAAAAAAATTATAGATATCTTTCTAACAATTTTAATTTATGTATGTGCTTTCTTTACACTGCTGTTTGGTTGGGTCTTTTATGAGAGAAATAAACTTGATTATGTAGGTGGTAGACACTTTGATTCGGTAAATTCAGTAATATATGATGCTGGAGGTGTCCTTGTGTATGGTTTGATTTTTCTTGTATTTTTACTTGTTGGAATTGCCGTGTTCATAATAAAAAGATTTAGATCCTAGTCTATTAATTACAGGAGATTTTTTTAATAGAATAATCACAATATATTACCTCTGATCGTGTACTCAAAGAATCCGGAGTTTTTTACTCATTTTTCTGGGGGAACAAAAAGATTTTTTTTGCTAAAATTTTATTTGTGATTGAGCGATTCTAAAATATACCGTCGTGAGCATTCTGTTGTCGAAATATCTAATCTTTCAAGCTGAGTGAATATGCTCTAAAATGCATTTCAGTCGGACACTTCTTGTAATAAAAGTTTTTGATGATATTCACAAAATATCTGATTCAATATAATCAGAAAAGAAGCTTGCAAGGTGCACTTATACTTATTTTAAAAGGACAGTATTTAAAATAAAAACATGCTATATTATCTAAATATTACGAACTAAACGAAGAGGGCAGAATGTACAAATTTGTTATTATGATTATCGTTTTTAATTTTCTTAGCTGCAGAAGTGGTAATAACTCGGAAGTTAAAGAAATTGTTAAGTCGGATAGTGCTTTTAGGAATATTGAGCTCCAGCTTGTAGCACGAGAAGGCCTTATAAGTATGATTTATAATTTAAAAAACAACAAAAGTAAAACCTATACCTCTAATGAAGACGATGTAATCTCTCACTTAAATTTAACTCATGATGCAGACATCGTAAAAAAATGGATGAATGAGTACCTGAAAAATGGGTATCAAGTTTGGTATACTGGGGAAGAATCAAAAAAGCATTCAAAATTATTAAATGACACCGTTCAGTATCTGAAAGAACATGGAGATGAAGAGTAGTTTTTCGTATCGTCGCTAGGATTTTTTTCATCAAATAGTCTATTGATCGAAGCAAGTCGCCACAGAACTTTTCCTTCAATGAGATTTGTAAAAAGTAAAATAATTTTACTTAAGAATGAACTACAGTCTGGTCACTATGTTCTGCTTTTAAAAATCGAAACACTGGCCAGCCACCCCATGAAAAGTGGTGACATATGACCTAAATCTATAGAGTCATTGCCAGTCGGTTGCTTGGTTTTGTAAAAGGAGCTTGATATAAATTTTTTACTTTAAACTCCTTTTACAAAAATGATTCGGTTATTTGCGTAATTCTATCTCTAAGCGATCTCTACCTTGATTAAGCTGAGAATATTGTAAATTCATTTCAATTTTCTTATTTTTTTCCACTTGAACTGCTAGTTTACCAGCATAAATATCAATAAAACTGAAATTATTGCTGCCGTGGTTAAAACGACGGTTTGGTTGAAAAACCATATTTCTTAGCAAATTAACTTGTGAGTTGGTTTCAAAAGGAGCGACGACTCCATTAACAGAAGACCTCTCTGTTTGAGTGAAAACGTTTTTATAAGCTAGGCCTGTGTTTTGTTTTGAAAGTGCCGCATTACTTAACTTTACAAGTTTAGGATAGCCAATAAATATCTTTTTTGCCATCTGCAAATCAGGAACCACAACAATATGTCTCCTTGAATCACCGCTGGCACTTGCTTGGGTTGCTTCTACTATATTGGATTGATCTAAAGAAAAAGATCGAGCCTTTTGAGTAGGTTGAACCCATTGACCACCATACGGATCTTGATTACTAATTTTTCTAAAGTGGGTCCATGCTTGTAACACTCTTGTCTCTCCTCTTACGTTAGATTTTTGAGAGTAAGAGTTTTCTGATGCAAAGAGAACACGTGCACGTGATTTTGGGTGCATCGTCACAGTTCTAACCATATGAGAGCGAAATCCTCCGACTCCGGGTTTTCCAAATTGAGCATAGACAGTGGCTAGATAGGTATGTTGACTCATATTATGAATATGCACTGTACCACCCTCGTAATTTGGTCTTTTTGCAAGAGCACTCCAAAAATGATCTTTTGCTAAATTAAGCATGCTAGTTGCAGCAACATGATCAAGGGTTTTTGATTTTATGTTTTTAGTTGCTTCTTTTTCACTAAGCCAATGCCCACCAATACCAGCAATCCCTCCATTGAATGATTTTTTAGTAGTATAGACATTAACCCACTTCAAAGTATTGCGGGGGAATGCATCGACACCTTTACTTTTACTAACTGCATCTAAAGATAATGTGAGTGTTATTTTTGCTTTTTTTAATTTGGGTGGAACGAGCCTTACCGCAGTATCTGCACCGTAACTGTGACCAATGACCACAATAGGGACATTCGGAAACATCTCGTTATATTTTTCAATATAATTAGCAACTGATGATTGCTGGTCCCATGTAAAGTAAGCGGTTCGAACTCCATACGGTTGAAGTTGACCTTTAAGATCTTTTTCTAAATCTTTTACAGCATTTACAAATAGTTTGTCTGATGCACCGCCAATGCAAACTACTAGCCCATTTTTTATGTACTTTTGATGTTGGGCATTTAAATGAGAAGATAACAAAAATAAACTTACTAATAGGAGTTTAGCAAAAAAGCTTTTTTGCAGGGAACTGGTAAAATTTGATGAAACACTTACTGTCATTACGATACGCCTTTTTATTGGTTCGTTTTACTAGCACTTAATTGAGATAAAAATCAATACAAAGAAACTTACATCGAACCCTTGGTGCCCTAGAGATAAGGGGGCTCAGATAGGCTTTTTATATTGTGTGTTATGGCTAAAATGTGCCCCTGCTTGAAGGCTGCGTCCTAGTCAGGAAGCTTATCACGCTTTTCAAGCTGGTGTCGTTGCTGGACTATAGAAAATAAAGTCAATGATAATAGGATCCACTTAGCAGACAAATTGTGATTCGTTGGATTCGTTGATTCGTTGGACGGAGACGCATTTCTAATGAAAAGTCATTCAATGACAGATTAATTAGTGCAGCTCCGTCCGACGAGACATCCTTGCTATATTCTTTTAAGAGCCCGTTATTCTATAATTTAAATATTAGTAAATTTTGTCAGCTGCCGACACCTTAGTAAAGAGTTAAGTTGTACTTTATCAATTGTAGGAGCTGATTAAATCAATGGAATCAGAGCTATTTAAAGTCGAAAAACACATTCGGATACTCCATGGTCAAAAAGTCATCTTAGATAGAAGTCTATCAGACCTCTATCAAGTTACTACGAAAGCTCTCATTCAGGCCGTAAAACGCAATATAGAGCGATTTCCAGATGATTTTATGTTTCAACTGAGCTCAGAAGAACTTGAGAATTGGAGGTCACAAATTGTGACCTCCAATGATAAGGCGAAAATGAGTCTTAGGAGGCCCCCTTACGCCTTCACTGAGCATGGGGTGGCTATGCTCTCGAGTGTTTTGCGGAGCAAACGAGCCATTCAAGTTAATATAGAAATTATGAGAGCATTTTCAAATTTCAGAAGTATTTTAATGCATCATAAAGAGTTGTCTAAAAAGTTAGAAGAGCTTGAAAAGAAATACAACTATCAATTTAAGGTTGTCTTTGAAGCTATTCGTAACTTAATTACGGAGGAAAAAGCACAAACAAAACACCCAATAGGTTTTAAAAGGTCATAGTTTTGAGAAAGATTGACGTAGCTGTACTCAAAACCAAGACCTCGCCCACTCTTACGAACACGCGTATCTCTACGAAAGAACATGAAACTTTCTAATTATGCTTCCTTGGACTATGTGCTCGTCTTATAAGTGTTTTAGAGCAAGTTAAATTACTTAGGTAAATCATGTTTATTTCAACAAAAGATTTCTCTTCCCAACAGAAGCTAGAGCCGTCAAAGCACAAATTAGTTTATTGCTTGAAGCAAACTCAAAACGAAAACTCGATAGTGCTGAACTTGTTATTTGAGTCCGATCAATAAACTTAGATTTTTTTTGTTTTTAGCTAAAAAATTTCTAAGGGTTATTCTTGTTTAGCGGAAATGTCATGCTATGTTTTTTAACATCGTCTACACGCGGGTTTAGCCATAAGTTATTGTCAATAATCATGCCTATTCTCGTGATTTTTTGAGAGACGGTAACAGAACCGAATTGATCGGGTTCAGTTGTTCCCATAAACACCACCATATTTCCATGAAACATAGTCGGTCGTAATATACTGGAGTGTGATGTGTCTGTAGACTGATTTATGGATTTAAAGAAGTCATTGTCGCCTGATTCGAAACTTGCTTTGCGGAGTAAGGTATCTATTTGTTGAAGTGAAAGCTCTGATATTCGTATTCCACCAAAGTTATGAATGCCTAACATTTGTTCTTGTGAGTGAGTGCTAGTTTCTAATCCAAGTTGAGTGTTGTTAGTGTTTCGTATGATTGTATGAGTGTTACTATTATGATTTGTTTTCAAGCCTATCTCAAAAGCTACTTCTTCGACATTAATATTATTTTGATGGCCAGAATTAAAGTTAGGTAGCTCTGTTGATATAAATAAATTAAATCTTTGCTTCGTTTTTGTTCGTGCGTCGTCAAGATTTTCTTTTTTAGGTATAGGGTTTAGTTCAATTTGTAGGAAAATATGATTTTCTAATATCGTGTGGTTTGGTCCATCATCAGGAAGGTCGGCCACTGCGTCTGTAATCTGCATAGTGAAGTTTTGTAAGTCCGATTGACTAAAGTTCGCTTCATTTATGAGGTAGTTTTCTACCATAAATGTCTTTTGATTTTGAAGGAGGCCTCGAGCGTCTATATCATAGAATTGGTATTCGCCATGTGTGGAGTTTCCAACAAGAACTTGGCTCTTTAAAACAACTAAACTTATTTCAGATGCTTGTTTGGTCTCTTTGGTGGGGATCTCTATCGTTTGTAAAATCCTACCTTCTATAAGGTTGAATGTTATAAGCTTTGTTGTTTTGTCTGTCTCACGAGTAAGCATAAAAGCACTGTCTTTGTAAAAAACTATACGCTTTAAAGTAGAGTTGTTTCTCTCTAGCTTTTGAAAAAACTCATTCAACTCAGCAATAGATGTAGGTGGGAAATTGATGGTGTTTTCTAACATCTCTTCACGTGACTGAATGCTCTCATTAAGAATGCGCTTCATAACCCCGTCTAAAAAATAAGGGTTCGTTTCTGTTTCAGAGTCTGTTTCTGTTTCAGAGTCCGTCTCTAGCCGATCGTCAAATCCTCCATGGCAGGCGTAAACAGGCTCCATGCTATATGCGAAGACAAGATAGGTGATGATGAAGATGCTTGGTAGAGTTCTCATTGGTGTAAAGCCTTGTGGTTCTGGAGGTTGAAGCTATATAAGAGGGGGCAAGCTAGCACAGTATTTCAGAGTGTTCAATTATTGATCGTGAAAAGCATTGAGCTCTTTAGGGGAGGGAAGCTATACTTTTTATAGCGTTTTAAATACAGAAAAACCCCGCTGAACCACAAGTTCAGTCGGGGTTTTGTCTAATGTTGTGTATAGCTTACGAGTGTAATCCGTACATTTTCATTTTTTTACGTAAAGTGTTTCTGTTGATACCCAAGATGCGTGCAGCATGTACTTGGTTTCCGCCAGTACGCTTCAAGATTTGACCAAGAAGTGGTTTTTCAACTTTCTTGATGATCAGTTCGTGAAGGTTTTCTGGGTAGAATGTACCAATTTGATCAAGAAATCTTGATATTTTTGACTCAACAACAGCTTCTAGAGAATAAGCGTCAAGTTGCGTTGCTAACTCAAGATCCTCTATTTTCTCAGCACCCTTGATCGAGCTCGTCGGGTCTGTGATAGTTGGTGTTGGAGTTGGTCCTAAATTTGCGTTCGTATGATTCACAGTTGTTTCCACTAAAGTATCCTCTCCATGCCTCAGTTCTTGTTCAATAATTTGCCCTGTAAAGGGGCTCGTTCCTACTGATTGGATAAGTAGCAAGAGTATAAAAGGCTGTCAACAGCTGGGTTTTTTTTTTGAAAGGTCTTGAAATAATATAGCTTTTTAGGGTATCTGAGGTACCTAAGGACTGCTGAGTTTTTAGATACTTGTACAATTTGAGAGGAAATCCCATGGAAATGGACCAAGAACAAGAAAAAGGCAAGATCTTAGACCTCGATGGAAATCAGGTTGAAGACGGTGTTTCTGAAGAAAATACGAACGAAAACTTGGCCGCTGAGCTGACCTCAGAAGAACTTTTAGAACAGCAAGTGAAAGACCAAGAAGAAAAATTTCTTCGATTAGTCGCGGAAATGGACAACCTTCGCAAGCGTCACGAAAAACAATTAAGCGACATGCAAAAGTTTGCTGTGGAAAAAGTGATGAAAGAAGTACTTCCGGTTCTCGATAGTTTTGAGCAAGCACTTGGAACAACTGATAGTGCCGAGTCAGAGTTTCATAAAGGTATGTTTTTAGTAAGAGAGCAACTTTTGCAATGTTTACAAAGAAACGGTTTGCAGCAAATGGAGAGTATTGGAAAACCTTTTGATCCAAACTTTCATCAGGCTATTAAGACAACTTCTGTTGAAGATAGTGATGAAGAAGTTGTTTTGACTGAGTTTCAAAAAGGCTACACCCTAAGTGGCAGGTTGATTCGTGCTGCTATGGTGGAAGTTTCATCAGGCAGTTGATGATTTGTGTTTTGCGAGCAAGAGAGTCACGTCATCCGTAAAGATGAAGTGACTCTTTTTAGTACCTAGCGTTTAAAAAATAACCTGAACAGGTTACGTCTAAGGCAACCTTCACCAATTACGTAAGGCCGCAACTTGAAATGCTAAACTGTGATTTTCCCGGTTTTTTAACAATGAAATTCTGTTATTTTTTTCAAAATTAATTTATTTGCTCACACTGTCTAGCTCCTCCTTGCTATAATTAAAGAACAGCAACAACCCAATTCATTAGTTCTCAAATTCAGGAGTGCCATATATGTCTGATGTGACCGAGCAAAATCAGAACCTTCCAACAACGCTACCTTTGTTACCTTTGAAGGACATCGTGGTTTTCCCCCACATGATTGTGCCTGTTTTTATCAATGAAGAATTGTGTATCAATGCCGTTCAAAACGCATTACAAAATGATCGAAGAATCTTCTTATCAGCCTTCCATATGTCTGGAATGATAGAAGATGGCCTTGAAAGTTCCACGGAGCCACCGTTTGATGTGTATGATATTGGAACTATTTGTTCTGTTATGCGTACCAGAAAACTTCCAGACGGAAGGATGAAGGTTCTTGTTCAGGGGATTGAAAAAGCAACGGTTAAAACACTCGCAGAATCTTCACCTTTCCCAATGGTTGAGCTTCAAGAGGTTGAAATTCCAGAACTAACAGAAGACCTGACGCCAGAGGTTGAAGCAAGTATTCGCCTTGTACGTGAAAGCCTTGAAAAAGTCGTCGGTCTTGGAAAAGTATTGTCACCAGATATATTAATGATTCTTGAAGACGTTAGTGACCCTGCAAAATTGTCTGATCTTGTCGCTGCAAACTTAGGTCTTAAAGTTCAAGAGGCTCAAAGCATTCTTGCAATTCATAATCCGTTGGAACGATTAAAGAAAGTTCATTATTACTTATCAAAAGAGCTAGAAGTCTATCAAATGCAAATGAAGATCCAGTCTCAAGCAAAAGAAGAGATTAATCGTTTGCAAAGAGAGCACTATCTACGTGAGCAAATTAGAGCCATACGTAGTGAACTAGGTGATTCTGAAAAAGATGATGTAGAACAATTTTGGAAAAGCCTCGAATCTATTGATATGCCTGAGCAACCTTTGAAAGAAATTTCTAGACAGATCAAACGTTTGGAGAGAATGCATCAAGATTCAAGTGAGGCAAACCTAACAAGAACTCATATTGAAACTGTGCTAGCACTGCCATGGGGAAAGCATACAGATGACAACCTTGATGTTCAAAATGTTGCCGATACTTTAGAAGAAGACCATTACGGTCTAGATAAAGTAAAAGATAGAATTCTAGAGTACCTTGCGGTTAAGCGTTTAAATAAAAATGCTAAAAGTCCCATCATCTGTTTCGTAGGACCTCCGGGAGTGGGTAAAACTTCTTTAGGTAGATCCATTGCAAAAGCAATGGGGCGAAAGTTTGAGAGAATTTCGTTTGGTGGTGTTCGTGATGAAGCAGATATCCGTGGCCATCGTAAAACTTATGTAGGTGCATTTCCAGGCAGAATTATCAGTGCCATTAAAAAAACAGGAACCTCTAATCCTCTTATCATGCTCGATGAGTTAGATAAATTGAGTTCAGATTTTAGGGGCGACCCAGCTTCAGCTCTTTTAGAGGTGCTTGATCCTGAGCAAAATAAAAGTTTTGTAGACCATTACCTTGGTGTGGAGTTCGACTTATCGAAAGTTATGTTTATCGCGAATGCAAATAACCTTGCAACAATACCGGGGCCTCTATTGGACCGACTAGAAGTCATTGAAATATCTGGTTACTCAGAAGAAGAAAAGCTAGCGATTGCAGAAAAGTACCTAATTCCTAAACAGTTAAAAGAAAAAGGCTTAGGCGTTGAAAACTTTCACTTTTCTAAAGACTCTATTTCTACTTTGATCAACGACTATACTCGTGAAAGTGGGCTTCGTGGTTTAGAAAAGCAAATTGCTTCAGTGTGTAGAAAAATCGCAAGACACGTTGCAGTAGATACGCTTCCTGTAGATCGTCAAGTTCTGAATTCAGAAACAGTGCGTGATCATCTTGGTGCAAGAAAGTTTGAAAGAGAATTCTCATTTGCTGAACCTCTCCCAGGTGTTGCATTTGGTTTGGCTTACACCAACTATGGTGGTGAGGTACTTACGGTAGAAGTAAATTTGATTCCTTCAAAAACAGGTGGTTTGACCTTAACAGGGAGGCTAGGAGAAGTGATGAAGGAGTCTGCTCAAGCAGCTCTTAGCTATATTCGTTCTCAAGCAAATACGCTTGGAATTGATCCAGCTATTTTAACGAGAAACGAACTACATATTCATGTGCCAGCAGGGGCAATGCCTAAAGATGGACCTTCTGCAGGAACTGCGTTGGCAACGGCAATCTTATCTGCTCTTTTAAACCAAAAGACAAAACGTGCTGTAGCGATGACGGGTGAAATCACTATTCATGGTAAAGTATTAGCAATTGGTGGTCTTCGTGAAAAAGCATTGGCTGCACGTAGAGAAGGAATTCCAAAGATCCTTATTCCAAAAAGAAACGAACCAGATTGGAAAGATCTTCCTCAGTACTTAAAGGATTCTCTAGAAGTGCAGTTTGTAAGCGACTACCATGAAGTGCTGAGTGAGTTATTTGATATCCCTCAAATCACGCTTATAGAGCAGCCGTCAATTTTCACACATAATATTGCGAGTTAATGATGTCAGGTGGATTAGTGCTCATTCTTAAGTTTTTATTGGCAGGTGTTATCTGGTTCTACATCTTCTCGTTGATGGTGAGTGGAAAGAATGTGCTGACGCATGTGCAGGTGATGAAAAACAAGAACCCGGCGATCCAGAAAATTGAGGGCCGTGTAGAGTCTAAAATTGCAAAAATCAAAGAAAAATTAGGGGTTTCTACTCCCCCTGAACCGCCTGTTAAAATGCCAAATGTCACGAAAAAGAAGACTAAGAAATTCTAGAACTTTATAAATTGCCTAAATAATGTATAACTCCAGAGTCAGCCAAACTTTGGAGTTTTTTTATGGCAGTACTAGAAGTTGTAGAGTTTCCAGCAAAGGTTCTCGAAACAAAATCACCAGAAGTCACCGTATTCGACGATGAACTACGTCAGTTTGTAAGCGATATGCACGAGACCATGGATGATGCAAATGGTATTGGGCTAGCCGCAAACCAGGTTGATCAATTACGTCGTATCTTTGTGATCCATATACCTCTTGACCAAGAACGCTACGATGAAAAAGATGAGCCTAAGCAGCCTTGGCACAATAAGCGTTACACATTTATTAATCCAGTGATCACTAAAAAAGCTGGAAAGATTAGTTGGCAAGAAGGTTGTTTAAGTTTTCCAGAAATATTTGATTTTGTAAATCGAAGTGCTGAAGTGTGGGTAGACGCATTTGATGAAAACGGCGAAAAGTTTTCGGTGCATGCAACGGGGCTTTTCTCTGTTTGTATTCAGCATGAGTTGGATCATATTGATGGGATTGTCTTTATTAACAGAATGTCACGCCTTAAATCATCACTGATCAAAAAGAAAATTGCACGTAAGGGTCAAATGTAATGACAATTATTGCTCCTTCATTATTAAGTGCTTCACCTATGCATATGGCAAGAGATATTGAGGCGGTAGAAAAAGCCGGAGCTGATTGGCATCATGTGGATGTGATGGATGGGCATTTCGTTCCAAACCTTACTTATGGACCGCCTTTTATTAAATCATTAAAGCAAACAGCAAGTGTTCCACTGGATGTTCATATTATGGTTTCAAATCCTGATGAAACAGCGAAGCGTTTTTTAGATGCAGGTGCAGACTATTTAACATTTCATATTGAGGCTGCAAAAAACCCAGAAACAATCATATCCGAAATCAAATCAGCAGGTGCAAAGGCGGGTATATCTCTTAACCCAGATACGCCTGTTGCAGATATCTTGCCATTTTTAGGTTCTTTGGATCTTGTTTTAGTTATGTCTGTGTATCCGGGTTTTGGTGGGCAAAAATTTATTCCAAACGCTATAGAAAAAGTAAAAAAAATAAGAGAAGTCTCGGGTGACTCTTTGATGATATCTGTAGACGGAGGCGTAAACGACTTAACAGCAAAGCAAGTAAGAAATGTTGGTGCGAATGTCTTGGTGGCTGGAAGCTATGTTTACGGTAACAGTAATATGAAAACAGCGATAGAGTCGCTAAGAGGTTAATCAATGTCAGGTGTTTTTCGTTTAGGTGTAGACTCTTTTTGTTCTCGCTCTTTGTCCAAAGTTATTTTGGGTAAAAAACCATATGAAGTAGAAGGTGCAACCTATAAAAAAATAGCAAAACTTCGCGAAGAAGTGGAGCGTATTGCAGAAGAAAGCAAATCTGTTTACGGTGTGAATACTGGATTTGGTTATTTGTCTGATGTTCAAATTTCTCCCTCAGATATAAAGACTCTTCAAGTAAATTTTTTACGATCACATGCTTGTGGTGTCGGTGATCCTATTCGGCCTAGTGTTGTAAAGGGTATGATGCTTACAAAAGCTCATCAGTTTTTGATGGGTCACTCTGGAGTAAGTGTTGAGCTTGTGGATCATATTCTTAAATTTATTGAACTTGATTTAATCCCTTATACACCTCGTCAAGGTAGCGTAGGGGCAAGTGGTGATCTTGCTCCTTTATCTCACATTGGGTTGACTTTGATAGGGGAAGGAGCTTTTTTACAAGACGGAAAAAAAGTAAATGCAAAAGAAGTATTGGATCAACATGGGATTAAGCCAATAAGCCTAAGAGCTAAAGAGGGCTTGTCTCTTGCAAATGGCACTCACTATATGGCTGTCTCAGCGGCCTTGCTGTTAGAGCAGTGCCGAAAGTTAATTCAAGCTTCTGAAGTCGTGGCAGCTCTTTCCTTGGATGCTTTCAGGGGTTCTATGGCTGCTTTTGATGAAAGAGTTCATATTGCCAGAAATCAAACAGGTCAAATGAAGACTGCAGCAAATATTAGAAAAATTTTTGCAAGCGGCCCTGATGAGATCATGGATTCACATAAAAACTGCGGTAAAATTCAAGACCCTTATAGTTATCGTTGTTTTGCTCAGGTAGCAGGATCAGCGAGAGACGCACTGCGTTTTTGTGAAGATGTCATTAATCGTGAATTAAATAGTGCTACAGACAATCCGTTAATGTTTGAGAATATGGATTTTATCAGTGGAGGAAACTTTCACGGTCAACCTATTGCGATGGCTTTAGATTTTCTTGCAATTGCAATGGCAGAGATAGGGAACATTTCTGAGAGAAGAATTGAAAAACTAACCATTCCGCACTTAAGTGGTTTACCTGCGTTTCTTGTAAAGAAAAATGAGGGTTTAAACTCAGGGTTTATGATTGCCCATTATACGGCTTCATCATTAGTGGCAGATAATAAACTTCATGCACAGCCTGCTTCTGTCGATTCTATTCCCACAAGTGCGAATAAAGAAGATCATGTTTCAATGGGGCCCAACTCAGTCCATCAGCTAGAACGACTTTTAGCAAATCTCAAAAATATTCTGTCTATTGAGGCTTTGGCTGCATGCCAAGGAATAGACTTACTGGCTCCGCTTAAACCTAATCCAGCACTACAAAGTGCCTATACTATGGTAAGAGAGATTTCTGCGACTCTAGAAGATGACCGCTCTCTCTCAGAAGAGATTGAGGAACTAGGGCGTCATATACAAGAGGGACGTCTCGTGGATGCACTGACTATGGTGGATTTAGGGGATGAATTCTAAGGAAGAATCTTTTAGAATAAATATATGAAATACTTCTTCATTTTTAGTTCGTTATTTTGTTTGCAACTTGCTCCAAGTGCGGGTACTCAAAGTTTTATAGGTGTTCAAGTCACAAAGGTGAACTGTGATCTACAAGTTTGTATACTTACCTTGAAATCCGATCATCAGAAACTATCCATTGCAATTAAAAGTAAGGACTTATCTTTTAAAGTTGGTGAGACTTTATGGGTTAATAATTTAAAGTTTATGAACCATAGCACAGGTGTCTTAGCTGCTTTAAATTTACGTTTACCTAATAGTAAAATGGTTTTTCCATTGATTGCAGTTTCAAAGCAAAAGATTCAAGCAAAGTCTTTTCTTCGCCAGCATCACCCTTCATCTGATTATCTATTATTTTGAGTAGGACCGATCACGAATTTGGAACAAGGTTTCCACCTCAAGGGCAACCAACAGGTTTGAGGTACTTTCTTGGTACCGTTTCTGGTTGGATTATTATCATTAATACGATTGTTTTTTTGGCTATGACGATCATGAGTTGCTTTGATCCTGATACATGGAAGCTTAACTTTGGTTGGGATGTTCTGTTTTTTCCGAGAGAGTGGGTCATCGTTTACTCTGGTGCAATGTCTATTTCACATATTGTAGAAGGTGAGTGGTGGCGTTTTTTTACGCCTATGTTTATTCACATTGGATTAATTCATTTTGTCTTTAACACCTTAGGTGTTTATTACATTGGTTATCAGCTTGAGAAGGTTGTGGGCAAAACAGGCTTTGTTCTTATTTATTTGGTGTCGGGCGTGTTTGGTACCATCGTTAGTGCTAACTTCAATTTAAAGTATAGTGCAGGTGCGTCAGGGGCTATTTTTGGACTGTTAGGCTTAGGTCTCTACCTAGAAGTTATCTTGCGAAAGCACCTTAAGATGCTTACGGGTGATGCTGTAAGAGTTCGTGGTGTTTTTGGTTCGATGATTGTTATCAACTTCTTACTTGGTTTCTTTGTTCCTGTGATTGATAACGCAGCTCACTTTGGTGGGTGGGTTGGTGGAATCTTGATGTCATATGGGTTTTATAAGTATTTCGGAACAAAGTTTAACCCTCCCGTTAAGAAGACAGCCTTGTTGGTTTTTTTATTGCTATTTATTTTAAGTTTTGCAGGGATATATAGAGCTTCACAAAAAGAGATTGCTTTAAAGAGATTTGGAAACACGTCACAAGAGCTTGTGCAAGGCATGATTGAAAACGGACTCGACATGGATCAAGCAAGGTTTGTGTATTACTACACAGAAAAAATGAAAAATATCGATCCTATGGATAATGAAGTTTGGTTTTTAAGGGGGCAGCTGTTTTCTTTAGATTTAGATTTTGAGCGTGCTATTCAAGAGTTTAGGGTTGTTGTAAGAGATCCAAAGTACCGTGAAAAAATCGAAAGTTTCATCTCAAAACTTGATGGAAAGAACCTTGAAAGCTGGAAGCTTAAACAGTTTATTGGTTTATATCCTTCAGGTGTTGAATAATTGTCTGTGTTTCAAGTGTTTTTTTCCACCAAAGTCGTTGTGATTCTCTGGCTTGTTCTATAAGTAAAGTTAACCCATCTATACATTGCATTTGCTGAGTAAGTAGCTCAAATATTTTTGTGCGTTTGCTTCCATAGTTTGAGTCTATAAAAACTGCATTTTTAAACGTTGAGAGTGAAGAAAAATATTGCTCTAGTGGTGTAAATGGTTCATTAGAGCTTGTTGCGTGTAAAATTACAGATGGTTTTTCTTTGTCTAAATCAGAAAGTTCACGACCTTGATCCATGATTAAATTTGATACGCCCTCTAAGTCTTGAATTTTTTTTCTGGTAATGCAAGTGATGTCCAAATGTGGGTGATGATCACGCATGAATTTCATAATAGAATACGCGAATCCACCTCCACCGAAGACAATGAGCTGTTTTAGTTCTTGAGTAGAGATAGAATAGTTATCAAGTACTTTTATAAATCCGATACAGTCAGTATTGGTGGTTTGTTGGTTTCCAAAAATAGTATTCACAGGAACTTCAGATCCAAGTTTTTTGGCGGTTAACCACTTGTATGGTTTGGTGATATTAAGACCTTTCATACCTAAGGTACGACGGTCTTCCATAAATTCATCAAATTCATGGGGAGGAACATCTAGAAGTTTATATATTCCATGAATGCCAAGAGAATCCATTACGAATTGATGAATATGGGGAGAAAGCGAGTATGATATTTGGTGTCCGAGCAAACCGTACTGGGGCAAAGAGTCTTGAAAGACGTCTTTCCAGTAGTGATTTGTGGTGACAGACTCTTTTTTCATCAAATCCTGCAGTGAATTTCATAAGAAGACTAACACGACCATAGGGTAATGTTGAAAGTAAAAGCGATTCAATGTAGAAAATACCATGTTATTTAAAATGAAATTTCAAGAATTACGCAAATCTAAGGCTGTTGAAAAAACAATCGTCATGGGGAATTTTGACGGTTTCCATAAAGGTCATATGCATTTGATTTCTACTGCGAAATCTCAAGCGGATAAATTTGGTCACTCTCTTAACTTAGTTACTTTTAACCCTCACCCTCACCAGTATTTTTCTAGGCTTGATCATGGTTTGCTTTGCACTCATGAAATGAAACAAAACCTAGCTAAGGAAGTAGGCTTTGACGGGATCTATGTCATTGAGTTTGATGAAACCCTGGCGTCTATGGAGCCGGTAGAGTTTGTAAAAAATTTAAAAGAAGCAATTCAACCATCCTCAATTTTTGTAGGAAACAACTTTTTTTATGGCAAAGCCCGGAGGGGAAGCACTCTCACTTTGAGAGAGGATGCCGCTAAGTATGATATGAAAGTTGCTGTAGTAGATCTTGAGGTTTCTGACCATGATTCAATTTCAAGCTCTTTGATAAGAGGTCTTTTAGTTAAAGGCGAATTTGATCGAGCAAGTAAGCTTCTTGGAAGAGAGTTCGTGTATTTGGCAAAGTGTGAAAAAGGCAAGGCGATTGGCCGAGAGATGGGTTTTCCAACCATGAACCTGCAAAACGATCATCAGCTTATGCCTGAAAATGGGGTTTATGCTGGCAGGGTCATTCTTAATCCTCAAGGTTTTTTTGCAGATGTTATTTCACAAAAAAAATATAAAGCAGTCATTAATATCGGCCATAGGCCTTCATTTAACTTTTCGCCGAAACCCATCATAGAAGCTCATGTTTTTGATGGTTCATTTGAGTCTGTTCAACAATATGGTCAAGCTATTGGGGTTGTTTTCAAGAAAAAAATAAGAGAAGAAATTAAATTTTCATCAAGAGAAGAGCTTATGGCTCAAATTCAAATTGATATCAAAGAAGCTTCTTATGTCTAGTAGAAGCAGTAGTCATAAAGACTATAAACTGAGTCAAATTCACACTCACGGGGTGAGCTTTTTAAACTCCACCACCACTAGTGGAATGATTTATGGTTTTCAAGACTCTTTGATGAATTTCTTCTTTGAAGAAAAAATTTCAAAAGTGAGAGCCGCTGGCCAAGAAGTAAAACGTTTGAGTGATACTAAGGTCACATTGGATGACTTAAAGCAACAGATCATAGGTGTGGATTTATTTGGATCGTCTGATGTTTTTGCGATTTCTAGTTTAGATAGCTACAAAAACAAAAAGCAAATTGTAGAGTGGTACAATCAAGAACAACCTAGTAACTTAATTTTAAAGTGTGTCTTAAAGTCTGTGAATAAGTTATTTGAGACTCTTTCAAAATCACCTCAAAGCATCTTTTGTCCGAAGTCTTTTGCTGTGGATACCTGGGTTGGCTTTGTTTTAAAATATTATGCATTAAATATGAGCTCTGATGGCGTACAAAAGATCATAGAGGCCTCAGGTGAGGACACGTTAAAATCTGTACAAATTGCCAGAGACCTAAAGCTTCTTTCTGATGCATATGGTTCAGGCTCCAAAGAAAAGTGGGAAGTTTACCTGAGTGAAAAACATGGCGGTAAGTTGTTTGATATTGAATCATTATTGTTTCATGAGAAGTGGTCTGAGCTTCTTGACTTATTAGAGCATTTGCTTGCATCAGGAGTGTCTGAGTTGGTGGTACTCTCTGTATTTGCACGGCATTTTCGCAAGATGATTTCACTAAAGGGTGGAAGTAATCAAGATATCCGTTTTCTGCCTCCTTCTGTACAGCGTCAACATGAGAACTTTGCAAAAAAATACTCAGCAGATGTTTTTGCAAAGGGGTTGGTAATATGTCAAAATATAGACAATAAGTTCAAGAAATCTAAGAGGGATGGCATTGTCTGTTTTATTGAATTGCTTTCTATTTATCGTCGTCATGGTGCCGGCGACACTTCTAGGGTCTAAGCATAGGCTCATTAAAAGATCATTAGTGGATATCCCTGTTTATCAGGTAGGTGCTACTCATAACGGCGACTCCTATGTTGTTGGAGATCAATATTATTTTGTGAGTGGTGAGAAACCAAAAAAATATAAAATTCCAAATAAACTTAAAGAAGATAAAAAGTGTTTTATACCTTTGGTGGATAAGTATCTAGTGTGCTTTGAAACCCATATATTGCTAGTGGGGTTAACGAAGAAACAAAGTATCACAAAATTCAATCTTAAGAAAATTGGACTCAACCCAGC
This sequence comes from Oligoflexales bacterium, assembly GCA_023301465.1. Classification (GTDB taxonomy): domain Bacteria; phylum Bdellovibrionota_B; class Oligoflexia; order Oligoflexales; family JALZUQ01; genus JALZUQ01. The sequence goes on from JALZUQ010000055.1 coordinate 26,786, forward strand.
AAAAAGTAAATATTCTTTTTTAAAACGAGGAAAGACAATCATTTTGTCGAACTTAGAGCACATTGCTGCAATACATTTGACTTCTAAGTCTATTAAGCTAATAAAAAAATTAGAGAATAATAAACATAAGCATATTACGACTTCAAACAGTCACCTTTGGTTTGCTGGCAATTATAGAGTCCACTCATACAATCCCACAAATCAAAGTGAGGCGATGTTTTTTAAGAGCCCATGTGAAATTTCGAAGCTTGCAGTCTGGGATAAACAGCCTGTTGTAGTTTGTGCGAACACGGTGATTTTTTTAGATAAAGATGGTAAAAGCTCTCATAAAGTTAGCTTGAACGGTTCTGCTTTTATTAAAGATGCAATGTTCTCAAAAAATAAACACGTTTATTTAACGAGTGAAAATCAAATGTATGTGTATGATTTAGAGGCTAAAAATAAAGAAAATTTCCCTCTCTCTTCTTTAGACTATCAGTCATTAAGTTGGTTTGGCGAGGGTGACATTGCGGTGTGGCTTGGTGATCACATAGATTTTTTTGAGTCGAATTCTTTTGTTGTTAGTTTAAAGTGAGTTAGGTTTTATGAAGCATCAAGTTTTTTTATGTCTGTGTTGTGTGTCTTTTTTTATTGCTTGTGTGACAACATTGCCAAAGCTTGAGCAAATCCCTGTATCGAAAAATGCAATAGAGTCTACAAAAGAGATATGTGGAGAAAAATGTAATTTTTATCAAAAAGCTTTCACGCAATATCAAAATGATGATGAATCTGCTGCTCATGTAAAAGATTTAATTTATTTTGCTTATGGCGAGGCAATGAATGAGCAACAAAATTATCAACAAGCTCTACTTCAGTTTAAGGCGGCGTATCAACTAGCTGATGATCATAAAAATGTGCGTGATGTTTATTTTGAGCATATTTTAAAAACATCGAAACAACCTGATGTTCAAGTAAACCTCTCAGAGTTTGAAGGTGTGTTGAGCTCAAAACACTATAAAAAACTAGAAAAACAGATATCAACATCGGTTGTAAAAGAAGAAAAAATCAAAACAACAGATCAAAACTACGTCAGTTTTAATAGTTTAAATAAAGATCGTTTTTATGAGACCTCTATTAAGAAAAACTGCAAACGCAAGGTTCGTTTTTCAGACATCGAGCTTATTGTAAAAGAAGTTGAGAGATCACATAAAAAATACGTTGAAGCACGTCTTCTGGATTGTCGTCATGAACACTCTAAGGCTAGCAAAGCGTATAAGAAGTTTATGAAGTCTGCGTCAAGCACTAGGGATTTGAGGACCTTGGGTTTTATAGCTGCACTTCATTTTGCAAAAATGCAACGTCGAATTGGAAGGCGTAATCAAGCTGCCACCACTTATAAAACGTTAATGAGCTTTGTCTATAAAGGATTAAACCCAAGCATGTTTCAGTCTAGGTGGGACATGGAAAAAAAGATAATGAACAACGCACTTTGGGCTGGCAGGTATCAAGTTGTGGCAAGAAATCTGGCTTCTGCAGAGCAATTTACAAAGTACGCTATTAGTGCCGTAAAAAAGAACTTGCGATTGTACAAAGGAAGTAAGGTTCAACGAGCTTTAGCAGAGTTTTTAGTTGAGGGTTATCATATCTTGGCTTTTAGAATTGAGGTTGAACGTAAAAACTATGCTTCTGCCATCCAGTATGCTGAACTTGCTGTAAAAGAAAAAAGAGTTACCAATAAGTGGAACGCAAGAAATGCTTGGTTACATGGTTTTTACTATCATTTAAATAAAAACCCAAAACGAGCTCTTCAAATATGGCGGGATCAAAGCGTTGTGATTTCAAGAAGTCCTGTCTATCACAAAAAACTTCTTTTTTGGCAAGGTAAGCTAGCATATAAGCTCGGTTATTTAGATAAAGCAAAGAAGTTTCAAGCAGAGCTGAACAAAGAGTTCCCATTAAGCTTTTACAGTATGGTAGACGCAAAAAACCGGCGTTTTCGTTTCTCAGATTCTCATTTTATTCAAAGCCTTGGAGAGTTGATAAATAAAAAAGACTCGAAAGAGAAAACACTTGAAGCGAGTATTGTTGATTATAGGTCAAGTGATTCAGATTTTTTAGTTCATGATATCCGGGCTCAATATGGAAATATTCAAGGTGCATCACAAAAATTAATGGCGTCTGTTTTAAAAGATTTTCGTTACCATGTTAGAGATAACTATAAGGTTTCAAAAAACCCAGAGCCTTTTATTTATATCGCAAGGCTTATGAGCAAAAACAACGTTGCCGATCAATCTATTTATATTTCAAGTGTTCTTTCACGTACGCATGAAGACTTTTGGCAAAATTATCCGAAACAACTTTTTGTTTATTTTCCGAGGCCATTTATTGATAAGTATAAGAAACACTCGAGAAACATAGATGTTCAAACTCTTTTGGCAATCTCACACCAAGAGTCAAGGTTCTCTCCTTGGGTAGAGTCGGCAGCAAACGCTATTGGTTTGATGCAAGTCATTGTACCAACAGCAAAACGTTATCTAAAAAGAGGTCAGTCATATCAAAAAATTTCAGAGTTACTTCGTGAGCCAGATACAAATATCAAAGTAGGCTCTGCCTATATTCGAGAATTAAAAGCTCGTTTTCGAGGAAACCTAATGGCAACAGTTGGATCATATAACGCTGGTGAATTAATGATGATTAAGTGGATGAAAAGGCGAGCTCATAAAGATCATTTAACTCAGTTGGAGCTAGTTCCTTTTGGAGAAACACAAGGTTACATTAGGAAGGTTCTGAGGAATTATCTGGCTTATAAAGTCCTATATGAGAAGCCCGTTACTTCTAAAAAACTATCTTATAGATTAAATTTTGAGCATCCCAAGATTTAAACACTCTTTTAACTTTTAAACTTCATTGAATATAGTAGGATATAGCTGCTGAATAAAGAGGCTTGGCCATATTGTGATGATATGGGATGAGTGTTGATCATGAGGAGTTATGGATGAACGTATCAACTGAAAAACTACCAGAACATTCCCGTCGTGAAGCTATTGGCTGGCTTTCGATTTTAATGTTTATGTTCTTGTACCCACTCATGTTTTTTGCGTGTGTGTTTTTTCCAATTTGGATGGGATGGACGGGTTGGACAGCGTCTTAAATCAAACGGACTTATCCTCACAAAGTGCTTGGAAAAGTTTTTATAAACTAACCAAACCAACAATTGCAATGTTGGTTGTAGTGACTGCTGCACCTTCAATGCTAATTGCTTCTACTGAGCTACCATCATTTACCCTAATGATTGCAACGCTCTTTGGAACATTGTTGGTTGCGGGATCTGCTGGTGCGTTTAATCAAATCGTTGATATCGATATTGATCGTAAGATGGCACGTACTCAAAAGCGTCCTCTTCCTTTAGGTAGTTTATCACTAGAAAAAGCAACAATTTACGCAGCGTTGATTGGTGTCTTAGGGTTTTGTTTACTTTACTTTTTGGCAAACCCACTGACAGCTTGGATTAGTTTGTCTTCTCATTTATTTTATGTCTTTGTTTATACGTCGTTTCTAAAAAAACGAACGGTGCAAAATATTGTTATCGGTGGAGCAGCGGGAGCTGTAGGGCCTTTAATCGGTTGGGCTGCTGTTGCAAATAACTTGAGTTCTTTGCCGTGGTTGTTCTTTTTATTGATCTTTCTTTGGACGCCTCCTCATTTTTGGGCTTTAGCGATTAAGTATAAAGATGATTATGCCAAGGCAAATATTCCAATGTTGCCATGTGTGAAAGGGGTAGAAAATACTCGTTTTCAAATTCTGATGTATTCTGCTCTTTTGGTGGTTCTACATGGTGTCTTCTTCGCTTACTCCAGTATTAGTTTTATTTGTAGTCTTACAATGATGGTTTTTGGGCTAGTGTTTTTGTTTTATGCTGGTGTTCTATATATTCGTAAAACAAACAAAGATGCCATGAAGCTTTTTATTTACTCTTGTTTTTATATGCTGTTAGTTTTTGCTGTTTTGTTAATTGATCAAATTGTCCTTAAAATTATTTGATGAAGTCTTTTTATTTGGCAGTCGCTGCCAAAAGTTTTCAAAAAAACGATAGTTTAATGAATTACCTTCAGTCCTCTCTTAAGAAGATTCCTTTCAATATCAAAGTTAAAGCTATAACGAACCTTTCTGAAGCAAAGGATGCACAAGCTATTCTTTTGGGTAAGCAGTTGTTGGGTCAAGACGAGCTTAAGTTTTTGAAGTCTTTGAAAGTGGTTTCAAAATATGGTGTTGGCTTAGATAATGTTTCTTTAGAACCCCTTGCCGAGAATTCCGTAGATCTTTTATTTGCTCCGGGAGTGAACGCCTCTTATGTTGCTGAACACGCTCTAGGCCTGACACTAAGCTTGTTGCGTGGGATTACACATAACCACCATAAACTCAATCAAGGGGTCTGGCATAAAAACGGTGGTTCTTCTTTGTTTCGTAAGAAGGTTTTTATCATTGGGCTCGGTGCTGTTGGTCTTGAAGTAGCTAGGTTATTTGCGGGTTTTGATTGTGAGCTTGGTTACCATGATATTAGAAATAGAGAAGATGAAGCACTAAAGGCTGGTTGCAAGAATTTTAGTCTGCATGATGGTCTAAAGTGGTGTGATATTGCCACGCTTCATGTTTCTAAAAACCCTAGTAGTTTAAAGATGATATCAAGTTTAGAGTTGAGTTTTCTGAAAGATAAAGTACTCATTAACACCTCGCGTGGCGGGGTTATTCACCAAGAAGCTTTATTGACGCAGCTGAAGTCTTCAAATCTACGAGCAGCTTTGGACGTATTTGAATCTGAGCCCTTAATTTCAGACCATGAGTTCATGGGGTTAGAGAACATTGTTTTAACGCCTCATACTGCTGCAAATAGCGTTGAGAGCCAGTGGGCGATGGGGGTGGCATCGGTGGACTTGCTTTGTGAGTGGTTCCAAGGTAATCAGCTATAATATGAGTACTTTTGCTACAAGTTCATCCGCATTTTTTAAAGATATCAAAATATCTCACGCTATCTTTGCCATGCCATTTGCTTTGTCCTTGTTCGTTTTGCCGGAGATAACTTGGAGCTTTCAGCAGTTCTTATGGATTGTATTTTGCGTATTTTGTGCAAGAAGCTTTGCAATGGGTGTGAACCGTTATTTGGACAGAGATATTGACGCTCTCAACCAAAGAACCTCAAAAAGAAAACTTGCAGACAACTTAAATTTCATTAATGCCTATAAGCTCTATATTCTTTTATTCGGATCTTTGTTTATTGTGAGCTCCTTTTGCCTTAGCACCCTTTGTGGCATCTTGAGTATTCCTGTCTTGTTGTTTCTTGGGTTTTACTCACAGTTAAAACGATTTTTCCATGGAACGCATTTTTATTTAGGTATTTGTTTAGGGTTGTCCCCAATGGCAGTATCTGTTGCGGTTACTGGAAGTATCAATGTTGAGTCTATGCTCATTGCTGGAGTAGTTGCTTTTTGGGTAGCTGGGTTTGATATTTTTTATAGTTTGCAAGATAGGGTTTTTGACGTGAAACATAACCTAAAAAGCATACCAGCTTTGTTAGGTTCAAAAAAATCTATCCTTGTTGCTTCTCTGAGTTTTTTAATAAGTTTATCTCTATTGGTTTGCTTTGGGATTTACCGTGAAAGTGGGTATGTTTATTTCCTTCATGTCTTGTTAGTGGCTTGCATTTTTATAGGTGAAATATATCTGGTCTTAAGAAGCATAAAAGGAAAACCACTCGTGTCTTTAGCAGGTATTTTCTTTTATTTTAATATGTGGGTAGGGTTGATTTTCATCAGTGGGTTATATTTAGACGGAGCTCTAAGATGAAGATAGCTATTGGAATTACAGGTGCATCCGGAAGCATTTATGCAGATAAACTCATTTCTGCATTAGAGCCAAAAGTTGACAGAATATACATCATGCTTACAAAAGCTGGGTCACAGGTTTGTGCTCACGAACTTGCATCTACTCCTGAGTCACTTTTATATAAAATCGTTACTGGTAAAGCTTCCTTAGATAAAAATTCCAAAATTAAAGTTTTTTCTCCTGATAATCTATTTGCTCCTATTGCATCTGGAAGCTCAGCTCCAGACCGTATGGTTGTGGTCCCATGCTCAATGGGGACGCTCTCAAGGATTGCCCACGGAAACTCGGGAAATCTCATCGAGAGGTCCGCTGACGTCATGATGAAGCAAAGAAAGCCATTGATTTTAGTGCCAAGAGAAACACCCCTTAATAGTATTCACCTAGAGAACATGCTAAAACTATCAAGAAATCAAGTAGTTATACTCCCACCGGTGCCCGGGTTTTACCACCAACCAACTTCAATGGAAGATTTAGTGGATTTTGTTACTGGTAAAATCCTTGACTCTTTAGAGATTGAACATAAGTTATATCCTAGATGGAATGAAAAAAGCATCTAAGCTAAAATAGAAAAGTAACTCAAAGAAAAGAGACGAGATCATGGAAGTACTTCAAGGCGTAAGATTCACAGAAAAAGCAGATGGAAGCTGGGAAGCTGTTCACGAAGCATCTGGCAAAGTTTCTCATGGTCTCAGCGAAGCTGAAGCAACCGATAGTATGAAAGCTCTTCTTGAGATGAATGATCAAGGGCAGTTCACGGAGCCTTTAACCAGCGATCAATTCACTGGTTTACAACATGATATTGCTTTGTTCTTAGAAGGGCATGTCTCCAAGCAGCTTGCAATTCACAGTGGCTTTGCAAGGCTTGAGTCTTTTGAGAGTGGTGTTGCTTTTATTAAATTAGGTGGCGGTTGCAGTGGTTGTCCGTCTTCTGCGATTACTTTGATTAATGGCGTAAAGAATGAGCTTCAGGAGAAGTTTGGTGAAGACGTTGTTGCGGATGTTGCTCCTAGTATTTGAATAAAATGTCAAAACATCGAAGATGAGTCAGATAATTATTTTTAGATTTACCTGACTTAGTGAAAAACATTGTAAGTTTTGGGTTTTTTGAGCTTAAAAATGAGAAATTATTAAAACGCCAGGTGCAGACTTGGTGTTTTTTTTATTTTGAGGGGGGAAAACAAATCTGATTTTAGTGTCATGATCAATAGGTGAAGCCATTGTTTTGAAGGTGTTTCGAGTATAGGTCAAAAGCAAAAAACAAAATAGTATGCTGTCTGGGTTTATTTAGGTTCTGATGACTAATAGACTACTATCAATTAGTGAGTGACGTTATTTGCTATATATTAAAGCCTCGCTATATTAGCGAGGCTTTTCTTATTGATGAGACTGAGGAAATGGTGCTTATGAATGTTTAAGCCGTTTACCTTCTTTTTTAATATTTTGATAGCCAGTCTTTCGCAGTCCATCAACGATATTTTCTTTGTGCTTAACATCTGTTGTTTCAATATCGCAAAAACAGTCTACTTCGTAGTAATCACTAGATGAGAAAGTTCGGTTATGTTCTAGTCCACCCACTAGCAATATCTGTTAGCGTCAAAGTACACGCAAATTCACCTGTCAAACTACTGTCATAATGAGCCACGCAGTCTATCTCATCGTGGTCCAGCTCCGTTGGAGTCACTCCCAAGACTCGAATGGGGATCGATTCGGGTTAGCTAATGAGTTTGCTTTGTCAGGAATGGTGAAAGCCCCTAAGTTCTCAAGCTATTAAGCCCTAAAGAAATTGAGTTATGTCTCCGATATATTCCTATATGATGATTTATTATAAGCAAAATCAGAAAGGCCTCAGTTTAATTGAGTTAATGGTCGTACTTGCTATTATAGGAATAATAGCAGCAATCGCTATTCCACGTTTTCAACTTTTTCAAGCGAAAGCTAGGCAATCTGAGGCAAAAAATAATCTAAGTCATTTATTTACCTTAGAGCATTCATTTTACGGTGATAATGATGAATATGCAATGACTCCTCCTGTTGGTTACGGAATAACGAGTGGTACAGGCGGCGACACAACTAATTGTAATCAGGATAATTTGATTGGGTTTAAATTAACTGACTGCAACAAAGTAAGGTATACTTACTTTGTTGCAGCTAGGGATCCAAGCAGTTCAGGTTTTTCTACACCTGATCTGTTGTCTAACTACCTCCACTTTCGTGCAAATGCTATCAGTGGTTCAGACACTGCTCTTTCATGGCTAACTGTCACTTTAGATCAGATTCGACATAACACCCACCCGTTGACTTCTGATAACTCAGGAAACAAAGTCTTTCCAGGTTGTTCCTTTGCAGATCATTGGGTGATGAATGATGATAAGAAATTAGAGAACTTAAGGGTGCTCGTAGGCTTAAGTTTTTTTGGCTCAGCAACTAGTAATTGTTTCTAGGGTAGTTAAAGTTTAGTTGAAGCAATATCAACAAAATCGTTACTACAATACCGTGATATGTTTTTTGTATTCTTTCGACGAATTTACTTGAAAACTATAAAATAAGAATGAAATAAAAATATATGAGTTTAACATTTTAGATAACGAAGTCTTTTTTTTAAATATAATCAAAATCAACTTGAAAGCTGGCTGTATTGTCTTGTTTGCAATGAAAGAAAATAATCTAGAGGGTTATATAATGTTTTCGCTATGAATGTTTAAACCGTTTACCTTTTTCTTTGATGTTTTGATAGCCAGCTTTTCGCAGTCCATCAACGATACTTTCTTTGTGCTTAGCATCCGTTGTTTCAATATCGCAAAAACAGTCTACTTCGTAGTAATCACTAGATGAGAAAGCTCGGTTATGTTCAATATCCAAAATATTTCCACCTAAGCTACCAATAGTTGTCAAAAGGTTTGCCAGTGAATTTGGTTTGTCAGGAATGGTGACAGCAACTCTTAGGTGTCTTCCGGTTTGTAAAAGTCCTCGACTGATAATTTTATCCACCAAATTAATATCAACATTACCACCAGAGATAATACTGACGACATTTTTATATGGGTGTTTATTGCCTTGGAAGTAATTTTTCATGGCAGCAACACTTGCGGCCCCAGCACCCTCTGCAAGGATGGTGTCTTTTTCTAGAAGCTCAAAGATAGTGAGTGCGATATCATTTTCTGTGACAAGTACAATCTCATCGACGAACTTTTTGATATAGCGGTCAGAAATTTCTTGATGCTGTTTAACGGCAATGCCGTCAGCAATAGTAGGTTTGATAATTTGATGAACTTGACTAGCTTCAGGGTGGTTTTCCTCTACAAAACTATTGAAAACATTAGGGTAGTAGCGTGTTTGAACGCCTATAATTTTAGCTTTACTGCCAATTTGCTTGAGGTATGCAGACACACCGCTGATAAGACCGCCACCACCAATTGGCACAAAGACAATATCACACGTATCGAGTTGTTGTTTTAGTTCAAGCCCTACACTAGCTTGACCCATGATGACATCTCGGTTTGCAAATGCATGAACTAGATAAGCATTATGTTCTTTTGCAAACTCTTCCGCAGAGATAAACGCATCATCAAATGTCATGCCACCAAGCCGGACATTCGCTCCAAATTTTTTGGTGGAATTCACTTTTTTAAGAGGAGTGGCACTTGGCATAAAAATAGTAGCAGGGAGCCCTTTTGCTTGGCATATTCTGGCAACACCTTGTGCGTGGTTACCAGCACTTGCGGCGGTAATCGAAATGTTTTCTTTTATTGGTAGAATAGCAGAAGCTGCTCCTCTGATCTTAAAGGACCCTGTAAAATTCAGGTTTTCTAGTTTAAGGAAAACGTTTCTTCCAATAAGTTCTGAGTAATGCATAGACTGATAAAGGGGAGTTTTATAAATATATGGTTTTATTATTTGATAACGTTCTTCAACTTCTTTTGTTGAGATAAAATCACTCATATCGTGCTCCTCTTATGCAACCCCGTCCACTTCTATTTCAATATCATCTATTTGGCGTTTAATTTCAATCATAGAGATGCTAGCTGGTGTTTTCTTGATATCTAATCCAGTGGTTTTTTTAAGGTGACGATAGGTAGATAAGTTGCATAACACAGGGTTTTTTGAATTGACTAATGTGTAACTTGAAAAAATCATACGGTTGATTTTTTCAAGAGGGATTTTTGATTTCGAAACATCTGCAGCAGCAAGTGATTGCCTAGTATTATTAGTTTGAACGAGGGAGAAATCCTTGTCATCATCTTCTATAAATATAGGTGTGAGGTGGTTGATAATCTCAAAATATTCTCTTGCAAAATCAATATGAATAAATGAAAGACTGCAAAGGCTTTCTTCAACAATTTCTTCGTGTTTATCAAATGTAGTTCTGATCACTTCATTGATGGTAGAAGATATAAATCTATTGTTGCCTTCAAATATTTCATCCATTTTATCTTCGATAGATTGAGAAAGTTCAATGATGCCTTCGCAGGCAGAGCCAGACATGTTTTTAGGTGTCATACTCCAGATAATATAATTATTCTCGTCGATCCATTTCATGCCCCAAACCAGTAAATCGTTTTGAGCAATGAGGGGGTTTAAAACGTACCCATTCAAAAATCTTCTCTCGTTGAGCCGTTTTGTTTCGATGTGTTGTACGATCATTTTTTGAGCTTGCTTGCTACGGTTGTCTTCAACAATAGAGTCAATATAACCTTGCAGGTTTTTGCCGAAATTGTTCGTTAGGACATGAATAGCTGTTAATTCATCATGGCCTTCTAGTTTTTGCCTGTGGTTAAAATCACCCTCTGAAAAAGCAGCTATTTGATTCATTGTTTTTCGTATTCTTGTATTTAAGTTTTCAATAAAAACGATGGTTGCACTCATGAAGGCAGTTAAAATTAATGAGATGACTAATAGCCAGCGAGTGTTGGTTTCGTTGTGAATTGTAATGAGTTCGTTATTTGTGAGGTTGTTTTTTTCTGGTTCGAAAAGTTGAAAATAATTTGTTTTGATAGAAAGCTCAGACTCAAAATCTGAAAGATTTTCATATGTTTGTAGATCAATTGGGTTTTGATTTAAGATCTTGTTGAGTTTTTTTCTGTTTTTTTCGCTATAGTCCCACTGCATGCCAATGATCAAGACTGAGAAAGTCAGGCATATTGCTAGCGTCATTAGGAATTTAATGCGAATTCCGGTCATATAAAAAACATCCATTTTTTCTTATTTATCGGTAAATGGCGAAAACCCTAGAGTTGTATGGAATTTGTTAAACAAGAGCCCGCTTTTAAGAGTCTGTATTTTCTAGCTTTTCTTGCCATTTTGAGCGTTTATAAAATTTTCCACGAAACTCTCTTTGATTGGGGTTTTCAATAAGAAAACCTGCTCCTAGGTGATTGTCGTTCCACTCAATGTGGCAGCCTTCCATGAACTGGAGGCTTTTCTTATCTATAATAACTTTTGTGTCGTTGGTGAGTGACCATTGTTTATCTTGTTTCTCTACAAAATCATCAAAGCATAAACCATATGAGAAACCATCACAATGCTTGCCTTCAACGTATAATCTAACAGCAGAGAATTTCTTATAATCACTTGTTTGGCGTAAGTCAGAAATTTTATCTAATGCATTTTCTGAAAATTCAAATGGATGTTGATTCATCTTTTAATATTCCTTTAATCATTTTTTTGATTTTAAGTGGTAGATGATCATTGGAATCATCCAAGTCTTTTTTGTTGTAACGGTTTTCAAAGAGTTGTCTTAGTTGATGATCTACTTCAAATTGAAACCAATTTTCTAATTGTTTTTTTCTGGTTATTTTAAGCTCACCAGACTCAAATTTCGTTTTAAATCCAATTTCTAATATATTTAATAGCTTTTCTACAGAAGATTGATTTTCAGAACTAGTTAAAAGAAGTTTAGTGTTTTTCTCCATAATGTGAAAAACCTGTTTTAACTGTCTTAGGGTTTTCTCTGCTGAAGTTTTTAGATCGCCATCATGTTTATTTATAGCAACGATATCTGGTAGTTCTAGTACACCCTTTTTTAATCCCTGTAGTTGATCGCCGCTTGCTGGTAAATAAAGGAGTAAGAACATGTCACAAATAGAGTGAACAAGAAATTCAGATTGCCCCACACCAACGGTTTCAATAAAAATCCACTCATAGCCAGCAGCTTCACAAACCCGAATAGACTCTCTTGTAGCTCTGTGAATGCCCCCAAACTGTAGCCTGCTTGGCGATGGTCTTACATAGACATCTGGGTGGCTCGCAATGTCTATCATGCGAGTTTTGTCTGCTAGTATACTTCCTCCAGAAACCGGAGAACTTGGATCAACAGCGAGTACTGCGACTTTTTGCTGGTTTGTAGTAATGAGCTTGCACAGTTGATTTAGCATAGTAGACTTACCAACACCGGGAGGTCCGCTTACACCGACGCGTTTGCTGTGCATAACCTGTGGAAGATAATTAAAAACCTCAGAAATAAACTCTTCGTTCCGTTGCTTTTTTTCTAGCTCGGTAATGAATCTAGCAATATAGCTTTTTTTACCTTCACAAATTTGTTTGGCAGTTTCTTTTACGTCTTTAAGGTGGTTCATTATTTATCCAAATAAAACTGCATTACTTTTTGAGCACATTCAGTTACTGGTGTGCCGGGTCCAAAGATTTCGGCAACGCCCATATCTTTTAGTTTTTGATAGTCTGCAGGTGGGATGATCCCCCCTACTATAATATCTATATGTTCACTGTTTTCTTTTTTGAGAGCAGCTAAAACCTTTGGAACAAGAGACATGTGGCCAGCGGCTTGAGAAGAAATCCCAATAAAATGGACATCGTTATCAATCGCTTGTCTGGCGACCTCTTCAGGAGTTTGAAAAAGTGCCCCAAGATCTACGTCAAACCCTACATCTGCAAACCCAGAAGCAATTACTTTTGCTCCACGGTCATGACCATCTTGGCCAATTTTCGCTACCAATATCCTGGGTGGTCTTCCTGCTTTTTCAGAAAATTTTTGGACAAGATTCTTTAGTTCAGACATTTTATCGCCACCGTCAACTTTATTGTGTGTATTCATGTAAACAGATCTTGAGATGCTGAAGTTTTCTCTGTGTCTACCGAAAATATTTTCGAGAGCTAAGGAAACCTCACCGATGGTTGCTCTTTCTTTGATTGCGTTAACAGCAAGTGAAAGAAGGTTGCCGTTTTTGTTTTTTGCAGCAGACTCTAGTGCTAAAAGAGATTGGTTTACTTTTTCTTGGTTTCGGTTTTGTTTGGTTTTTTTGAGTTTTTTTATTTGCTCGTCACGAACAGCAACATTATCGATCTCACGAACTTCGATTGGTTTTTGATCTTTTACAATGTGCTTATTAACACCAACAATTGTTTCTTTGTTGCTGTCTATTCTTGCTTGTTTTCGAGTAGCTGCTGCTTCAATTTTACTTTGAGGGAAGCCATTTTCTATGGCCTTTGTCATGCCTCCCATTTCATTGACTTCTTTGATGATTTCGCGAGCTTGCTTAACCATATCTAAAGTCATGCTTTCCATGAAGTAGCTTCCGCCAAATGGGTCGACGCTGTAAGTGATATCTGTTTCTTCTTCAAGGATGATCTGAGTATTGCGGGCAATTCTTGCTGAAAGCTCTGTTGGTAGTCCAACAGCTTCATCAAAAGAGTTTGTGTGTAAAGATTGCGTTCCACCAAGAACGGCAGCCATTGCTTCAACAGTGGTTCTGACAATATTATTGTAGGGGTCCTGTTCAGTTAGGGTGTACCCAGATGTTTGGCAATGAGTTCTCAACATGGAAGACTTTGGGTTTTTAGGTTTGAATTCATTGATTAACTCAGCCCAAAGAGTTCGTGCAGCTCTGAGCTTAGCAACCTCTTGAAGAAAGTTCATACCAATACAAAAGAAAAAAGAAAGTCTCGGTGCAAATGCATCAATATCCAAGCCTTTTTCGAGTGCTGTTTTTACGTATTCATACCCGTCTGCAAGGGTGAAGGCTAATTCTAGTATGGGACTCGCACCTGCTTCTTGCATGTGATAACCGCTAATACTAATACTATTAAATCTTGGCATCTCAGTTGCTGTGTATTCAATAATGTCAGAAATAATTTTCATAGATGGAGTAGGTGGGTAGATATAGGTGTTTCTGACCATATACTCTTTCAGGATATCGTTTTGAATGGTGCCTGAAAGCTTTTCTTTAGAAACCCCCGATTCTTCAGCGGCAACAATATAAGCTGCTAAGATAGGGAGTACTGCTCCATTCATGGTCATAGAAACACTCACGGAGTCCAAAGGTATGTCTTGAAATAACACCTTCATGTCATCCACGCTGTCAATCGCAACACCTGCTTTACCAACATCACCTTCTACGCGAGGATGATCAGAGTCATACCCTCGGTGTGTTGCTAAATCAAAAGCAATGGAGAGACCTTTTTGGCCAGCTGCCAATGCTTTTTTATAAAACTTATTAGATTCTTCAGCAGTGGAAAACCCAGCATACTGGCGAATCGTCCACGGCCTATAAGTGTACATGGTACTTCTAGGGCCTCTCGTAAAAGGAGCTTTTCCGGGAATAGACTGCTCATAGTTTCGAGATTGTAGATCATCATGAGTGTACAACGGTTGGTATTCAATACCGTCTTCTCCCTCTTTCTTGAGAGAGTCCAGAGGTTTTCCTTTAAGGTCTGTAGTTGCTTGCTCGGACCATTTTTTCTTTAATTCATCCATGCCAAGAAACTAGCAAATAATGAATCATGATTCTATGGGTGAAAGACTCAGTCAAAAATCACCCAAAACGAGAAACTTTTCTGAGTCATAACATGCTGTAATTTATGAATTTAATAATAAAAATTGTGGTTTTTATAAAACCTTTAAAGCCAGGACCCCAATTTAGCGATTTAGATAAAGAGATTAGAGGAGTTCGTAATGGCTAAGATCATATCATTTCAATCTATGAAGTCTGACCTTGATTTCAAAACCGAGAAGGTAGACTTTTCAAAAGACTCGGTTTTGTTTCAAGAAGGAGACACCGGTGGAGACCTTTTCTTTTTAAAGAAGGGTTTGATTGAAATTTATCAAATAAGAGATGAAGAGGAAATTATTCTAGCCCAGATTGGTCCGGGTGAGGTGATTGGCTCATTGACATTTTTAACAGATGAGAAACGATTTGCAAGTGCACGTGCTCTTACAGATATCGAGACAGAAGTAGTGTATCAAAAAAATGTAAGTGGATTGATTAAGTCAATTCCTCCTTGGTTAGAAACGGTTATTAAAGATTTTGTGCTTCGTATTCAACATATGAATAGAAAGTATAGAGATGCCAGGAAACTAATTAGTAAATATGACGCTCAAAAACGTTCAAGATTAAACTTATCAAAACAAGTAGCGAATGGAGTCAATGTCATGGCGTATATGATGCCATCCACAAATGATTCAAATCCTCCTGACAAAATTGAGCTAAGTTTTTTATGTGCTAGGTTAGCAAAAATTATTGGTCAAAAAGAACAAAATATCATGCAGATTTTAAAAGTTTTTGAGCAAGTCGATTTGATCAAGGTTGAAAGAAAAGGAGCTCAAAAACTGATATCTGAAAATGATTTGCTGAGTTTGCAGAATTATGTTGAATACATTAATCAAACGAATATTTTGTATCAAAGATCTAATAATCAGCTTTTAAATTCTGATGACCACAGGGTGTTACTAGGTATTTCAAAAATTGCAAAATTTTTGAATTATGATCCGTACACTAGAGTTGAAATGTCACTTGACCGTTTAGAGGATTGTTTTAACAAGGTTCAAGTGGGATCAATTAATTGGCCTACTGTTTTTAAGGCGGAAAAGCTTTTAGTAGTAGAAATAGACAAAAGCGAGAAAACGAAAATCATCAAGTTTAAACCCATAGAAGTCGCAAGGTTTATTCAATACGACATTGCACGTCAGCGGTTTGAAAACTCCAATATAGAATTAGAAGAAGCTCAGATTCAATCTTTGCTAGCATATTAAAGTTCTTATTGAACTCTTAACGGTGCTCTCTTGATGGGTGTTACTCCAATTTTTTGAGCCTGCTCAAGAATTTCTTCAAAGTTTTTGTTGATGGTAGCTCCTGCTTTTTCTGTTACTTCATCCTCTGTGGGTAAATCAAAATCATTAGCACCGTAGTGAAGCCCTTCAAGCCCTTTTTCATTTTGAGTGAGAACAGAAGTCCTGATAGTTTTAAAGTTATCAAGGAAAATACGGCAAATACCCAGCCATCGTAAATATTCAGTTGCATGAATTTCTTTGCCGCCAAGCTCAGTATTATAAGGTTTGTAAGTCCATAAGAGAAAGCTCGGAAGTTTTCTGGGAGTAGAGTCTTGAAAATCCCTTAGTTTTTCTAAGTGATTTAATCTTTCTTCAAGTGTTTCATCAAACCCGATAACCATGGTGGCCGTAGATCCAATTTTAGCATCCAAGATTGCACGTTGTGCATCATAATAATCATCTACTTTAAATTTTCCGGGACTGTGTCTCATGCGAAAAGCATCGTCAAGAATTTCTGCACCACCACCGGTGACCCATTTAGAGCCTTGCTCTCTCAAAATCTTTGCACCTTCTTCGTAGCTTAGCTTGGAGAGTTTGCAAGAAAACATAAACTCGGCAACCGTCATTCCATAAAATTCCATGCTGTTGCCATACTTCTCACGAATTTGTTGGAAGAGGGTGGCGTAATCTTGAATCTTAAGCTTTGGGTGAAAGCCTCCGTTGAAACTGACAAGTTGACCGCCAATCTCTAAAAACTGGTCAATTCGGTCGCAGATTTGATTGAAGGTTAGTAAGTATGTGCCTTCTTGGTGTGGGAGTCTATAAAAAGCACAGTAGTCGCATTTAGCCACACAAATATTCGTGTAATTAATGATTCCCATAATAAGGTAAGTAGCTGAATCTTCAGGGTGAAACCGCTTCTTGGTGATGCTTGCAAGAGAGCTTATCTCAGGGAGGCTGGCATTTTCATAAGCCCACCTCACATCATCACGGCTAAGTCGTTGATTGGACGCTACTTTTTCTTTAATGATTTCTAGCATGATGTCTGTACCCTGCAATGGACAAATGGTTGCTCTCTTCTTAAAAGTTGTATACAACGTATTCTTACGTGGGTAAACTCGCCCGTCAGAAGATTTGTAGGAAACGTACCATGAGATCACCATTAATTGAAAAGTTTGAAGCAAAACAACTAAAAGATACCAAAGCACTACCAGAGTTTAGACCTGGTGATACGGTAAAGGTTCATTATAAAATTCGTGAAGGAAGCGGCGAAAAAGCAAAGTTTCGTATTCAGGTATTCCAAGGTGTTGTTCTTCGCCGTAAACGTGGAAAGATTGATGGTACTTTTACAGTACGTAAGATCTCTGCAGGTAACGTTGGTGTTGAGCGTGTATTTCCATTTTGCTCACCTTACATTGATAAAATCGACGTGATTGCTTCAGGTATCGTAAGAAGATCAAGACTATACTACTTACGTGAGCTATCAGGTAAAGCAGCACGTATTAAGAGTAAATTTGTAGGTCAATCTAAATCTAAGGACGCATAGTTCTGGTCTAGACCAAACCTTTTTAATTTGAGCCCCGTTGCAGTTGGAAATACAATGACCAACTCGCAAGCAAGACGGGGCTCTTTTTTTGCGTAAAGGTAAGTATAAAATTTGAGCCCTCGTCGAATAGCTCTCCACTTCTTATATGGAATGAGTTCTTGAACCTCATCGAAGCATTCTCGAAATTTTTTACGGTATTTCACCTCAAAAGCAACCAGCTGATCCCCACGGCTTCCAATGATATCTATTTCAAAGCCTATGTGTCTAAAGTTTTTTGCACAAATAGACCAGCCTCTTTGCTTAAGGAGAGAAGCGACGAGGTTTTCATATTGTTTAGCTACTGCTTTTTGGTACATGGAGATAACTTAGAGAAACATGGGTGATTCCTTAAGTGACTACAGCTGTTTTTAAACTGCAAAGAAAATAAAAAAAGACCCAACAGATACGTTGGGTCTTTTTGATGAGTCTTGAAAAGGGACTTAAGCGTGCTTTTTAGCAATCGCTACTAGTTCAGCAAAAGCAGTTTTTTGTGTGATAGCAAGATCAGATAATGCTCTTCTATCAAGTTCGATATTTGCTTTTTTCATGCCGTTCATAAATTGAGAGTACTTCAGGCCGTGCTCTCTTGTTGCGGCATTAATGCGAGTAATCCAGAGCTTACGGAAAGTACGTTTCTTAACTCGTCTATCTCTGTATGCAAATACTAATGCACGTCTTACTACGTGGATAGCTGTTTTGAATCGGCTGTTTCTTGATCCTCTAAAACCTTTTGCTAGTCCTAGAATCTTTTTTCGTCGGTGACGGGCTTTAAACCCTCGTTTGGCTCTCGACATTTCTTCGTTTCCTTGATCTTCGTGTGTAAATTAAAAAAATAATCGTTATAAATTATTTGGTAAACATCTCGTAACAAGTGACATGTCACACTTTGCAACATAGTCTGTCTTCTTTAGTTTGTTTTTGCGTGAACGCTTTTTCTTGGTCAGAATGTGTCTTTTGTTAGACTGACCTCTTTTGAATTTGCCGGAAGCTGTTTTTTTGAATCGCTTTGCTGCGGCTCTTTTTGTTTTTATCTTAGGCACTTTTAACCCTCTTTCAACGCTAAATTGATCTAGAGATCTATCATGATGAAGTCACCAATCCAAGCAAAATCTGGCTTGGCTAGCCTCTGTAACCGGTGTAGCATGATCCCGCAAGATAGAAAACGTGCTATCCTAATAATTGTAGGATATATATACATAATATGCACATATAAGAGGCGAAATGTCGATTTACATGGTAGCTGCAGCGGCAGCATTAATTTTTGGTTTACTTTGTATCTGGTTGTTTAATAAAATCAGGTGCTTACAAGTGGTTTCAGAAGCAAAGCAGCAAAAGCAGTCTATGATGAATGCTGCAAAAAAACACGCGGCTTCAAGAGTTGAAATGGAAAAAATACGAGCAGATCGTAGTCTTCTTCTAGAAAAAGACGACCTTGAGAGTGAGGTTGAAGACCGTCAAGCTGCAGCAGAAAACTCTCAGCAGGACTTCCAGCTTCAAGAAAAGTACGAAAAAGAGCACCAAGAACGTATCAATAAGCTTGTACGAAAAAACAACGAGCTCGAAGCAAAAAGCAAAACAGCAATTGATCGTTCAAAAGCAGCAGAAGGTAGTTATAAAGACATTTCTTCTCAATACACAAAAAAGTTAGCAGAGCTTTCTGGTTTAGAGCTAGCCAGTGTCAAAGAAAACCTTACTGAAAAAATCATCGAAGACCGAAGTCACGCTATTGTTAAGACAAACAAGATTAGAAACGATGAACTTGAAAAAAACTCCAAGAAAATTGCAAAACGTTTTATTTCAAAAACCTTAGCAAGATACAAACCCAACTTCTATTGGCCAAAAGCGGTAAATCAAGTTCCTATTGCAAGTCGTGATTTTTATGACAGCCTCTTTGAAAACCCTGTTTTAGAACAAATTAAAGATATTACAGAGTCCGGGGCTGAGCTGAGTGAAATTAATGAAAACTATTCAAATCAGACTCTTTATTTAAAGCTTAGTGGTGGAATGGGAATCAAAAAAGAAGCCGCAAGACTTGCCCTGACAAAACAGTTTAAACAAAAGCAAATAGATATCAAAAAATTTGAAGAGCTTTATCATATTGAGTTTGCCCGTTTAAACGAAGTTGCATTAAAGATGGGGCGTAAAGCGGTCATTGATTTAAAGATCAAGGGTATTCACCCAGAGCTTCAAAGAATGGTGGGGCATTTAAATTGGCGAACGAGTTATCGCCAGAACCAGTATCTGCACACATTTGAAGTAGCGAAGTTAGCTGGAATGCTCGCTGAAGAAATTGGAGAAGATCCTGAAGCAGCAAAACGTTGTGGCCTGCTCCATGATATCGGTAAGTCTATTGATTACCGTATAGATGGTGGTCATGCGGTTATAAGTGGTGATTACGCAGATCGTTTTGGCGAAGATCAAGTGATTTGCGATACAGTGATGTCTCATCACAATGAGTTGGTGATTGAGACTCCGATGGCATTTGTTTTAAAGACTGCGGATACTTGGTCAGGTGCAAGACCAGGTGCAAGGGTAAACCTTGAAGAGGGTTACCAAATTCGCCTTAGTGGTATCAATGAGTCTGTGCGTGAGTTTAAAGGCACAGGTAAGATCGAAATTATGCATGGTGGGCGAGAGGTTCACGTCGATGTGGATCATCGTAAGGTCAAAGAGGCTGATCTTGATAAGTTGGCAAAAGATATTGCTCGTAAAATAGAGGAGAACGTTGCTTTTCCGGGGCAAATCAAAGTACTATTAAACCGAAGATACGAATCAACGGCAGTAGCCTGATTTTTAGGGGTGTGAACGATGAAAATAGAAAGCTTAGTTGAAAAAGTAAATATTTTTTTAAAGTTAAAGCGTCATGAGTCTGCAGAAAAGTTGATTCGCTTTCATCTCAGTCAAACCCATACACCTGAGCTTTTAAATCTACTCGGAGTGGTTTTCTTAGATGCTTCTGATCATGAAAATGCTTTGGATTTATTTCAACAGGCTATTACCAAAGACGAAAAATTCCAAGAAGCCCGAGTTAATTTAGCGATTACTTTATGTGATGTGGGTCGCTACCAAGAAGCACAAGAAGTATTGAGTAGTGGAAGTAGAGTCGGCTTCCTCAATAACAAGTTATCTGATGCACATCTTGCAACGGGTATGTCTTATCAGCATAATGATCAGTTTGCAGAGGCAGTTCTCGAATTTAAAAAAGCACTACAACTTAATCCAGCAAACCATACGGCAAGATTGGCTATCTCTAGGATTTACTATCAAAGAGAGCAGTGGAATCATTGTTCCATAGAGTTGGAGTCACTCATTAAAGCTGGCGAAGATACCCAAGAAGTCAGAAGGCTCCTCGGTCTTAGTTATCAAAATCTTGGAAGAATAGACGATGCAAATGCAATGCAGGTTCTAGCAAATTAACTAACTTATGAATCTCGGTGAACCTTGTATACACTGGCTTGTGCAGTTGGCATAACAATGATGTCATCAATGTTCACATGCTTAGGACGATCCATGCAAAATAAAACACACTCAGCAATATCATCGCCTGTAAGTGGGTCCATTCCAGAATATACTTGATCAGCTTTTTCTTGATCTCCAAGCCTCACAACAGAAAACTCAGTTTCGACAAGACCCGGGCTGACACTGCAGACGCGAATTGAGCTGCCGTTTACTTCTAGGCGAATGGCTTGAGTGATGGCTTTAATCATGTGCTTGGTGCCAGCGTAAACTCCGCCTCCAGCATATGAGAAGTGTCCAGCAATAGAGCCAATATTGATAATTTGCCCGGAGCTTTGTTCAAGTAAGTCAGGAAGGATTTTACGTGTCATCCTAAGAACGCCCATGACATTGGTATCAATAACGCGTTCCCAGTCTTTGGTGTCACCAGCATGAATGGGTTCAACGCCTAATGCAATTCCTGCATTATTTATAAGTACATCAATGTTGGGGGAGACTTTTTTTGTGTTTGAAAGAAATTGGTTTACAGACTCTTCGTTGCAAACGTCTAGCGAAAACCCATGAAAGTTTGGGTGTTTTATATCATTTAGCTTTTCTATTCTTCTGGCCCCACCAATGACAGTGTGGCCTTTCTCAAGTAGTAGTTTGCTAGTAGATAATCCTATGCCAGCAGATGCTCCAGTGATAACAACTGTTTGTGACATAGGGTGCTATGCTTCGTCTTCAAAATCATCTTCAGGTACTGGTTTTTCTCTTGTGAGAACAACTCTGCGGTCAGTGTCGTCTCCTCTTGAATAAGAAAAGAACCCTGAGCCTTTTACGGCTTCATGCTGGAGTCTGCGGTGAAAACTGTTAGAAGCTTCGAGGTCAATCTCACGAAGGTTGCCGTTCGCTTTAAGGGCTCTAATGCCGTTCTCTACCGTTGCAGCTGCTTTTGCTTCTTCTGGTGTTTTGTTGTTTTTGCCTTTGCGAAAGTTTCCGCCTTTGCTGCTGCCTTGTCTGTTATTGGGTCTGCCGCCACGACCACCATGGTCTCTATCGCCTCCGCGACCTCCACGGTCACGTCCGCCTCTATCGCCTCTGTCTTTTCGTTCTCTAGGGCCAGAATCACTATGAGAAGAAGGGTCGGCTTTAGGTCGAAGTACCCACTGAGCAAAATCATTTGCAAGTGAAGACGCTTCTGTATTTTGTTCTAAAAGAAGTGGTTCCATCATTGCGGCAATTTCTTTGCCTTCTGTGCCTAAGTCCAAAGTGATTTGGTAAAGGTGGCGACCCATTTTTCCAATTTGAGATATAGCCGCTTTATCTTCAGAGGATGTTGCTGTTAAGTCATCCGTTGCCTCTTTAACAAGGCTATTTAGATCTTTTGAAGTGTCGATCTCTATAGCGTCTGTGATTTTATTAAATGCTTGAAGGCAATCAAACATGGTCCGGTCTTTTTGGAAGTCAGAGTTGCTCACTATTTAGGCCTTTCAGATGATGGGTTTGATAAAATGTATCGTTTGTATCCTTCGTAGCCACCAGCAAGACTAACAAGCTTGCTGTCGGTCCACTCACATGCGATGGCACCAGCTTTTAGGCTTCGACGTCCACTGCGACAATAGAAAACAATGATCTTTGCTTTGGGGATTTCACAGCATGTCTCAGGAAATTGAGAAAGTGGGATGAGTTTTGCGTCAGGGATAATACCTGAGGCAGTTTCATCTGGTTCACGTACATCAACGAGAATAGCTCCATCATCAATATATTGCTGGAGTTCGTTTACCTCTATTTCAGGTATGTTTTCTTGCATTTTTTGCTTCGCTTTGAATATGGTTAAAAAAAATAAAAATTTAAATTAATAATATTATAATAAGTGCTTCTCGCCTTATTTAAATGTCTTAAAAAACCTATTTGCTAAATTCAATACTCTCGACCCTGCCTGAGACAGTTGAGTCGCTTCTGTCCAGTCTTCTCCCGGGTTTTTGAGGAGATATGCAGAAAGCTCATGTTCGCCTTCGTAGCTGTCTATCACTTCTTTGATGGCTGATTGAAAGCCACTTGATTGAATATCTTCAGAGTCAATTTTTTTTGCGGCACTTTTAAGTGCGTCCACAGCTTCGTGTTCTTTTTGCCCTTCTAATAATACGGCAAACTTGTAGATACTATCAACTAGATCTTTAACACTTTGTTTTGGTTGTCGTTTAATGATGCTCATGGACTTTAGAAGCTACTTTCTTCTGCGATAAATTGCTAGCCCCAATTCCATAAATAGATAGATTTTATGTTTATAATTTGAACAACTTAACAAAATTATGCATCATTGCGATTCTCATGTTGACTAAGCAATTGTATGCCGGTAGTTATGTAATTCGCGATTTAAATCGCAGGTGGGGCCGTTAGCTCAGTTGGTAGAGCAGTACACTTTTAATGTACGGGTCGCTGGTTCGAGCCCAGCACGGCTCACCATTTTTTTTCTGGGTCCCCATCGTCTAGCCTGGTCCAGGACACCGCCCTTTCACGGCGGCGACGCGGGTTCAAATCCCGCTGGGGACGCCATGAAAAAACCAAAGCTACTTTCTGATTATCCCTTTCAAAATAGCTAAAATCAAAACCTAGAAGTCTCCTAGGATTTTTTTGAAATTTGGTTTTACCAAGTTTTCAATTTTATCTAATACGATTTCTTGATGTTCTGGGCCCGAAATTAAGCCCCAAGCTCGTTCGTCTTGGGTTACTTGGAAATCTGAATCATAAATTTTGCTGTAACGCTTTAAGTAAGTATGAATATTTTTTTTGAGTTCAAGCAGTTCTTTTTTTTGTAGTCTGGGCAAGATGTTACTTAAAAAATCAAATCCAAACTCACCGTGACTTTTTTCGTCTTTGCATATTATTTCTAGAGCTTTTTTTGCTTGTGAAACGGTGCAATCTTCTAACATTTTTTTGAAAAGTGGATGTCCTAAACACTCTCCAATACAAAAAAAATCGGCAACAAAAGTTGCAGCACGAAAAAGAAGAGGTGCTTGAGGAGCGTGATTTATTTGTAAGCTTTTTGGGTTGATGTTTGGTGGTGGAGGGTTGCCATGACAAGCAAGTTCATAAACCTGATTGCTGAGATCACTGTGAGATATTTCTTCCCTGGTAACTTTTTCTGTTTTCTAGATGATGTCTGGGCTTAACCCTAGTTGAATGCTCCAGTGTAAAAGTTCGGCACTAATGGCTGCGGAGCAGTATTCGGCAATAACTCGATTCTTCCATTGTTTTTGTACGTTTTTGGTTGGGCTAATCATTCCCATATCATATCTTAACGATAGCGTATTGGTCCATTCCAAATTAAAAACTTTTCAATTTATGGCTCTTTATTCTTTAGCTTAAGTTTAAAATAGAGATTTAGCGTAATATGATATTCTTAATACGCAATGAGTTTTTTGATTCTGAAAAATCTTAAATAATTAAATCTCAGAGTCGATTTCTGGTGGTGCTGGATTGAAAAGAACCTCAGGAACAACTTCTGGTGGTAGTGGTGTTGGTGGCAAGGGATTACTTGAAACGAATGAGCATTCTTTTAGGCGTTCATCAAAGTCTCCGCCTTGGTTTTGGCATTCTTTTTTAAGTTTTTCTGTAGACTGAATATCATCAACAGTTTCTTCGGCAAGTGAACATCCAAATAGATTAAGGCTTAATGCAGCTGTTCCAATAAGCACAAATGGTTTTCTAGGTGTCTTCTTCAAAAACATTTCCTTCAATAACAATGAATGATAGGGGGTTTATCGGATTTTTTTTTGAATAAATAAAATTAATTCTATTATTTGAGTGATTTCATTGGTTTAAATAAACTTAAAAAACCGAATTAAGTCATATCAGAAAAAACAGTCCCTACAAATGCATATACTGTAAAATTAATTCGACTAAGTTTCTCTCTATAAAAATAATGTAAGTAGTTTCTTTAAGCATGTGTTGAATGGGATGGAGCAGGTTTTTCTGTTCGTGAGATAAGAAACTGTTAGAGCTCGTTTTTAAATAAAGCATTTTGCTGCTTGGTGTTTCATTGAAGATGAAATTTTTTATAGTCTTGTGCAGACCTGAGCAAAGAGCAGTTTCCTAAATAAAGACTTAAATGTCGATTGAATGATCTTTGAATACCGGTTATACATGTATGATTGAATATCAAGGCGGTCGTGGTTTATGCAAATAGATGAAATATTAGTACAAAAAAAAGAATTAAATCAACGAGCAGATCAAGTGCGGAGGTTTCTTTGACTTAGAAGCAAAGAAGCTAAGATTAGATGATATTAACCAGCAAATTGCAAACTCTCCAAACTTTTGGGAGCAGAGTAACTCCGCTGAAATCCTAAAAGAAAAAAAGCAAATAGAAGATGTTATTGGCGAATCCAAGCAGTTAGTAACCTTTCTTGAAGATTTAGATGCAGCGTTAGAGTTGGCTTCAGAAGGTGAAGCAGAATATGTAGAAGAGGCAGCGTCTACAGCAAAGAGTATTAAAGAGCTTATAGATAAGCTTGAAATAAAGAGTTTGTTGTCAGGAGAGTTAGACGCAAACAATGCGATTTTAACGATTAATGCAGGTGCAGGTGGTACAGAGTCTTGTGATTGGGCATCAATGGTCTCGAGAATGTTTGTAAGATTTTTCGAAAAGCAAAGCTGGAAGTCTAGCATTGTTGATACACTTGTTGGTGATGAAGCTGGTATCAAGAGTGTGACAATTGAAGTCGAAGGTGACTTTGTTTACGGAATGCTTAAAGGTGAAAACGGAGTCCATCGTTTGGTTCGAGTTAGCCCGTTTGACTCGAACGCTAGAAGACATACTTCTTTTTGTTCTGTTTCGGTGACTCCAGTGATTGATGACTCCATTGAAATAGAAATCAATCCTGCTGATCTTAAGGTTGATACATATAGAGCAAGTGGAGCAGGTGGCCAACACGTAAACAAGACAGATTCTGCGATTCGTATTACTCACCAACCCACAGGTGTCGTTGTCCAATGTCAAAATCAACGATCACAACACCAGAACCGTGACAAAGCGATGCAGATGCTTCGTTCAAAGCTTTATGAAATTGAAATAAACAAACGCAATGAGGCCAAACAGGCCAATGAAGATTCAAAGTCAGAAATCTCATTTGGTCATCAAATACGCAGTTATATTTTGCATCCGTACAAGATGGTTAAAGATCACCGCACCTCTATAGATGATCATGACCCAGACAAGGTGCTAGACGGTGGGTTAGACAAGTTTATCTTAGAAAATCTCATCAAAAACAAAGCTCCTTAACGAACTGACTCAAAAACTTTGACACCGCTCCTTTGTCATCTTAAAATATGAGTATAAATAATCTTTTTCTCATACAAGCACTCCAAAAAAGAATCAAGGGAGCACACATGGATTCCGGCAAGATTATGGACATACATTACAAACCTTGATAGTGAAATTAGGGTTTATAAAAGAAACTTTAACCCTAAAGTGGTACCGCATATTCATATTGCTCCCCATATGATAAAAGTAATAGATGCAAGTAGGTTGAATTATCATGGTGAAAAGGTTTCAGTTGAGAAGCTTTCAGCATAGTTTTTTTAGATTTTTTTATAGAGGGGTTGTCATGAAAATTTTACCATTATTGTTGTTTATGTTTGGTTGTACTCATATGGGGTCACAACAAGCTCAAAAAGATATTTATAGTTTGCAGGCAAGAGTATTGCACTTAGAGCAATCTGCAAAATTAAAAAGAACAACAGGCATTTCTGGCGGAGCGGGTGTTGCCGATATGAATGCTACAGTTCAAACAATGGAGCAAACTTTGAGTCGTTTGCGTGGTGAAGTGGATACTTTAAAGGCTGGGGGCAGTGCTAATCTTGATAGTTCTGGAGGTGAAGTTGCTACTGGTGACTTGGATGGTATTGAGCGTAGGTTGTCTGTGTTAGAAAAAAGCCAAAAATTGATACTTTCACAATTAACGTTATTGGGTAAAAAGGGTATTTCAAGTTCAAGTTCAAGTTCAAGTTCAAGTTC
>JALZUQ010000056.1 GCA_023301465.1 Oligoflexales bacterium
CCTTGTTCATGAACAAGGCTAAGTAAATAAGCGAGAGACTTTTGCTTATTTATAAGTATTGTAGAGAGTAGACCAAAGGAATTTCACCCTCAGCCCCTCGCAGTACCGTACGTGACACTCTCGCGTCATACGGCTCCCATTGTTCATAAATCATACATGATTTTTGCATTGCTCAACAAGCTCCTCCAACACTAAGTTGTTGGCCGTCATAACCATGTAGGTGATTAGATATCCAACTCCAATCCTCCGTTAAATCGACTTAAAAGGCTCTAAATAGATTAAAAGAAAGTATCTAGCTCGAAGGCAAAAATACCGCCAGTTTTAAATAAACCCGTGGACTCATAATCAATGGTGGTTGTATAGACCCAAAAGACTTCACCCTTTTTCATCTGATTCATAAACTCAAAAAGTGAGGGCCTGTCCTCTATAGCAAATAGGATTGGATGATCATTTTCATAATCTGCTAGAGTGAAAGCCACTCTGTGGATGAGCTTGTCTTTGATATCTTTGGCATGTGTAATACCCTCAAAGACCACACGATACTTAAAATAGGTGTCCCTCGCTGGCTGACTCAATATCGCTATGTTGGTATTTCGAAAAATTTTTTGATTCTCTAAAACTTTATCATTTGGCACAAAAGACCATCCAGCAGAATTAGTATATTTTCCATCACGGTTATCCATTTCCATTTTAGAAACTTCTTTGAGTTTATCTAAAAATTCAGCCCATGTCGTATCAATATCAGACTTATAAAGTTGTTTGATGAAATTCCAACTAAACGGGCCAGCGGTTATTTTACCTATACTATCAGAAGAAACAATTAAATGGTTTAGAGCCACAGGAGTTGCATTGAATTCCGTAACAAACTGCTCTCTGTGGTTTTTGCTAGAGCATGAGTTTAAGACAACAATCAATTTGCCAAAAAGTTTAATTTTTCCATGGTCATTTTTAATCCTTAAAGCATTAGCCACATCTTTTGCTGTAAATCGTTCTTTTGTACAAAAATCCCCGCTTTTAGATCCATGGGCACCAATAAGTAACATATAGGTACCTTGTGAGTTCACATGCTCGGCACCAGCTTTTATATGCTTTATTATGTCTTCTTTACTCAGTAAGTGAGTATTTGTCTTTGGTATCCCGTCATATCCAGCAACTTGAAAAGCGGTAAAATGATGCTGGTTCAACTCACCGAATGCTCCATTCCAATCATTGTTTCCTGTTAAGTGCAAAAAATAATTTTTTGAATTTTTAAAATTGTTGGCTCCTAGGCTTTGAACTTGAGAGCTCATGTCTTTTTGTGAAAGTCTGGTTCTGCAACTCAAACTAGAAAAAATTAATCCTACCAATAAAAAATGAGTCCATTTGAAATTCCATATAAAAATCATCTTAAAAGCCTTATTCTAATTGAAAATTCTATCCATAGAATAGCATAGTACGCGTCAGCAAAGAATAGTTTGGTTGATTTGGTTGAACGGAGCGAAAATAGATGGATGTGTCATTAAGTGAATTCGTTGTAAAGATAGCTCCGTCCAGAGAACTCCCAGAGAACTCATATCATACGGTAAGAGATATACTCTCTGAGCCTGAGCTTTCATAAGTTTCCTTATTTCTAGTAAACTAGTTGACTACTTTTAGACTTAAAGGCTGATGATAAGGATACAACCCCAATGGTGGTTATAAACGAGTATTGAATTATGGAGTCATTATGATATCCTGCGATAGAGATATCACACACAATAAATAATGGAGTAAAAATGAAACTATCTAAATTAATTTTATTTTCTAGCATGCTAATTTTTTTTAGTTGTAAGCCACGTGGATTAGAGAGCACCGCATTTGCAAACACCAACCCACAAAATCTATTAATGACTATTGCAGAAGACCTAAAAGAAAGTGATCATCCAGCTGATATGAATGGCAGAGCAGCAATAAAGCGTTTGTATGATCGATTTACTCACAATGCTAATTCAAGACCTACTCAGTTGATAGAGTTAAATCTTGTTAGTAATTGCAAACAAAGCTGGGCTTCAGACTTTCTTAATATAAAACAGCTAGTTGTTCCTGGAAATTATGGTGTTGATAGAGTTGGAGTAGTCCTTGTTTTCAACTCAAAAGAAGCTCTCAAGAACTTTGCACACTTTAGTTACCATTTCAGTGCTTCAGTAAAGTTTACAGACGCGAAAGAAAAAGAGATCGAAATACCAATATGCGGGAGCTATCGTGAAAAATAGGAACTGTTACAAAATTTTTTGAACGGAACAAAGCACAAACTTAAATTGTCAGTGAATGATTTTTTTGTTTATAGAGTTCAAATAGTTCTTCTCAGTTTTCTATGTTCTCATAGCCATTGTTTGGCCTCAAAAATTCAAATACGCACCTGCTTCAACCCTGAAGCAGGATTTTTATTATCGTGAAAAAATGATCAAGAAAAAACCTCGATTCATAAAGAACGCACTGATATCTTCGGTAAAACCAATGTGGGGTGATCTTTCTGTCGGTATTCTATAAGTATGCCAACAGATCCTCACGCTCACTTCGTTCGCTGTAGGATGACAGCTGTTAGAATGCATAGTATTCATTCCACCCTCAAGACGCAGAAATCCATGACTTGGATCGTGCACTCAGAGAGTCAGGAGTCTTTTTCTATTGTTCAGGAACCCAAAGATTATCTTCTTCACCAATAACATTAGCTCGCTGAACCTCAGGAAAACCAGTTAAAATCTCTTTATAGTTTTTACTTTGATCGTATAAAGACCGCAGTACATGCAATGAGGATAAAGCATTATGATGAAAGTAAGCTGGCATTGCATTCGATATAATATCTACGTATTTAGAACCATCTTCTCCATTGTTGATTTTTGAATGTATATCAAACATTTTCTTTCCAACGTAAGAATAGCTAATACAACCATTCAACAAGAACACTTTGTATTGACCAGCATTAAACTTACCTTTCCCAAGAAGTGTTTTGATGTTTTTTCCGTAACCTGAGTGTCCATTGTAAGCTATAAAATCTGCCTTTTTGGTTGCTTCGCTATAAGACTTCCAAAACTGCTCTCCCACTAAACTCAAATCATTCATTAAAATCATTTTGACATTCATCACGCCTTTTTTTGTTGTAAATGCTAGCTGAACATCATCAACACCCATACCAAATTGCTGAGGTCTAAAACGAGGAGAAACCGAAGTTGGTTGACCGTATGTTGCAAGAAGTTGGTTGTATGCTTGTACAAAAGCATGAAAACCAACATCATACCTGTTATAACCTACGTGGTTTCGACCAAATACAAATACTACATTCAACTCTGAATCTTCCCAAATCCTGTCATATTCAGGGTACTTATTATTGGATTTCTCAGAAGATGGCGTCAAACTAACTTTCATTTTAAACATATCAGAACTTAAAAAATTATTGACCTGACAGTTTTGAGGACGAAAATAATACCAAAAATCATCGGGAGTAACGACATGACCAGGGTTTCTTTGAACACACATTCCACCTAACCTACTATGGAAAAATCGCAAAAACGCTTCATCACCACGCTGAGGTAAGTAAAAATTTAAAGACTCGGCCTCTTTATACTTTTTTGCCAAAGAAATTTTGAGCTCAGCGTCATAGCTAACCAATCTCAATTTATTTTCTTTTTCTTCGTAAGTATGAATATCAATCTTTAAATCTTGCATATCGGCGACACTGTTTTCACCATTTAACAAACCCGTTGAATATTTTAATTGGGACGTAATCTCTGATTCTATTTCTTCAAGGGTAATGCCACTGCGTACTAAAATTTGAGCATCTTCAATGTTAGCAACTCTTAGGACTGAGTGTGCGGATTCAAACTTTATTTCACTAAGATTATTAGGGCTTCCACAACCCACGATGAATAAACAAACTAAAGACCATAAACTCAAACAACGCATAACTACCCTCCCGCTATTACTTGCGATCAACTGTTCCTACTTATTAAATGAGATCTACTTCTAGTTTACCAGCGTATGCTAAGTAGTGCCAAATTAGGCACCCTTTTCCTTAAAAAAGTTCCTCAAAGCTCTTTACAGCCCAGATCTAAGGACTCCTTGAATTAAACACGATAAATTGATAATTTAATTCATCATAACTTACTGGAATAACAATGAAAGACATTCTTATTGGAAACGGAGACCTCGGAGAAAACGTTGTCTTAAGACTAGATCAATCTAACAGACATGGCCTCATTGCAGGGGCGACAGGCACTGGCAAGACCATCACACTCCAAATACTTGCCGAACAATTTAGTAAAGCTGGTACATCTGTATTTATGGCTGATGTAAAAGGTGATCTTTCAGGACTTGCAGAAGCTGGTAAAGACCACCCAGAAGTTCAACGCAGGCTCAAAGCCGCTGGTGTCGAAGACTTTTCATTTTCAAAAAATGAATGTTTTTTCTGGGACATGTTTGGAAAGTCAGGTTTACCCATTCGCTGCCGCCTCGACAGATTTGGTCCACTCCTTCTGAGTCGTTTGTTCGACTTAAATGATATTCAAAGCGACATCGTTCACATTGCTTTTAGAATCGCCAAAGACAAAAAATGGCCACTCATCAAACTAGAAGATCTTAGAGCTCTTCTTGGTTGGATTAGTGATAACTCTGATAAACTCAGAAACGATTACGGTAATATAGCAAAAAACTCTATTGGGGCTATCCAACGTGACCTTGTGGCATATGCTGATGTTGTTGGCGACAACCTCTTTGGCGAACCTACACTTGACGTCAACGAGCTCATTGCTACTGACAAATTGAGCCCTATTCATATTCTAGATGCCACTAAACTTATGCAAAACAAAAGCTTATATAGCAGTGTTTTACTTTGGATATTAGACGAACTCTACAATACTCTTCCTGAGTCGGGTGACTCAGACAAACCAAAATTAGTTTTCTTTTTTGATGAAGCTCACATTCTTTTCAGAGACGCACCAAAAGCACTCATGGAAAAAATTGAACTTGTAGTACGTTTGATTCGCTCAAAAGGTGTCGGGATCTTTTTTGTGACTCAGAACCCCGCTGATATTCCACAAGTGATTCAATCGCAACTCGGTAATAGGATCATTCACGGCTTAAGAGGGTTTACTCAAAAAGATCAAAAAATGCTAAAGAACATTTCTGAGTCGCTGCCTGTTGATGGCAAGTTTGACGTCGCCAAAAGCCTTGGAGAACTTTCTGTTGGGGAGTCCGTTGTTTCTGTACTCAATGAAAAAGGCTCACCAAGCGATGCTCGCAAAGTACTAAACATGCCGCCTTTTAGTAAAATTGGCCCAATTGATACTTCTGATATTCGCAAAGAAAACGAATCTCACAGTACCTTCAATAAATACACCAAGACCGTCGACTCTGAAGGTGCTAAATCTTTGATTCAAAAAGCAAACAAAAAAAGAGAAGAAGATGAACACGAAGAAGAAGATGAAGAAAGATCTTCAAGGTCTAGACCTAAAAAAAGAACTTCCAGAAGACAAACCGCTTCCGAAGCTATGTGGAAGTCATTTTTAAGAAGGTTTGGAAGTGCTATTGCTACTTTATGCATTAGTTTTATTCGCTCATTTTTAAAAGGCAAAAGATAGCCGTGAACATCACAAACAAAAAAATCATGCTCTCCGCAATTCAAGCAACGAACCAACCGACACTTGGAAATTATATTGGAGCCATAAAGAACTGGGTTCGCCTACAAGAAGACTACCATTGCTATTTTTTTGTTGTAGATTTACACGCTTTGACGAGTGCAAACCCTATACAAGGTTGTTTAAGAGACTATGCTAGACAATCCATCGCTTTTTACTTAGCAGCGGGAATTGACCCAAAAAAAACGTGTTTATTTGTTCAAAGTGATGTGAGGCAACATGCAGAACTCGCATGGACTCTCACTTGCAGTACCCATATGGGTGAATTAAGCAGGATGACACAATACAAAGACAAAAGCAGCAAAGCTGGAAAACATATTAATGCTGGTCTTTTTAGTTACCCTGTTCTCATGGCTGCTGATATCTTACTTTACGATGCGAACTTAGTCCCAGTCGGAGCAGACCAAAAACAACATATAGAACTCACTCGAAATCTAGCTCAAAGATTTAATAGCACTCATGGTGAAGATAGTTTTGTAGTGCCAGAACCATATATTCCCCCACAAGGTGCAAGAGTCATGGACTTACAAGACCCCCATTCAAAAATGAGTAAAAGTGCTGTAAGCGATAAAGGTGTTATCTTTTTAAATGATACTCCAAAACAAATTTCAAAAAAAATTAAGTCTGCAACGACAGACTCAGGAGAACGAATTCAATACGACGATTCTAAACCCGGCATTAAAAACCTCCTTGATTTGCACTCTCTCTTTTCACAAAAATCAGTAGATACATTAGTACAAGAATACGAAGGCAAGTTATACGGACACCTTAAGGTAGATACTGCTGAGTTGGTTGTGACTGAACTCAGTAGCCTACAAGAAAGAGCAAACCGATACCTTGAAGATAAAAACTATTTAGATAGCATTATTTTATCTGGATCCGAGCAAGCCTCTGAGCATGCTGAAAAAACCCTAGTCAGAATTTATCAAAAACTAGGGATTCGCACTTAATCGTTTCAACTTTTTTTTGTCAAATAGTTTTACAACAAGACAATTTGAATGCACTTCTAGCGTTTTCACGCAAACAAAACTCAACTATAACCCACTGAAATAAAAGACAATTACTGTTGTTAGCGTTGGCCTATAGATTGCTTATAAGTAACAAAGGTAGAAGACTCTATCTTTAAAGCCTGTGATGATTTTTACTTAAAAGGATAAGGAAGTGACAAAAACTAAGGTCTATACCATTATTTTTACAGTAATGTGTACTTACATAACTCAATGTGGGTGGCTCCTTACAGAAGACGATAGAGATATTGGTGAATATTACCACCCTTGGGATCCTAGCAATCCAAGAATCGACCCTAAAATTAATAAAGAATATAAACATGAAACTATTCTAAAAAGACAATTAAGATCCTACCAAATTTCTTGTAGTGATGAATTTGACTGCCCAGAGTACACAGCATCAATCGTTAGCATTATTGAAGACAAAACTTACTTTTGCAGCGGATCGTTTATCGCTGAAGACATGATTTTGACAAACCATCACTGTGTTAAAGAAATGATTGATTCTGGACTAAACTGCTCAGAACATATGATTATTAGCAACAAAGACAACAAACAAACATTTTGCAAAAATATCATTACGCAATTTGAGCAAGATTTCACAAAAAACAGTAGTGACAATAATGATTTATCCTTTCAAAGGGATGTTGCTATTATCGCATTAACAGATCAAATAAATGTTGACACAATTAATATAAAAAACCAAAAAACCTTTAATGACTCAGAAAAGCTTAGTATTGTCGCTATAAACCCACCTGCTGACAAAAGCTTATTAAGGACCATGCAGGTCAAAGAGTGTACTAGTGTAAAATCATCTGTTGTAGATCCGGGTTTCAATAGTGATTTTTCATTTTATCTTCCGTTATTTCACTGCACAAATGACCCTAGGGCCGGCAATTCTGGTTCGATTGTTATAGACCAACTGAACCAAGGTGTTGGTGTGTATTGGGGTGGTTATAGCTTCAAAGAGGAATCCAGTAGAATAAAAAATGCAGAAAATATTTCTACACTATTTTTTAATGTAGATACATCCAGCTTTCCTTTTTTCCAAAAAAGCGCCGTCAACCTCAATTGCATTGACATTGATACAAATAGTGGGCTTATGCAATGGAATAAAACTCTAGGATGCAACGATTATCAAGAGTCTTATATCGAAAAAACTCAGAACAACCTAAACACCCTCAAAGAACAGACCATATTAAAAATGGAAAATCTAATCATAGATAGCCAGAGTCGCGGAGACATTCCAAGTTACTTAAAATTCAAGCTTGATAAAGACTCTTTAAAGGACCAAGAGTACATACTTAAACCAGATTGTTTTTACTCAGATAAAATCATTGATATTATTGCAAACCCAGAACCTTTTGCCACATCAACATTTGAAGCTGAATTTAAAGTAGAACTCAATGAAAACTATGTTCTGCAAGTAGACTTAGTTGATGTGAATAAAGAACAACCGACAGAAGTTCGGTTTACAAACAATATAGATGATATATTACAAAACAACTTAGGCGAAAATAATCAATATAAATTTATTTCAAACCCTAAACAACTTCAAGAATGTGAAAGGTAAGCTGTGAAAAACTTATTTCTCATATTATTCATAATACCAATAACTTCTTCGGGTTTATTGGCAAGTGAAACAAAAGCCCCTTCCCTAAAAGAACCAAAAGACTTAGTGGAATCTAACGAAGAAAACCAAGATGAATATGAAGATGAAGTCTTTAGCTATGCAAATGGTAAATCTTTGGGTTTAAGTCTTAGGCTAGGATACAATCAATCTGCGTATATAGGAATCGGCCTCCGGCACCATTTTAATGACAATACCTATATAAAGTTAACTTTTGACTATGGGTCCACTACGGAAGACACAGGGTATTTCTCTGCGTCTTTTAACCCAATTGAAGAAAAAATTCAGTATTATCATGACAGTTTGATTATCATGACACAAATCGCAGATGGTTTTTTTGTTGGTGGAGGACTTCAAATACTTTCACTAAGAGGAAATTTATTGATTGATGGTAGTGAGATTGATCCAGATATTTTAAAAAGAGCTTTTGGTATATCAGGAAACGTTGAATATCTTTTTGAAATAACCGAATCTTTTGCCTTTTCTATTTATGGTGATCTAAGCTATTACCTTAACGCACCAGAAATTGGGTATGTAGATATCCTAGCTTTCGACCAAAATGATACTCAATTAGAAAGCAGTCTAACAGACCAAGAAACTATTTTAGATTCAACCTCTATCAACATTGGCATCTCAGTGGTTTTTATATTTTAAGTACGCCAACTCTAAGCTAAACAAAAAATATTTTTATAAATTCAAAAAAAAAAAAAAAAAAAAAAAAAACGGCTCTAAAAAAGAACCGCTTTTTTAAGTTTGATGAACTTACCTACTCAAAGCAGATAAAATCTGTTTGTTTTCAGCAAACCATTTTTTCAAATCATTAGACAATGAATCTTGCTTTAGTTTCTTTGCGTTTTCAGTTTTAAATACTTTATCTAAGAACTCTTTATATTCTTTTTTGATCTGTTTTTTACTCTCTTTACCCCAATCCGGGTCTTCTGATCTTTTCTCGCTCCCTTTGAATAAACTTGCAGCAATCATTCGAAGCTTAAAGTCATACTTATACTTAGGAACGGTTATTTCAATAGTCTTAGTTTTAGGACCCTTCTTGTCTGCATCCTTCTTGTCTGCATCCTTCTTGTCTGCATCCTTCTTGTCTGCATCCTTCTTGTCTGCATCCTTCTTGTCTGCATCCTTCTTGT
>JALZUQ010000057.1 GCA_023301465.1 Oligoflexales bacterium
ACCATAAACTAAATCCACAAAATAATAAAAATAAGCTGAATTCATCGAATCACAACACTGCTAAGCTTAAAAAATCACCCCTTCTATTTCCTACTCGTTGCAACTGATTTCTAGAGGTCAGAACAAATTGTATCTAAAAAGTCATAACTGAAACTAGAGAAGCTCTGTTAAAATGGCAGGCAACATATAAAAAAGCATCCTCACCAGAAGCCGCAGGCTTCGTAGGTGATCTGTTCGAACAATATATAGTACAAATACAGGTCCCATACGCTTGCTTCGCAAACTTGGGATCCCTATAAAAAAGTTTTACTTTAAGTTGTTTTTAAAAAACGATTCAATTATTTACTTAGTTGAATTTCTAATCGGTCTCTACCTTGATCAATTTGAGAATAATGCAAATTCATTTCAATTTTCTTAGTGGCTTCCAGCATATTCGCTAACTTATTTGCATAAACATCCATAAACTTTGGTTTCTTGCCATAGTTAAAACTACGGTTTGATTGAAAAACCATATTTCTTAGCAAATTAATTTGCGACTTGCTGTCCAAAGGGCCAACAACTGCATCAACAGAAGATCTAACTGTTTGGGTGAAAACATTTTTATAATTTAGACCTGTAGTTTGCGAAGAGAGTTTCGCATTACTTAGCTGGATATTCGGATAGCCAGTAAATATCTTTTGTGCCATTTGTAGGTCAGGGGCAACAACAAAGTGGCTTCTTGAATTATCATTAGCACTAGCTTGGGTTACTTTTACTGTATTAGATTGATCTAAAGTAAATGACCTGGTCTTTTGAGAAGGTCTAAGCCATTGCCCGCCATACAAATCTTGAGGGGTAACTTTTCTAAAATGGGTCCATGCTTGCAATACTCTTGTCTCTCCTCTTACGTTAGATCTCTGGGCATAAGCGTTATCTGATGCAAAGAGCACCTTTTCACGTTTGTTTGGGAATACTGTCACAGTTCTAATCATATGAGAGGTGAATTTTCCGTTACTGGGTTTCCCAAACTGAGCGTAGACAGTCGCTAAATAAATATTTTTGCTTGTGTTGTTCACATAAACAGTACCACCCTCGTAAATTGGTCTTGTTCTCAGTGCAGCCCTGAAATGATCAATAGCCAAATTAAGCATGCTATTTGCATCAACATGATCAAGGGTTGTTGATCTTATATTTTTGGTCGCTTCTGATTCACTGAGCCAATGACCACCAAGACCAGCAATCCCACCATTAAATGATTTTTTAGTCGTATAAACATTTACCCACTTTAGAGTGTTGCGAGGAAATGAGTCGACACCTTTGCTTCTACTTACTGCATCTAAAGACAGAATGAGCGAAATCTTTGCTTTTTTTAATGCACGTGGAACGAGCCTTACCGCTGTATCTGCACCATAGCTATGTCCAATAACTACAATTGGGACATTAGGAAACCGCTCGTTATATTTTTCAATAAAATCAGCAACGTATTTTTGCTTATCCCATGTGAAGTATTGTGTATGAACTCCAATCGGTTTAAGTTGAGCCGCAAGGCTCTTTTCCATATCTTGCACAGCTTTCACAAAAAGCTTATCGGATGCACCACCAATGCAAACCACCAAGCCATTCCTTATGAACTGCTGCTTTTGGGCATTTAAATGAGAAGAGAATAAAAACAAACTTATTAATGCTATTTTAGCAAAAAAACTTTTTTGAATTAAACTTGAGACATATGATGTCATTCTTGGTTTCATTACGGCACTCCTTTTTCTTAGACTAATTTTGTTAGCACTGATTCGAAATAATAATCAATATAAAATCAAAACCTTTAACTCATAAATCAACCCTGACTGTTGATGATGAGACTAAGATTAACTAAAACAGTATGTTATATGACAGACTTGATGTTTTAGATCTTCACTAATATACAAATAAAGAGCGACGAACGGGTAGGAAATAGTAGGGTGAGCTTTTGAGTTTTGCGGATACATGAAGTATTTCGCTTTTACAGAGGATGCATTTTGAAACGTCTATTTTGAGTGCCAGTTTAAGTATACGGGCCCACATATTGCTGTCTTTATGAATTGTTTTCCAAAACCATTTCCTAGAGCCTCTGGAACAATATAAAGAGACGTGATATGTGCTAATTCGTTAGCTTTAGGAAGTAAGAGACTGAATAGACCAAATATATTAGTGCGATCAGCAATAACCCACACGTAAGACTTCTCAATAATCTTTGGCCAGTGATCAGGGTCATATCTTCTACCACCCCAAGCCGCAATTTGTTTAGGCGTATAGTCTTTGGCACAAACTTCTTTTATTGACCGCATTTGAGCATCAAAAATATTTTTTGAATCTGCTTTTAATGCTCTTCTGATTTTTACTAAAACCTCAAAGAATTGTAAAACCACATATCAAAGCTTAGCAAAAATTTTCTGCTTCTAGCCTAGAAAAATGTGTAAAAGACTTCTGAACCTTTGGCTGTATAAAATAAGTCAATATACAATGGTTTCATAGATTCTCTAATTCTCAACTTACACAGGTTTTTTATCAGGCAGTTTTTTGTATAAAAAACAGACACACCTGTCAATTTCAAATATTCTGTTGTTACTAAGCTATTAAAATGTCTAGAGTTTTTTGAGCGTGTTAGCTCTTTGCGGG
>JALZUQ010000058.1 GCA_023301465.1 Oligoflexales bacterium
ACTTAAAACAAGTTCTCGTTGAACTAAAGCAATGGGTAGATGAAAAGTTTATTTCTTAATTTTGTAGAATACAAATTTTTAAGAAGCACACAATGGCCATTCACCCCATGAATAGTGATGACATATGTTCTGAGTCTATGGAGTCATTTCCCGTCGATTGTTTAAGTCCGTATGTGATCTATCATGGGTCATGCAGACAGAAAGAAGGTGGATAGTCTTGGTAAATGAGTTCTTTTGGGCTGTAACCCCATCTTTGTTGATTGCTTTTCTATTATTTAAAATACAAAAAAACCTACCTAATAAGAGATTTGACCGTTAAGTAAATTTATTTTAGAAGTTTTTTAATGAAAAAAAGACCAACAGTAATCAAGAAACTTCTGAACTTTTGCTACTTTAAGTTTTTCAAGTTCAGGGTAAGACCTTTGTAAATACTGAAGAAGAGGTTCTATATTGGTATTTATTTCATACCAACCGGCAACATGTGTATCTACTTTGATACTAGTGACTTGATTCTTCTTGTTAATGCGTAGAGTAATACTAACTGAGTCAGGGTCTGTCAGACTATCAATGATCACACCTTCATTGCGGTGATGTACAAGTTGATCTTCTTGTTGATCAAAGAGACTGAGCATATCTATTAAAGAGAGTGAAATTTCAGGGTTTTTAATGGTTATATAATGTTTGAACTCCGGATTTGTATTGATGGGTTTTAAATGACTCAGTCCATCAAATTGTTCACTGATGCCAGCAAATGATTCCTGAAGCCACTCTAAAAGAGGCCAAATGTTCTCTCTTATAGTAAATCTAGCATTCACGTGATTCTCTATTCTAATTGCTGTTGCTTTTTTCTTATTATAAAACCCTAATAAGATAGTCACGGTTATAGGTTCCGGGCTTACTCTGTCTACAATCTTGATGGCATCGCTGTACCGTTCAAGGGTATAGTTATCTTTTTTTTTATCAAAAAGTCTAAATAAAGCACCTGCGTTCCAGCCATTTGGTTCGTTTTCTATATGTTCATAAGCTGTAAAAATATCCCCATAAAGGGACGAGCTGAAAAGCATCAGTAGGGCTAATATAAAACACATATGATTTTTTTCCATGATAGAGAAAGCTCCTTTTGTATTGAGGATAAGTGATACATTTTTAATCATCTGGAATCAAGCGCTAAATAATATAATGAAATTAGATATTTAATGGCGGTAATGTAAAGCAGTACACTGTGCTGAAGTAAGTTCTTATTGAAGAGGCTCTTGCCCCTACGCATATGGCACATTAAGTAGGATGAAGTTTGATCTGATCCCTATCAGATGTTGGCCAATCGGGCATAAAAATCACTTAACTCGGTGTCCGTTTTAGGAGGGGAACTTCACATATATTTCTGCTAATTCTATTCGACCGAAACTTGCTCCACCACTTTGGGCATACGATCTGAGGTAATATTTTGTGATTATTCCATTAAAAAAATCCTGCTTCAGGGTAGAAGCAGGAGCAGATTTACTTTTCAAAGCCGAAACACTAGCCAATTTATCATGTAATTCAGATCAAAACTACTTGAACTCATAATGCTGCTTAGCATCTTCTAATTCGATTGAGCTTTAACTACTTCTTTAAGAGAATTATTATGATTTTTATAAAACCATTTACGACTACTCTTTTCCAGTAAATAAATCCCTGTGTTATCTTTTACCTGATTACTTTGAATTTCCAAAATTATACGCTCAGCCTTTTTCTCACTTTCAACAAAAGCAATGGGACTTACATATGCTCGGGTATCTGTAGGACTCCCGAAGAATAATTGCTGTAGATTGTATAAGTAACTATCAAAAATATAATAATAAAATCGATAGAAATAACAATTATCTTCAGTATATTTTATTTTTGGCTCAATATACTTTACTCGACATCCATCACAAAAAATTACACGACGTTGATCAAGTATAGTTGAATGGTACATTATATTGTATGTATGTCCTGTTGCATGGGCATCAGGATAAACTCCAACCCAAGGCTCAAAATAATTTTTGAAGAAACCTTCTTCAGAATCTTCCTTTATAGTAAACTCTGGATATTTTTGATAAAATGTTGGAATGCCCTCTTGAATTTGCCAACCTTTCAAGTCACATAGATACCTGTTAAACCTTTCAGTTGGGGTCAAGTGCAATGAAAATCGTTCTAGAAACATTTTCTCTAATTTTTTATCATCAACGCATGAATTAATGGGAGTATTTCTATCTGCTAACCTTGAATAGACAACCCCTGTACGTACTACTTTATTTTTATTTCTAAACTTCTTATCCTTTAATAAAAAATAGGGTTTTTCTGGCTTATTTTCGATTTGAATAACATCTATTTTTTTATTAGACCTGTTATTTACTTTTACTGTGCTAACTCTTAACTCTGGAATAATATTAAAATTTGAGTTTCCAATTAAATCATAAAGCTGAGCCTGTGTTTTACGTGTTTTGTCGTTTTCAGAAACACCTTCAACAACTCCTTCGTCGGATGCACCAATTATTAAAAAACGCGGGCCCTCGAAATTTGAGTTAGAAAGGCATAAAATATCGTGAATCAATTCAGCATTATCTTCATGCCATTTAAGTTTAAAGTCCAAAAACTCTGATTCTTTTTGGTTGAGCAATTGGTTTAGCTGTTGATCGATTATCAATTTATAAACTTTCTAAAAGTTTCAATGTCCAGTTGAATTTTTTATACCCTATACATCATTATTTAGCCTTCATAATGATCTTAATTTATTGCTTTTATTCGCACAACCACAGATCATATTTTAGCAAAATTTTTTTACTTCTTCCCTAGAAAAATGAGCAAAAAGACTCCTGATTCTTCAGGTGTGCGATTTGAGGTAATATATTGTGATTATTCCATTAAAAAAATCCTGCTTCAGGGTAGAAGCAGGAGCAGACTTAATTTTTAAAGCCGATACACTGGCCAAACTCAACATCATTTATGAAGAAATATATTGCAGTTCTTTAGACAAGGCGACCAATGATCGACAACAATCTTAAATAAACAAGAAAAAATTGAATTATTTAGAAATGAAGAAAAACCAGTAAATATTAGAAACATTGGCCTCCTTTACCAAGATTTATAGATTTCAATCCCTCTATTTCAAGTTGCTCAATAAAAGAACGATCTGAACTAGCAACCACACACAAAGCAAACTCAAAGTCTACAAGAGCTTGTGCAAGTAACAACTCCTTCAAGGATTCACTCAACCCTTTTGAGGAGGAAGTGGATTTTAAGTTTTTATCAGGCTTAGCTTTGGACCAAAAGGTTTCCTTACCGGTTTGTAACTCTATGACATCTCCAATAAACCTACCGTTTTGAGAATCCTGATTGTCACTAGTAAAAAGAATTAGTCGAGCCCAACCCGGTTGTTTCGAAAAAGCTGAAATTTCTATAGAGCTACTTGTATCGCTTATTTTGTTGGTGTCATATGCTCGACCATCAATCTTAAAAAGATTATTACCCTGTGAGATATAAACCCGCAAAGAAACATCAGCAATAGACCTCTGTACTCTCTTATTATTCTGATAAGACTCTATAATATCACTATTAAAATAAATGATCAGAAAACAAAAGACAGCAGCAAACCCTAAACCCCAGTTTTTCTTGTAACTCTGCATTGTATTTCCTTACAAAGATTCGCCCAATCATAGATCATATTTTAGCAAAAATTTTTTGCTTCTTCCCTAGAAAAATGATCAAAAAGACTCCTGATTCTTTAGGTGTGCGATTTGAGGTAATATATTGTGATTATTCCATTAAAAAAACCCTGCTTCAGGGTAGAAGCAGGAGAAGATTTGCTTTTACAAACCGAAACACTGGCCAGACTTGCATAAAAACATGAGTAAATGAACTCTTAATGTTTAATAATACGGTTTAGTTACGTGTATTCGTAGCTTCAAAAGACCCAGAACAAGATAAATCAGTAATGTTGTGAATTGACAATTCAGCACGACTAAGGGCTTCTTTAGCTATAGTATAATGGTTTCTTTGCCCATTGGGGTTATAAGTAATCTCTCTTCTAAGTATTGATTCAGCAACTTCATCCTG
This sequence comes from Oligoflexales bacterium, assembly GCA_023301465.1. Taxonomy (GTDB): domain Bacteria; phylum Bdellovibrionota_B; class Oligoflexia; order Oligoflexales; family JALZUQ01; genus JALZUQ01. The sequence goes on from JALZUQ010000058.1 coordinate 4,078, forward strand.
TACTTTCATCCATATTAGTGCAGCTGCAAATGGGACACCTGAGCCAATCATATAATCTTCATTTTCTCTCATGAGCTTTTTTAAAAAATTAATAGTGTCATGGCTATCGTCACCAATTCGAGCTAATGCCATGGCTGCTTCATATGCAGGAGGCCCTGCTTCTCTATTTAAATATTTAAAAGCGGCTGTTTTTTTAAGAGTCTTTATGACTGCCTTATCGTTTTTATTTGCCAGTCGCCCTAGTGCTTCGATTGTTTTTGTATGCTCAAACCTGCTAGTGATACTGGATTCTAAAAACCGCCTAAATGCCTCTAACAGCTCCGGACTTTGAAGTTGATAATTTATCGCCATTTCAGCCATTCTTTCTGTTGAGTACCCCCACCCATCTTCAGATGCTCGAGCTAACAGAATAGCAGCTTTAGGGTTTTCGGGGGCAAGCTCCAAAAGCATATGAATCACTCTATCCGATTCACCCGTCCCTCTTCCTCTATAACGCCAATAATACTTATATACTGCACTCTCGACGTTTTTAAAATCTTCTTCGTCAAGTTGTTCTAGTTCATATAACTTTGCAGCTGCTTCAAACTGCTCATCAATGAGTTTGATTGCCGCACTTAAGTCAAAGCTTCTGTGTGCTGATGGCGTAGACTCACTTAATACTCTTTTAAGTTCTCTCACACTCAAATTATCTTTATTTATTTTTGTGCTTTTTGGTGTTGTATTGTCTGCTTGTGTTACTTGATTTTCTAACGAATCTAATGAAATTTTTTGTTTTTTTGAACTTATAAGCGCTCTTTTTCTAACAAATCTACTCCTAGAAGTTACTATCATTTTTTCGATGGCAGCAGCCGATTCTTTGGTGCCAATATCATCAATCAATTCGATTAAATTTTGAATCATAAAGCGATCAGAAATTTTAAACTTACTTAAGTGTGTCTCAATAAAATCATAGATATAATCAGAGACTGAGTCGCCGGGGTGAATTCTTTCTATTGCTGAAATTAGAATATGCACCAGTCGCTTTCGAGTTCTCCTCAAGTTCGTTTCGTTTTTTATTAAATAGTTATCTCCAAATTCGAGAGTATCTTCATATTGAAAAGTATCACTCATCATATTTTTCATGACAAAATAAAAGTAGTGGTTCAAATCTTCGGTGGACTGAGCTTCACGAATAGCTCTAGTTGCAAGGTTGTAGTTGCCATGTGATCCAACAAGTCTTTGAATCTCCATAATTTTTTTAACTGTTGGTAGCCTTGAAAAAGAAAGTGCGTTCTTTGAAGCTATTGTAAGTGCCATTGCTTCTGAATTGCTTAAGTTTAAAAGTGGTAACTCTTGAGGTCTGTCAATATTCTCACCGGTGTAGAAAATATCATTGATCACTTCGTCAATAAACTCACCAAAAACATGTCGAGTCTGACTTTCATAAATGCTGTCTGCGTATCCTTTACCCCACCAATTGATACTTGATCTAATTATTTTACGTTTACGCTCAATCTTCATTGTTTTTATGACAGCGTCTACGGGCGACATGCTCTTTCTCAATTCAGCATATTTTATAAAAAGAAAATTGATTCTTTCATGGTTCATGTCTTGAATGCCAAATGGGTCATGTAAACTTGACTCTGGTCTCTCGGCGCTCGAGTAGTCTGCCCAATTGATATTTTCTGGGCCTTTGTCATAAAATTCTTTTTTCTGGGGATCGGACAAAATATCATATGCATTTTGTACTCTTTTGAATTGAGCTTTGGCTTTCTCGTTGTCGGGGTTTCTGTCTGGGTGGTAACGAATTGCCAGTCGCCTATAAGCACGTGCTATTTGTGTAGATGACGCCTCAGGACTTAGTTCAAGATCCTCATAAAGGCTGTTTGCAGCCGCTGTTAATGTAGTGAAAGAATAGAGTAAGAAAAAAGCATAGAAAAACAAGTGTTTTGAATAAATCTTTAGTGTTAACATCAATTTGCATCCAATTTCATTGTGAATTAAAATAATATGGAACATTAATAACATTTTTATTAAAAAACTTCAATTTTTTAAAGAACCATGTTTTTTTCTCTAGTTATAAACTAACTACAGTAAAATCAGTCACTTAATTGTAATGGCTTGGGGTCTCTTGATAAAGCTACAGCTTCTTTAATTCTATGGTCATAAGATAATCTCACTTTAACCTCCATTCTTAGAGGTAAGGATATACGACCAA
>JALZUQ010000059.1 GCA_023301465.1 Oligoflexales bacterium
TCCATCTTTACCCGGTAATCCATCTTTACCCGGTAATCCATCTTTACCCGGTAATCCATCTTTACCCGGTAATCCATCTTTACCCGGTAATCCATCTTTGCCGTCAATTCCATCTCTACCTATTATTCCGTCTTTACCATTCGTTCCATTAACGCCGTCTTTACCGTTGACTCCGTTTTTACCCGGTAATCCGTCTTTGCCGTCTTTACCCGGTTCACCATTTTTACCCGGTAGTCCGTCTTTGCCGTCGATTCCATCTCTACCTATTATTCCGTTTTTACCCGGTAATCCGTCTTTACCGTCTTTACCTGGTTCACCATTTTTACCCGGTAATCCGTCTTTGCCGTCGACTCCATCTCTACCTATTATTCCGTCTTTACCCGGTAATCCGTCTTTACCCGGCAGTCCGTCTTTACCCGGCAGTCCGTCTTTACCCGGCAGTCCGTCTTTACCATTTATTCCTGCAACACCGTCTTTACCCGGCAGTCCGTTTTTACCGTTTATTCCTGCAACACCGTCTTTACCCGGCAGTCCGTCTTTACCGTTTATTCCTGCAACACCGTCTTTACCCGGCAGTCCATCCTTACCTTGAATGCCCTGAGGTCCTTGTGATCCTGATCCGCTCTTTTGAGATAGGTTTCCATAGAAAGGTAAAACTTGTTTTTTGTTTTCAAAGTCTACTAATTGAATATTTAAGTCATCAGCATTAGCAGTAAGAACACTTTGAGGAATAGAAACTTGCGTCCCTAACATTGTCGTAAAGCTACATGAGTTATCTAATATTCTCACATGTTTTTCAGATCCCCATAATACTTTTCCAGATGATTTTTCTAGAATGCTGATGTCATAAGTATTACGTTCATAACAATCACGTTTTGTAATACCTTTACAATCACATTTATTGCTTTGAATAAAAGTAACAATGACATTGTCAGCACTCGTCGAGTTTACGGGAGCACTAATAAATGAAGTTTCGTATGAGTCTGCTTTAGAGTTCTGATTTGTATCGAGAGTTACTTTTAGATTTTTAAAGTTACTTTCAGTCTCAATATTACCAGTAATTTGAACCGAGCTTTCAAGTTGAATAATATCTAAGTCCTTAGAGATGCTTTCATTTAAACTAGTTCCAGTTTGATCTTCAACAATGAGCATGTCTTGATGAATATCTAACTCAGAGTTTGGAATAATGATATTTACTCTGAATTTATTAGCAGCAAATAATGGGAGAGATATGAATAATAATAAATATATTAGTACAGGTTTCATTTACTTTTCCTTTTTAAAAATAAAATTAATCTACAAATGCACACTGAACGCTGGCTTTTACTATATTTGAGTTTAAAAATGTGTAGGTCTCTTTAGGTTGTGAATCGTCTTTTTTAACGCAACCGACAGGAACATTGTTATTTGCTGGTTTTTGCGACCTTACATAGCTTAATACCAATTTTTTATTTGTGATATCTGCAACGCTTATGACTCCAGTAGACCCAATAGTTTGTGCAATACAACTTGGTGGGTTTTTGACATCAAAGGTTTCTGAAAAATCAATGGATACAAACTGTATGTTTTGCACGCCAATGGTGGAGCATTTTAATCTATTGGTGTCACTTCCACTGACAAAACCACAAGTTTTATTGTCTTTTATCTCCAAAACACCATCAAACCTACCTCTTGGGGTTCCTTCATTAGGAAGAACTGTCCATTCAATATTAGAAAAACGTTCACTTAAGCTCATATGTTTTTTCAGTTCAGGTTGAATCACTACAACTGATGATGAAGTTGCTGTTTCATCAGAGAAGTTTGACCCTAAACCAAAACTAACAAACCGAGTTCCATAACAGTCTCTCGTATTTGGCCAAAAGTTTTTTAGATCTATGTGATAATTGTTTTTACAAACACAAGCCGATTTTTCTGAGTTATAACATGCTGCATTAAGTAAGTTTGTGCATTGATACTCAAGCTTTTGAATAGACTTGTACTTCTTTACAACGTCAATGCCGGTGCTTCCCTCGCGGTCATAGTCTTGGCCCTGACCCAACATGATATGATAAAGTTTAGTGCCTACGCCATTACAAATAAAACCACGATCTTGTTTTCTTGGGTCAAAGAGTTTTCCATCAACACACATACATTTTTTTGTGTTGATATCAATGTCGACACCACCCATGTCTACACACTCGTTCCAAAAGACTCTCGCTCCATAACTAACTGAAGAAAAAGAGGCACATATAAACATTAGAATCCAAATTTTTTTAGCAACAGAGTGCTTTAAGCTAATCATTTTTTCCCCCGATTTTATTTGATTTTGCTTGGTAATTATAACAATTTAACTTGGATTTAAACAGTCTCTATAACGTAAGAGTTAGGGAAACGTACTGATTTCTAAGGTACTAACATCGTATTATATGGTTTTGAACTTTTGAGAAAAAACAGCAAAAACACTTTAAATAAAAGTGCTTTACTGAGTTAGTTGGTGGTGGTTAAGGGGGTTATTGTTTGTTAGCGTAGATTACAACGCGTGAGCTTTCATTAAGCAATTCTGGCTCAATGACTACTTGGTTATCAAGTATGGAGAATTTTCTTGTAGGAATACCGTCAATTTCAACATTAAACCAATGATTATTTGGATCGTATTCTAGCTCAAAAATATTTTTTACATTTCCATAGTAGTGAAAGCCAATATTCATTTTTGATATTTTTTCATCTTTACAATTTATTTTTAATCTCTTTTTTGAATGCATTTTTGCAACGCAATCATTTGAACTAAAAGTGATAGAGTTTTCAATTGGTTCGTTTGATAATCCAAGCTCAAATTCATCTTCAAAAACGGGTGTTTCGATTTTTAAAACTGCAGAATCAAATCTCATGAGTTCGGATGGTGCTACCACTAATACTCCGTCTTCAATGGTATGCGGTATTTCATTACCAGATACTTCATCAGTTAATGTTGATTCAACATATTCCCAGTCAGTAGGAGTTAAAATATCATAATTTGTTGTGTAGTCAGATTCAAAGTTGTATTTAATTTCTATTTCACTTTCATCAGTTGGGGCTTTATCAAACTTCACAATTTCATTGAGGTGTTTGTACTCATTTTTTTGAATAGCGTTCCCATTGATAGAAAGTTCGTGGATAACTAAATTTTTTGGTATTTCAAACTCATCGGCTAAGTCTATAGCTGATTTGTATTGAATAACAATTTTGGCATCATCTATTGGTTGATCTTTAAAAATAATCGTTTTAGTTTCTGATAAGATAGTATAGTCATTTTTAGCAATTGCTTGATCATTGACTTCAATAGAAACAGTGTCTGGATCTATTGTGTGTGTTAACTCTACTTGATTAAACTTTTTTCTATATCCATACTCATACTCTATAGCTATTTCAGGTTGTGTTTCATCAACGCTTCCATGTATTTGTATAACTTGACCAATAACGGATGTTTTATTGTTAATAACATTCCCACTTACTTTAATTTTTAATTTACTAACATCAGGAATATAGCTTAGTTCAAAGTTAGTGATCACTTGATTAGAAACATGAAATGATATTTGTTCTAATATATTAGTATAATCACTTTGACAAATTGCACCTGAGATACCACCAGTCTGGTTGACTAAATCTAAATAGTCTTGAGGTGATTTATTAAAAAGACTTTCAGTACAAATAGATTGATCATGTAAGATGCCATAAAACCGAATATCATTTCCAACTTCAGCGGCATATTTTTCTGTGCCATAGTAAGAAGTACTCGTTTTGTCACAGCCTTCATCTGATCCGCTACCGCAATTTTCTTCGTCACTTAGCATCAAAATTGCTTTTTTGGCTAATGGACGTGTCCATGATTTGGTTCTGTCATGACAAACTCCATTGATTCCTTTTATAGCCATTTCAATGCCTTTTTCAACATTATCACCGTCATCACCGGCTGAAACAGCTGCTCTAAATTTATTTTCAAAATCTATTGGATCATCAAGGAACTCTTGTTTTGTAAGTGGTTTACCAAAATTTCTGAGACAAGACTCACTTGTTGTAACTACAGCAATTTGCCAGTTTGAGTTAGAAATATGAGTTAATAATGGAGCAAGTTTTGATGCAACTTCATTTTGATATGCTGTCATGGAATCTGAATCGTCAATTACTAGTAATATATCTAGTTCGCCTTCTTTCGTAAGAGGAAAAGACTCTTCGGTTGATTTAGCATCTTGCCCTTGTCTTGTAAAAAAACTGTGTGTATCTCTTTTGATTTGAGATAAAGACAGAACTCTTGGTTCTTCTTTATTAAAATTGACAATCATTTTTGACTCTGTTGAGTGTGCTTTGTATTCAGCTTCTGCATAAATAACATCTGCGGCACGATAAGAAGTTGCCAGTGGAACTTCAGCAGTTTTTGTTTGAACATTAGCTGCTGTAAAGTCAGGAGTTTCTTGACCACAACTGGTTAAGATAAATAATGTGATGAGACTGATTTTGTACTTCAATTGACTTTCCCCCGAAGATCAATACCGTTAATCTATAAAAGAGCTTTTTTCGCATTCTGTTTTCTGGGGGATAGTCTTTGACCTCTATTTATCCCTGAGAATACAATTCTCTCTCCTATTAAGATATTCGGAGCAAGTTGAGGAAACTTTAAAGAAATACATTAACAACTGTGTTTATAGGTACTTATGTCTTTTTGAATTGCTCGTATTTTTATACTTTAAGCAAGATGACAAAACTTAACTCGTTTTTAAGTGGTCTTAGAAGTGCTTTCAAAAATCTTATCAGCAGAGCTTGTGACAAACCCTTGATAAAGTTCTTGCCCGCTCACAGGAAATCTTTCCGCAAATTCGATATAACAGCCGGGAACTTCACTATTTGAATGACTATCTACAGAAACGGGGTTCGCCATTGAGCTTGATTGAATTAAACCAACTTCTTTATTGCCTTTTATCTCTCCTCCACTTTGATTGAGGGTTATATTATGCTCTTTTAACCAAACATTAAAGCTACTAAGGCTATCAAAAGTATTTAGGTGATTAATTGAAATTGTAAAATGATTGGCTCTAAATCCAAATGCATAAAACCAAGCTGCATATTCACTTTCTTTATATAGTTTATGGTAAGTATCTTCATTAAAATTCCAATGTCTACCAGAAGTACCAAGCTCTGTACTAGAAATTTCTTTTAATGGAATATTTGAGGTAGCGTCTAGAAGGGTTTCTTTCGCATCAGTGCTTATTTGGTCTGTTAAAAGCTCACTAATAAAAACTTTTGTGGCATCTGGATTATGAGGAAGTTCCAAATGTTTTGCAAAAAGCTTTTTTTGTTTGAAATGATAATCACCTTTATACTCATAACCCATATCTAAAAATGGTTTAGCAAGAACATCTAATCCAATATGAGAGAAATCCATTGTCCTAAGAGCAATATGATCGTTGATAATATTTTCATTACGATCTGTTAACAAGTTCAATATTTTTTTTGCATCAGGGCATAATGGAAGCCAATTATCTAAGTATTTTTTAAAGAAGTCTTCGACATGGATGGAGGTCATTTTAAATCCTTAACTTTAATGAGATGAAGCATTAGTTGTTGTACTTAAAATTGTAAAGATGATTACTGTAGTCTGCAATAAAATTAATTTTTATGAGACTGACGTAAAAATGTAAAATTAATTTTGGCGTTTACTAAAAATGGTGATGAATAGTGGGATTAAAAAGATAAGTAAAAAGGTAAAGTTGAATTGTCCAACAGAGGCTTCAGAAACTGTGCCACAACTACTTTCGTTTTTTTCTTCGAAGACACCTTGTGAGATAGTTGATGAGTCAGTGTTCGAAGAAATCGCAGGTAGATTTTCCAGGTCACAGGAAGTATCTGTGCAATCAATACCAGTCATATAGCTGGATAGGCCTCGATTGATGGCAGCCTGATAAATTTTGGCCGAGATAATAGAACCGCCATTAATTGCTCTGTCTGCTTCAAGTAAGGCAATAATAAAGTCTCTAAACCCACTGTTAAATGTTAAGAAATCAATAGCATTATGGACAATAGGCCTTATTTCAGCTGGATCAAGTCCATGGCCGGGAATTCCAGGAACTCTGGTATCTGACTCACTTCTTCGTAAGTCCCAAAGCATTCCTGATAAAACTTGGCTTTTAAAATGTGCGGCTAATCCTATTTGGTTTGCAATGGTCATCGTTAGATCAGTTTCAGCAGACCTTAGACACTGTGTGTCATATAAATTAGAATTTGCTCCAACCCAACAGAAGCCGTTTTGAATTGCACTTCTAGGGTCAGCACAAATAGATTCACCTAAACAGCTATTTCCTGTTGAATCTAAAGCAAAGTAGTCTGCAAATGCCTCGTGTAAGACAACTGGGTCACCATTAAATTGAGTGATAGAACGAAAAACAGCATGATGTCCTAGCTCGTGACTTATTACATCTCTATCAAGTGCCAGATCCTTTAGAATTTCACCGTCTCCATCACCAATGGCAATTTCTGGGCGTCCGTCGTCAGTTTGGCTTCCAGGCTTATAAGATGCGTTATTTATTATTTCCTCTACTCCAAATACACTATGGATAGCTACGGTCATTGGTCTAGGCCCTTGCCAAAGATAGCCGTTATCTTCGAAGTATTCTAAATGTACATTTGCGTAGAGAAAGGCGGTTGCTTCTTCAAAAGAGCGACTTTCAGTTACAGGGTTATATATGTACTCAAAATCATCATTTGAGACAGGTGTTTCACCTACTGGTTTGGAGCTGAAGTTTTCATTGACTAAGAACCCTTCAAAGTCAGGATCAACATCAACTACTTGATCTGTTAGAGTGTCCTCATCTTCAATTTCATTTCGTAAATATGATTGAATCGTAGCATTAATATTTAAAAACTTATTTTGTTTCTTTAGAATTTGATTTTGTGAATCAACGATAATTTCAAAAGGAAACCCATTTTCATAATAATTTAATTTCCAAGCTTCAATAAGTTTTCCGTTTTTATTAAAGACACACTCACTGGATAGATCAATTTTTAAATTTAGAGTGCTGAAATCTTGATAGTGGTCCCAATGAAGGTCAGGAGTTTTATGGTCAGTGATTTTAAGTGTATTTAATTTTATACTTATTTTTCCGTCGGCAAATTGAAATGCAACTGTTTCACCTTCACAAAAGTAATGATCTTTTACTTTATGTTGGTATTTAATTTTTTGTACACCAAAAGCACCAAGATTTTGTTGAAGATTGGGAGAAAGTATTTTTTCTGTAGATACATAGTGGGGAAGATTCAAGCGATGAAAGTTTGCTATAGAGTCTTCTAGGCTTGTCCAACGAAAGGAGTCTAAAGCTCTAAGTTGGCTCCCTTCTTGTTTTATAAAAGGTGAGACAATTACCTGAACTTGTTCAGTGTTACCTATAATGTCAGACAAGTGGAACGACTTAAATTTTTTGTTGAGTTGTGTGATTCCATAAGTTTTAAGGCTACTAGCTGCTAGTAGAATAATAATGAAAATGTGGGATAGATTCTTCATTTAACCTCTTTGGTTACTATCGGATGCTTCGCTTGGATTATTAAGTAGAAGCGTTGGTGGGGGTGGGGTGCCGACTTTTCAAGAAATTTAAGTGATTAATAATATTGCAGTAAATCAATATCCTTTATGAATAAAAATATTTTTTTCAGTAAATTCAATGCTTTAGGAATAATGTGCCTATTTTTTAATCTTGATTAATTTTATATCATTAAAGAAATCAGATTACGAGAAAGGTCCTCATGAGAGACTTTAAACCAATTCATTCAAAACAAATTAGCCATGCACCACTTCGCCAAAATTCAAGGCCAAATAAACCAAGGCGTAAAGGGATTTTGTTAGACTTAAAATTTTGGGTAGCACTCATGGTGTTGTTTTCTTGTGGTTACATTACTTTTTCTGGTGTTTATAGAGAGCATGCTCTTCATACTGTTAGTCACATTGATCAAAGTAAATCCATATACGGTTTAATAGAGATTCAAATTCAAAATAAGAATTACCAACCCATTTCCGGAATTGAAGTAGTTTTAAATAAAGAATTAGCTGGTGTGACCAATGCCTATGGTGAGTGGTATCAATTTGTTCGAGTACCAAAAAATCAAGGGGTCAATATAACTTTTAAAAGAGGGAAAATTTTTAAAACCTTAAAGGTTAAAAGTGATAGTTTTATTAAAAATGGTGAAGAGTATGTCTATAAAAAAAGAATTGTTCTCAATGAAACAAAAATAAACTCAAAAAATAATCAACGTTTATTATCTAAAAATAACTCCATTCAAAATAAAAACATTGATAAACTTAAAAAAGCTATGCCTGACATAGTTACGCTGTTAACAGGTGATGTGGCTAATACTTTCGAATCTATTTCCATTCGATCCAGTGGGAAATCTAAAAGTATAAAAAATTTAGAAAAATTTGTAAAAAAGGAAGCAGAGCGTCTTGGGTTAGAGGTTAAAAAGCATAGTAATTGGAGTATTAATTTAACTGAAATGAAATATAAGTCTTCTTTATTTATTAAGGTAGATGTCAAAACAACATTTGTTGGTGAAACTACAAAATCGAGTTTTTTAAGAGAGTTTAATCGTAAAGATAAAAAACTTGCAGAAAAACTATTAGCTACTGTTAAGTATCATTCGTTTAGGCCTTTTCCTGCAATTAAAATTTTAGGTCAAAGCTATTTGGTTTCTTCGGATAGTCATAGCGAGTATTGGCAAAATCAATTGGCTCATAAAATCGAAGGTATTTCAGGTGATGTATATAGGCTTGGGAAAAAGTTTAGGCTTCAAGATGATATTAGTCTAACGCCAATTTTATCGCATCAAACGATGAATACAAGGTTAAACTGTAATAATGGTGGTACTTCTCAGTGTTTCGTCTTTAATATGGTTTACCCAAACGTTGGTCCTAACTCAAAATGGCAAGAAAAAACCATCAAGTTAGGTGGGCTAAAAGCTGGTCCTTCAATACAGGTTTATCTTCAAGGGCTTAAAGCGGTTTCTACAAAAGGTAATTTATGGAAAGTATGGGTAAAGCCTAGAAGTACACCGGAGCTTCTTGTTATTAAGAACAACCGTATTGTCTACTCTAAGTCGCTTTTATCAGGCAAACAGGCGGGTCTACCAAAAATAGACTTATCAAAAGTTCTGTATGCTCAAAAAAGAGTCTCAAAACGGAAAATTTAAAGCTTCTTTTCGTTCAAGTCTAGGTTAGTAGTTAAGAGCATAGTAAGGTGTATTTGCTGAAATTTGAACGAAAGATTTTATCATGTCAGAACTTAACAATATCAAAGTACTCATTACCGGAAAACTTCATCCAGAAGCAATTGAGAGCTTTCAAAACTATCCTTCCATTCATCTTGTTAATAAACCAGATATTTCAAGAGGCGAAATTGAAACCCTCATCGCAGACGCTGAGGTTTTAATTACTCGTTCAGAAACAACCATTGATAAGTCTCTTTTGTCATGTGCAAAAAAACTAAAGGTGATCGGTAGAGCTGCTGTTGGTGTGGGGAATATTGATTTAGAAGAAGCCACTAAGCGTGGAATTGTCGTGATTAATTGTCCTGGAAAAAACACAAATTCAGCTGCAGAGTTAACGGTAGGGTTACTTCTTTCTATGTTCAGAAATATTCCTCAAGCTCATCAAAAAGTAAAGTCATTGGGGTGGGATCGTCATCTTTTTCAAGGTAATGAATTAAAGAATAAAAAAATTGGGATAGTAGGGCTTGGTAATGTTGGGCACCGTGTTGCACAGTTTGCAAAAGGCTTTGATATGAAAGTCTATGCATATGACCCTTATATCTCTGACAGAAAATTTGAACAACACCAAGCCATTAAAGTGTCCTCTCTTGAAGAGTTGGCAAAAAATGTAGATATCTTATCACTACATGTCCCTCTTAATGATGAAACAACATATTTAGTGGATGAAAAAATACTTTCACATATGAAACCAAATGCTTATCTTGTAAATGCTGCAAGAGGTGGGGTTGTCCATGAAGAACATCTCTTGTCTGCTTTGAACTCTCAAAAACTTGCAGGTGCAGCAATTGATACATGGCAGGGCGAGCCAAAGATACATCAAGAGCTTAGTTGTCATGAAAAAGTGTGGGTGTCTCCTCATATTGGTGCAACAACCATCGAAGCACAAAAATCTATTGGTAAAACTATTTTTGAGCAAGTTATACGTGCCTTAGAGGGTGATGTAGTCGATTACCCTGTGAATATGCCAAATATTAGCGTCATCCCAAATCAAGAAATAAAAAAATATACAGTTCTTGCAGAAAAATTGGGGAAGCTTGCAAGGCAGGTTGCTACCATCAACGTCAAAAAAATTCATATCAAATACCGCGGAAAAATCACAAAAACAGACAATTCATTGATTCGTTTAGGTTTTTTAAAGGGGTACCTGTCTGGTGTTGTTGAAGGGTATGTTTCTTTTGTGAATGTAGAAGAAAACTCAGAACGCCTAGGTATTGTTGTAGAGGAATCTATTGATCCTACTTTTACAGGTTATGAATCAGCAATAAAAATAGAGTTATCTCAGTCCCATCAAGAAAAATTAGTTGTCGGTGGTACTGTTTTTCAAGAAAAATTCTTAAGAGTCTCTTTAATTGATGGTTTTTATTTTGAAGTAGAACCAAATGGAAGTTTCTTAATTATCAAAAATAACGACAAACCGGGTGTTATTGGTGATGTTGGGACTTTCCTTGCTAAAGAGAGTATTAATATTGGCAGTTTTGATCTGAGTAGAAATAAAGAGGGTGGAGAGGCAATGGCCGTCATTCGAGTCGATCAAAAAGTATCTTCCAAATCTTTGGAGTTAATTAGTAAACTTCAAAATATTTTAAAAGTTGATTTTGTAGAGTTATAAGCCAAAGAGAAAACAGTATATAAACCTCGTAAAATAAAGAGCGTACATGTCTTGTACGCTCTTTTCATTTAAAACTCATGATTCACTGCAAAATCGTAATCCCTCTCTAAGTAATGAAAAAGCTTGGTGAATCCCGGTTTTTTACTCTGCCTGATAACTTCAAATTTTCTTTGGTGCTCACCACACTTGGAATTACTGATAAAATAAAGAAAACCCTTATAGATCAAGGCTTTTCATGTACCGTATTATGTTTGCCATTATGTGTTGTCCTTTTATAATGACTGTCAAAGCAGATTCAAAGTTTACGAGCATTGAGAGATTTCTACGTCAAAAAATTTCTACAAAGAATTTTCAAAAATATAAAGACAAAGTAACAAATGCACATGAGTTAACGCATATACTGCATGGCGAGTTAAGGCAAAAGTTTTGCAAAGCTGGCCAAAATTGTTTTATGCTTCCAGATAATAGCGTTTATATTATTCAAGAACCAAAAATTTTAAAATCCCTTGTGGCACAATATGTTCCTACTTCATTTCAAGGGAAACACTTTGATCATTATGTTTTGAAAAGCCGTGATTGGGAAAAATATCCAAGTTACTTAATTGATGAATGGCTTGCTTATTTTAGAGGTGCTCAGGCGGGATTAGAAGTATCAAGTGAGCTTTCATCCAATAGAGACGTTTTTAGTGGATTAGTAGAACTTGCGATCTATAGTAATGCAATCATTGACGCAATGAGTCGTGAAGACCCAAAGTTTTATAGTTCTCGTAGAGGTCAAAACTACCATCGTTTGATTTTAACGATGAATGATTATACGACTACATTGGCAAGTAAAATTCTTAAAAAACCTAATTTATACTTTAAAGAAGATCATCAGCTATTCAATGATTTTATGAGTCTTTCTCAAAAAAAAACGAGCCTCTTAAGAGGCTCGAAAACTTCACGTTTATAAGCGGTTCATTTCAATTAATTAGAAACTTACGCCTAATGCTTTAGCAGTTTCTAGTGTTAATCCACCAGTTGCTAGGTTTTTGCTGTCTTGGAAGCTTTTAACAGCTTTCAAAGTATTATTACCTAAAACACCATCAACAGAACCATTAAGGAATCCTTTTTTCTTAAGAGAAGATTGGATCTTAGCAACTGTTCTTGGAGTAGCGTTTGTTTGGCAAAGAACTTGTTTCCACTCAACGTAAGGTTGTTTTACAAGTTTTCTACGAGTGATTGTGCGGTATTCAGCAGGAATGTTTTTTGTAACAACTTTTGCGTCTTGAGATAACTCTTGAACTGTAACTGTTTTGTATTGTGCTGGAATAACAACTTCTTTTGTTGACGCTTTACTCTTTAGTACTCTTTTAGAAACAGTTCTGTATCTTGCAGGAACTTCTACTTTACAAAGAACTTCACCAGTTGCACCAGATCCAGATTTACTTACTGAATCAAGTCCACCACGGCCTTTTTTCCATGTTGTGTAAGCAGGTCTTTCAAGAACTCTTTCGCTAACAGTTGCGTATTGTGCAGGAACATAAACAATCTTTTTAGATTCAGGTTTTACTAAGATTTGCTTTTTAGCCCAGCTATACTTTGCAGGAATAACAGATGCAATTTCACGGCTCTCAGATTTAAGAAGACGTACTTGCTCAGCTTGGTATTTTGCAGGAACTAAAACACGAGCAAAACACTCACCAGCAGAAGCATTCTTAGGAAGAAGTGGTGCGTCTGTAGTAGCAGATGCTGTTGCTGCTGATGTAAATGAATTTGGTTGTTGTTCATTGCTTTCCATGAAGTCATGATCAGAATGATTGTGTGTTGAGTCTTCACTGTGTAGGTCAGCGTGATCTTCAGAATGAGTTGTTTGACATGCTGCGGCCAAAGTTAAAATCGCGATGACACTTAATAAGCTTCTTTTCATATGATGTTTCTCCTTTAAATGAAGTGTATTTCTACCAACAAACATCACTTAAAAGAAAGAAACTTTTAAATAATACGTAAAATCATGAGATTACGATTGTTTTAAACTGGCCGGTTAGTCAAGTTTTTAAAAATATTGAACTTATTCTCTTTTATGATTAGCTCAGCATTTCTTTCTGCTACAGCACAAATGGTCCAGTATGGGTTGACGCCTAAAGAACCGGGGATAACTGCACCATCAGTTACATATAGCCCTTCATAAAAACCGGAGTCCTTTTTGAATACTTTTCCACTATGATCAACAACAGCGTTTTCATGGTCATTTCCCATGATGCAGCCACCAAGTGGGTGTACCGTTGTAATATTATTGCCGTTTGCGTTTAATCTTTTAAGGGTGCCGCCATATTTTTTACACATTTTTTGAAATGCACTTTCTACTTTAATCCAGTAAGGATGACTCTTGATATCTGGCCAATGAATAAAAGAGTTACCATCTTGATCGACTTTAATTTCTCCATTCGATCCATCATGTCCCATACCGAGCAAGGTCATAGATCTTTTTAAGTTTCGGTCTCCTAGTATGAGGCCAAGGGCTTTAGCAAAAGCTCTTGGTGCATTAGCTTCCTCAAGCAGCATTTGATCTTCAAGTTTTATTCCTAATGTAAACCTGTTATCTAGGGTTGTTTCAATAGTAGGTCCTGCTGGTAAACCAGTATGTTGGTAAGTGCCGTAACCTGATGTGTGTGTTTTGTATTTTCCACGAGCCATAAATCCTAAGTGATCACCGTTTGCAGACCACTTATGACCGAGCTTGTTTGAAAAATTCATATTTGAATTTAAGCGTTGTGAGTTAAGAAGAATTTTAGTTGATCCGACACTTCCAGCTCCTAGGATGACATACTTACTTCGTACAAATCCTTCAATTGGGTTTTGATTGTCAAAGTAATGTTTGTAGTGAACTTCGTAGTGATGATCACGTTCTATTACTTGAGTAATTTCGGTCTGCGTATATATTTGAGCTCCGCTTTTTTTTGCGAGAGGTAAATAGTTCATGATCAAGGTGTTTTTAGATCCAACATTACAACCAGTCATACAGTCACCACAGCCATTACAAGCTTCTTGAGTCATGCCTTGATCATTGATTTTACTTTTAAATTGAACAGCTAAGTACGCTTCTTTTAATTGTCGGCCATATAGTGTTTTGTGCGTGATTTTCTTTTGCGAAAAATTTGCAGGTGATTGTTGGATATCTAAAACTTTACCTGACTTTATAAAGTAGGGTTCTAAAGTAGAAATCTCTTGCAGTTCAGTGGGCCAGTCTTGTGAAACAAGGATTTCTTGCATTGGCTTTATTGCTACGTTTGCATTTAAAACAGATGTGCCACCTAGTGCACTTGCACTATAAATACTAACATCTTTACCAACCTCAAAGTTGATTAAGCCTAGTTGGTTTTTGAGTTTTCCTTTTTGACTACCGGCAAGATAGTGTCTCGCCTCTTTTACATTTTCTGGGAGACTGTCTGGATGATCTCCAGGCTTCCACTCTTTGCCTCGCTCAAACATAGCGATACTTTCATTATCGTTAAGGCTTTTGCTGAGCCTAGCTGCGTTAATGGATGCTCCATAGCCTGAGCCGATGACTATGACTGCGAAATCGTAATCATTGTTTTTAGTTTCTTCGAGGTGCAAGACGAGATCTGTATAAGAGTTTGATAACTGCCCGCCAAACTCTGATAAGGAGTTGGTGTAATGAGAGCGTGCTTTTGTTTTGAGTGGGGTTTTATGTTGAGTGAGGCTATTGTCTTCATTTTTAGACATAGCTTTACATGATGAAGCGGCAACAGTTGCTGCAACGGTTTTGTGAAATGACCTACGATTCATTTGATTGTCCTTGCTTATTATATGAAACATTTAAATCGGGTTTGTATTATAAAATACTTGAAATAAATCATAAAAACAATTAAAATGTTAAAATAATTCTATAAAAGGTTTAACTTATGGGTATTGCAAGATTAATTTTTTTTATAGGTTTCTTGGTCTTACATTTAGACCTACCAGCTGCACCGTTGGCGGATCATCAAGACCTGTCTTCTATGCTAGCCACAGATAAAGAAGCTCTGAGCCCTTTGGTTGATCTAGAGTTGTTGGCAGATATGTTAAAGCGTACTCACGCCCATGTTGTCGTTGATCAACAAGACCTAGATGACTTGTTGAGTAGGTTTCAAAGCTTTATGGGTCTTAATATCCAACCTTTAATTTTTTCATTAAGGAATCTCATTTCACAGTATGGGTTTTTACGTCTTGAGTTTAATCATGACCCTATCGCTTCTCGAAGAGATCCACACCCTATAAATAATTCTAGTTATATTTTACGAATTCATTCAGCATTGAACTTATCATTAAGTTTCCCATTTCAAGATCAAAACCTTATTTTAAGAAACCTTTTAGAAATTCATTCCTTTAGTTGGAATAAACAAAAAAAGATGTTGCAAATAGGTATAAGAGGTTTTCAAATAGATGATCAAAATATTGAAGCAATCCAAATCGATACTCATCAAGAGGTGACAGCAGTTTTATCAAATGGTAAAGTAGTTTTCTTACCTTTTTTAGAGCTGTTTTCAGATTTTTATTATCAAAATGAACAACAAATTTTTTCAATCATAAATAGCTTTAATAAGTTGAGAGAGTTTCCTCTTCCGGTAGTAATTCGTGATGCAATGAAAGTTCTTGACTGGGTGAATACAAGATTGAATTCCAGTCGTTTTGTTTTTTTTAATACAACTGGTTCATTAACCAAAAAGTTTTTGGATGATCTTTCAGTGTTTGTGAAGCCTAAGAATGAGTTGATGAGTAGAGTGATTCGAAATTTGAAGACATTAATGTTTAAAGACCATAAACTTAATTTGAGTTTTAAAAATAAAATCGAATTTAGATTAAAGAGTCGTGGTATTGAGCTAGGTAGGTACGTAGCAATTTATATGCATGATAAGTATCGTTTTAAACCTTTGGAAGGTTTTACTGGTTTTGTCGGTGGAAAAATAATGCGGATGAATGTGGATGTTGACGAAATTTCATTTGATCAAAATTATCAAAAAATGAATACTAAAATACAGGTAATCGAAGGGTTTGAGTTAGATCTTCCAATGGATGTGTCTGATCTTAATCCTCAAAAATAGTCATTAATCAATTTTTGAGTCATTTTATTAGCGAGAGTTTGAACAAAATGATTGCGGTTATCTAGATAATGTACATACCTTAAAGGCTCTGGGCTATTATGAACAAAAGACTTAAATTGAGTTGATTCTGCATAAGTCTTTTGAAAATCAAATTTTTGAGATTTTTTATCCCAAACTAAAAAACTAATTTTTAACTTTAAAATTTCTTCAGTGGAATAGGAAAGAGCTTTTTTGTTTTGGGTGTTGTCTTTAGGGACTTGGTTTGGTGAGGCTGGTGTGTGTGTGGTTTCTTGAATCACAAGACGAAGGATATGTGATGCATCGGATCTACTACATAAAATTACAGAAGACTCTTTTGAAAACTGTTGGTTAATGCTTTTCCAAATCGGTTGAAGCCTTAGTTTATGAGGGGTATGACTGATAATAGGTTCAATGAATATATGCTTAGCACCAGTCAAATTGCCGTCATCGTATGAGACCCATTGATAATGGCATCCAGACATATAAAAAATCAGTAAATACAGAACCCTAAGCATTTCAAAGAAGTAACATATCTTTTAGAAATAGGCGAAGAACTTGACAAAATACCAATTATTTTGATATGATACAGAACTTACAGCTCTAAAAGGAATACTATTATGCTTGAGCTTAGACCAGAAATGTTAGGCGGAATTTTACTGTTTAACGTACAAGTCAAAGAACATTGTGCTTCAACATGCAAGGTATGTGTAGACTATTCAGTTGGTATTCACAACCGTTTAAAACGTGATGAGTTGTCATATTTAATTATCGATTTTCAAGACACCAAAGATTTTTGCAGAGTCTTCCTCGAGGAGATTGTTCATTTACGCAAGCGTATTCGTATGCCTATGTACTTGGTAGGTGTTATGCCAAAAGTTGAGCAGTTCTTCAAAGAATATTCATTAGTTGGTCAAGCAAAATTGTTTTTAGACCCAGAAGAAGCAATAGTAGACCTCAAAAACAATTACGGCGAAATTGTTAAAAACGCTGACTTTTCTAGGCTATCATTAGATGAACCAATTAAAGTGAGCAAGGTGCGAATGCAGCATCGAGTTGGAGGAGCTGACGCAGCACCAGCAATTCCTGATAGAGTAGAACTATAAAAACATCATTGTGTGATCTTGTTTTCTTACAAACCATATTTTCTATTATGACAGACAATAACCGCTCATTATTTCTAGAGTGGTATGACGCTATAGGTGCGTCTTACTCAAGTGTTGATGAGTTATGGCATCAGTTTTTGCTAGGTAAACCGAGCTCTCTGGATAAACCTTGGTTAGCCCTTAGTCCCAAAATTGAGTCTGCTTTAGAGTGTGAAGCTTCCTGTTCTCGTTATTATTCACAGTTAGATAAATTAGGAAGAATGTGGCTGTGTTTGGGAAAGAGAGTTCAACAATACCAAAAAAAACAATTAGAAATAAAACGTGTATATATTCATGGAGCAAGTGCTCGGGCCCACGATGATGCATATCTTCGCTCTGGTTTAGAAGAATCCTCTAAGGTTCTTACCTCACCCATGACGACTCCATCCGGTGCCTTAAACTGTGTTGCTAAAGACTTAAACTCTCCTTTTATGACAAAACTTGTATCAGCGACTTGTGTGTCTCTTGCTTCGGCTCTAGAAGATTATTTAGTTCACCGAGATACATCGTCGGATGTAGGTTTTTTGCTCTTAAGCGGAGAGTGTGTCTCTAGCCCTTATAAAATAAAAATGTATCAAAATCTTGGGGTTTATCATTCTGGGGGTGAGCCTTTTTTTAATAAGTCGTATGCAGTGGACCGTACTGGTATGTTGCTTGCTGATGGAAGTAGTGGGTTTTTGTTTAAGCAAAAAGCTTCGAAAAATAGTATTTTAGAAGTGTTAGATGTGAATCTACAAAGGGATAGTGCTTCAACACTAACCGGAGTTGCATCATCTGAGTTTATTTCAAAATCAATCTCTGAGGCCCTCTCTAAAAATCAAGTTAAGCCTCATGATATTGATTTTATTGTTGGGCATGGCTCTGCTACTCAAAAAGGTGATGATTCTGAAATGAAAGCATATCAAAAAGCTTTTGGAGAGTCTGTCCCATCGTTATTGTCTACGAAGTGGCTTACAGGGCATTTACTTGGTGGTTCAATGGGGGCTTCACTTGCTCTGGCATCAAAAATGGTTCTAATGAAAACAACTCCTAAAATGCCGTATCAACTCACGCTTCAAACAAAGAAACAAACTTCATTCCAAAAAGGTATCTTTTTGGTAGTTGGGCTTGGCTTTAATGGCCAGGTAGCTCTTATATTGGGAAGGGGGATAAAATG
This sequence comes from Oligoflexales bacterium, assembly GCA_023301465.1. Lineage (GTDB taxonomy): Bacteria > Bdellovibrionota_B > Oligoflexia > Oligoflexales > JALZUQ01 > JALZUQ01. The sequence continues at coordinate 18,274 of JALZUQ010000059.1, forward strand.
AATACCTTTGTTCTGAAATTAGTAAAGATAAGCCATCTCGTTGTCTTTCTTTATATTTTATTAGGGTGGTTGTTGCCAGTTTATACTTTGGGGTTTTATATGCTTTGGGTGATGACAATCATTGTCCAGTGGGAGCTTAACTCTGGAACTTGCTTGCTCACAAACCTTGAGAATTACTTAAAAGGCGAAGAAGTAAGCACGAAAAAAGATGAGCAAGAAGGGCAATTTCTAAAAGAGTTGATTCTTAAAGTTTGTGGTTTTACACCTACTGATAAACATTTAAAAGCAATGGTTTATTTGCTGATGTATTTGTTTTTTGTGGTTGCGTTATATCGTTATTCGTAACTAGGAGGAAGTATGGCTTCTGAAAAAAGCATAAAAATTGACGGTATGAATTTCCACTACAAAGAGTACCATTCAGGGTCTCCAAAAAAACTCATTGCTTTGCATGGTTGGTTAGATAATGCAGCTAGTTTTGATGTGTTAGCACCTCATCTTAAAGACTTTCATGTTCTATGTTTGGACTTACCGGGTCACGGCTTATCTGGTCATGATTCGGCGGGTAAGGGGTATTTGTTTTCTGATTGGGTGGTGTATTTAGCGAAGTTTATTTATGTAATGAATCTTGGCGATGAACTGTATTTGCTTGGTCATTCGATGGGGGCTGGCATTTGTACAGTATATGCTAGTTTGCAGCTCCAACCTCTTCAAAAAATTTTTCTTATTGATGGTTTGGTGCCAGTGCCCAGTATGCAAAAATCTATTCACGATCGTTTAGCTTCTTATGTGAAATATTGTATAAAAAGTACATTTAAAGACAGAGCTTTTAAAAACCAAGCAGATATTTTTATAGCACGGAAGATGGCAACTCCTTCTATGCCAGATAGTGCAGTTCAGGCTGTTATGATAAGACAATGCCGCCAATTAGATGATGGTAGTTGGAAGTTATTGTCAGATCCTTTTTTAAGTGTTCCTTCGGCTATGACCTTTAGTGAAAACGAAGTCTCAAACCTAGTTGAAAATGTCTCGTGTGATGTTGTGTTTTTTCGAGCAGATGACCCGTATTACGAAAAATATCATATGCTATCACAGCCTCACTTGAGCAAAATTAAGAAGCTTGATGAAATACCAATTTCTGGGAGCCACTATATTCACTTTGAATGTCCAGAGAAAATCGCTGGTTTGATTCAATAAACTACAATTTTTTGTGAGGGTTATAAAAAATATTCCTTGAGTAAGAAGGTTGAGTTTTTCTAAAATTATGGTCGTAAAAAAATGTGAATTTTTGCAACTGTTTTCTTGAAACTTTTATGTGTTGATCAAAAACAATCCATTGTACCCCTTCTGTGCAAGGTGGGGTTGTTAGTGAACCTTGGTAATAATAGTGAGATTTTGATTGCGGTATTAATTGTGATAAGTCAACCCGGGTTTTCTGATGCTTGCCTATTGCAGGGATATTATCAAAAAAATGCGGTTTTCTATCTTCTTCTATAATATCAACAAGAACTCCAAGAACGGCAATATTGTTTTTATTTTTATGAACTAAATGCAGTTCAAGTGGAAAGTGTCTTCCTTCTACCGTGTGTTCGCTTTGTGAATGCCAATGAAACTGAACGAGTTCAAATTTAATATTATGGAGAATTAAATAATTTTTTTCTTCAAGGTCAAACTCTACAGTGTGACCGTTATTAATAATATCAACATTTGAAGGGTGGTACTTTAGTTGGAAATTGTGTTTTGAGTGTGTTGATTTTTTTGAAGACAAATTGATTGGGCTTTGACGTTTTCCTGAGGAGCAATTTAGGTAAGCGTTTGAAAGTTGAGCCCAATGTTTTTCGTCTGTGGTTTTATCATAACTCCAAATTGAATGGTGAGTGCATTGAAAGAATAAAACGACAGAAAATAAAATAATGAGAGCCGACCGCATGCAGATTCCTATTTAAAAAATATAAGTTAACATCATGCCTTAAGGGGGAAAGGTGTCAACAGTTTCATTTTGTATTTGTTTCTAAGGTTCTTATTCTTTGGATGATTAAATAAACACTTTTGTGTCTGTAACACCTTAATTTCGCTCTTAGTGGTCAAGTATAACGCACAATATTGACCGCTCGGCCAATTATTGTTATTTATGTTTTAGAGCATAAAAAAATCTTGGGGGAGTGGCTTATGAAAACTGCGTTTTTGTCGTTAATATTGCTATTAATGGTAGCTTGTGGTGAAGCACAATCTGTATCTGAAGTAGATGATGTACTATTTCATGGTAGGCCAAAAGCTCAAAAACTATCCTTAAACAAATTAAATGACGGAACTCTTAGTTGGGAACAACCAAATAGTACAGGGATTGGTAGTTATAATGGCTATTGCGGCGAGACCGCTTGGGCAAATATAGCTTCAATGTATTTAAATAAAATAGTATCGCCACTTTCTTTTCATCGCTTCTCAGTTGGAATAGATGCAACTCCCGGAACACAATTAGAAACTCTTAGAAAAGGGTTGTCGAATGTAACCAAGAATACTGTATGGGGTTGGAAAAAACAAAATGCTAATGCTAAAAAAGCAATTTCGGAACTTGAATATGCTGTGAAGGGTTACCGTTTAAATAGAAATTACCTTACAAAGCAAAAGAAGCTTAGAAAACGTTATCCTGTCATTGTTTTGATTGCTCCTCAAAAAAACCGCCTCCATTGGGTGACTGTTGTTGATATCAAAAAAGACAAAAAAGAAAGAAAAACCATATTTTTTAATGAGTATGGAACTCAAAACTCTCTATCTGAAGAAGAATTTTATAAGCAGTGGAACTACTCTAAGAAAAAGGGTGTCGTTGGGAAAGTTTTAGCTGCGACTAGATCTTTTGGCGGTTTTGCTTACATAGAGCCTACGGTTGTGCGTTAGTTTATTTTGAGTAATACCTGACAAGGTGAGTCATTCAATTAAAATATAGTGTGTATATAAGCATTTTTATTAAGTTATGGTTTTTCAATTAGGGGATTTAACTTATCTAGAAGTTCAGTATTACCCTCAAATAGGTAAGAATTTATCGTGTTTTGAATGATTTTAATATATTCATCAGAAGGTATGTATCCTGTTTTTTTTTTTTTTGCGATAATCAGTTGTTCGATACTTTGTTTCAAAATAAACTTTCAGTTCTTTTATTTTTTCAGAGTTAGCTCTTCTAGTTGAAGTATTTGAATAGTTTTTTAGTAAGTTTTGTAAGGAGCTCGTAGGAGATTCAAAGTTTTCTATTCCAGAGCCAGCCTCACTTCTGGTTTTAATTTGTAAAGGTACGATCCCTTGTGTTCTCATGAGTTCGGTCAGTGCAATTTCGATTCGACCACTTAGCTAGTTGCCTTTTTCTAGCAGGAAAGCCATCAAAAATTCTCTGATTTCATCGTCAATGTAGCTTTTGTAGTTTGCAGCAATGATTGCGAGAAGGCCCAACTCAAATCTTCCGTCTCTTTTAGTGATGCCTCTGTGCTGAGTTTTTTTTATCAGTTCTAAATAAACGGGGTGATTGATTATATTGACCGGTAACTGAGGCCGATCACAATCTAAATAACCGGGGCCTATTCCCATGTGGGGTGACCATAGAGCCGAAGGAAAGATAACCCATGTTAAAATAGCTTTTGTAACTTTGCCGTTTCTATCGACTGCCAAGGCGTGTATTTTTATTCTTCCAGAAAGGCTAATATGATTATGATTAAAAGTGCCATGCATGATGTGCCCGCCGCCTTGTTTGCCTCCTTGCGTGATGTAAGGCCCAACATCATAAGTTTTTTCAGCTACAGGTGATTCATCAAAATCAAACACCAGTTGCCCAATGGAAGTATGAATCGAAAAAGCATAACCTTCGAGGCTCGTCCATACAGAATTATCGGCAATACTGATATTCAACGAGAACTCAACGAGAACAACTAGAAATTCAACAAGATCTCAATGAGGTTTTTAATGAGGCTATTATTCTTTTGGTGCATTTATTTGATATTCTAAACTTGAAAATGCCCTGCACTAAAATTAAGCTCTTGATCTGTTTTGCCGAACTTCTTCCTTGCTATAAGAAGCACTTCCTATATTGCAGTAAGCTCAAGTATTGATTGGAAAAGGTCTATCAAAATATGGTACTGTTTTTTTTATGATAAGTCGTCAAATAATAGGTTCTATGACTGCCAAAGGTGGCTTCTTAAATGAAAAAGACATGTGTCATAAATTTTTGAACTACCGCAAAGATCAGAATGCTCAAAGCTGGCTTGAGATCATGGGCTACAATGTCAAAAAAATTAAGTCTTTAACAGCCGTTCAAATCCCCCCTCGAATTAGAAAAGAAAAAGTCGCTGAATTAGGGGTTACCACTAAAAAACATCAAGAAACTATAAAGTACAAAAAAGCCGATATTCAAATAGGTCTGCATATCACTACGGAAGATGCTATTTATCTTGAAAATTTGTCTCTTAAAAAAGCAAATGCTTCAGCAGGATTCAATCAAATAGATAAACGACCAGTCGATACTTATCAAAATATGTGGTTGTTTGATGACGAAGTTTCTTACTGGTTAAAAGTTTTTACTGGCGAAATTACCCCAAAAAAAATTCCTTTGAATCAACGACCCGAAATACTTAGAGACAAAAAACAGCGTCGTTTATTTTTAGATGAAATTCCCACAGAGCAATTTAAAAAAATAACTACTTTTTTTGAGGAAAATAAAACACTAATTCTTTCTGATCTTCTGCGAGGAAGAGGTGGTTTTTCAGCGGAGTGGTTATTAGTCACTCGTAAGGACGTTGAGAATCACCAAAACCTTGATTGGGTACTTAAAGACATGAATACAGTTGTAAATTTTTATGCTCAAGGGTGTGTTCAAATTTCTCCACGAGGAAGCATGAAAGTTGGCAAGGTACTTATGCAACGCAAGGGTGGGACACCTGATCCGACTAGCCTGCAATTTAAAATGAACCCTCTACTTTTATTTGGTGACAAAACATGCTGAAGTTTATTGACCTGTTTGCTGGTATAGGTGGCTTTCATCAGGCCTTAGGTGCTGTGGATGCTTCATGTGTTTTTGCTTCGGAGTGGGATAAATCTTGCCAAGATACATACGAGCAAAATTATGGAATTCGCCCACACGGAGATATCACTCAAATTGATGAAACAGACATACCCAGCCATGATATCCTTTGTGCAGGGTTTCCTTGTCAGGCTTTTAGTATTTCAGGAAAACAACTTGGTTTTGATGACACACGTGGAACATTGTTTTTTGATGTCGCGAGAATTGCCAAACACCATCAACCAAAGGTATTGATACTAGAAAACGTAAAAAATCTTGTGAGACATGACGGCGGAAGAACCCTTCAGGTCATGATTCAAGCCTTAGATGAGATTGGTTACATCACTTTTTATCAAATTTTAAACGCTTCTCATTTTGGAGTCCCCCAAAAAAGAGAACGTGTCTTTCTAGTCGCATTCAGAAAAGACTCTCATATAGATACATTTCATTTTCCAACCCCAAACCCACTAGCCACAAAACTCACTGACCACCTACAGTCAGACTCTTTCTCTGATCACCTCGTTATAAAACGCAAGGATATTTATATGAAAGACATTAAAATTTCGGCTGATTCTTTTGGAAACTATTTACAGAAACCTATCCGTATTGGGACGGTAAACAAAGGAGGTCAAGGCGAGAGAATATACAGTCCTCTTGGACACGCTATTACATTATCGGCCTATGGCGGCGGTGTTGGTGCAAAAACGGGTCTTTACAAGATTAATAGCAAGATACGCCGACTGACACCGCGTGAATGTGCCCGCATAGCTGGTTTCCCAGATAGTTTTCAATTGCACTCCAACAAAAACACTTGCTACCGACAGTTTGGGAATACTGTTGTTGTACCGGTTGTAAAAGCTATTGTTGAAACAATCATGCAAACAAGTGTTTTTAATGCTCTTCCTTACCCACAGAAACCAAGTATTCGTCGTGATTTAAACATACGCTAATCTCGTTGCATGTTTATAGAAAAAATCTGAAATTGCTAAAGAAGCTGGAGTGGTGGGCTTGGGAGGACTCGAACCTCCGACCGACAGTAGTCCTGCGGACTGCTGGCTTGGTTGCGTCGCTTCGTGACTCAATTTATCCGGGGAAGATA
>JALZUQ010000060.1 GCA_023301465.1 Oligoflexales bacterium
GGATTAGAGCTTCAAAGCCAAACCAGATCTGGCACCTTGATCTAAGCATTATTAAAACCATTGATGGTCAAAGAATCTATATTCAGGCAATCATAGATAGCTTTTCAAGGCTGATACTAGCTCACCATGCCAGCACCTGCTACGGAGGTGAAAGCACTGTAAACCTTATCAAACAAGCTTTTGAAAACTTTCAAAACGTAAAACCACAGATTATTACAGACGGTGGATCTGAAAACGATAATCATCAAGTACATGAATACCTACAAACCACAAAAGGAAACCTTACAATCGCTGGGATAGACATAGATTTCAGCAACTCAATGATAGAATCATTTTTTCACCGTCTCAAAAACAGGCATTTGTATTACCTTAATCTGAAAGATCTAAAATCAGTTAAAAAGTATGTAGATTTTTTTGTAGAAGAACAAAACAATAAAATCCCCATGCTAAGATTAGGCGGACTTACGCCATTCGAAGCTTTTAGTGGTGAAGACCCTTCTGAAATAAACATAAAAGTAGATATTCGGAAAATAAGAGAACAGCGTATTATACAAAATGCTAAAATAGCTGCATGCAGCATCTGTCCTTGCTAAGCAATATCACTTGAAATCTATAATTTTGACTAAAACCAATGATAAACACCGCAAATTATAAGTATATTTTAAATTACGCACGCGAATATTCACTCATATACCGTACACGCCAGTAATTTACTGCATACCGGTACACGCTCAGTGATTTACCGTTCGGCATTTAGTTATGCCATGCTGCACAAAAAAAAATTGTTAGTGTTGGATTATATAAGTTATAATTATCAAATGCGATATTTATTAACTACATTACTGTTTGGGGCTTTGAGTTTCTGTGCATATAGTCAATCCAAGGAAGAGATTACTTACTTAGAAAAAAACATCAGCTATCCAGACACAAGCTCTATGAAACACCTTCAACAAAAAGTTCTAGATTTTTATAGTAAATTTGAAGAAAAAGCTGGAACATCTATATTAAAGGAAACAAGGGAAACAGCTACAGCTTCTTTTGCCAAAAAACTTATAGAAGCTGAAATGCTGAAGTCAGTACAAGACCAGACAATCATTACTAATTTTAAAAAAACAAAAACCCGGGTTCTTATTAATGAAGTTGACCCTATAGAAGCTTTCCAAGCGGGATACTCAAGCTTTTATAGCCCGAGTGAAAATACTGTCTACCTTGTTGGAATCAGTGCTCTATTCACAGATGGGGTTATAGGAACATTCATGGAACTACACGAAAAAGCCCACGCACTGCAAGCTAGCATTGATAACCCTCAACTTAGCAGAACTAGTTCAAGATACATAGAATATAGATACTTACAAGAAGATCATGCCATGTCATGGGAGTGGGCATTTTTACATATTATCCCTAAAAATATTATAAAAAATGCAATCGACTCCATGCAAGAACATCCAGAGCTATCTGACGGTATGAGAAAATTACTTCATAGGGCACTCAGCAATAATAGTTTGAGTTTGAAAGACTATCTACAAGTTGAGCGTTCCAACTCTAGATATAGTAAAAGCAACCTTTTCTTACATACTTATATTCTACCTAGAACAATTGATTACAAAAGAGTTGCTAACCTTATTCACATAGCAATTTTTGGTGGTGGTAGTTTAGGCCTTACGAAACTCTTAGAACTGTGCTCATTACTGTAATAAATTTTTTGAAAACAACTCAGGATGTGCCTCCATGCGTTGCGGTGCATCAAATCAAACAATCAGATATCCGTCGAATTTTCGTGTCACCACTCTTCTATGCTAGGTTCAGTTCTTTCCTTAGAGACTAAAAACAACCATACCTACAAAAAATATGATCACGTGCGGTGAATCAGAGGATATACCAGATACGTGGACGAAAATTCGATTCAGTATTGATCGTTAACCTTAATACGCCGCCCGGCGATCAAAAGCATTGCCAATCATAAGCACTTTTCAATTTTAAAAAACGAATTTTCACTCATATATCTAAGACAAACTGTAATTTACCGCACAGGAAGAACAAAGTACTTCTAATTATAAGGCTGACATTTGCAAGGCTTCTTAAGAAAAAAGACTGAACTAGGGCTTTTTACATTCTTAACAAAAGTTTGAGGAAAATCAATTTTCTCACACCTACCAAAAGGACCAAATTTTTCCTTAGTTAACTCACATGGTTTATTTGGCACATCGCAATCTGAGAGCTCATCACCTCCACCATAATTTTTATAGCAAGAAGTATAGTTATCGATTGGAAACAAAGTGCTAGGTTTAATATCACTCATTGTTAATCGAGAATATTTTTTATTAGCGGTTAAAAGTGCGAACCTAGCTTTTTGGTCAGGGCATTCTATTGCAAGAAAGTAATTAGCATTAATAGTCGCAACAAACGAGTTTTCCGATGCTAACTTAAGCCCTTCATCTAACTCAGCAAACTGATTTTTCCACTCATCTTCAAAAGCCAGTTTTTTTTCTTCAAGGCGTACTTTTGCTATAGTCCCCCAACCTGCAGGGATATAGCGTAAACTACAATCCTCACTAAGATCTGTAATAATCACTAAAGTTTCATAGTCTTTTACATCAATCGAACTTACTTGACTTCCATTGCTTGGTCCCGATTTACAATTTATCAATGTAAATGCTACTACTATAATTACAGTCAATCCTCTGATAGACATAGACTACTCCCTCCTGAAGTTTTTAATGTAACTTTATGATACGGTAAAATATTTATTGTGTCTAATAGTAAGCGGTCCAAGCCCCTGTGGCCCTAACATTATTTCTTTAATAAATACAACTGCTTAGAACGACCTGGAAACTTCGTAATTTTGAAGTTTTTTCGTTCGCAGCCCATACGTGGCCCAATGCGGTGAATCAGCGGATATACCGGATACGTGGACGAAAATTCGATTCAACATTGATCGTTGACCTTGATACGCCGTCGGCCGCCACGCACCGCTTAAAATTTATGGGTTCTTATATTCCAGGATTTTTGTAAAAAGTTCATTGCAGCTAACAACTAATCCCGTCATACCTGATAAATGCTCGCTAAGTATTTTACTTGAGAAGCTGATCTCATTAATTGATGAGAGATCAGATGAACCTAGCTCTAAATGCGACACATCAGCACCATTTGATAAATATTCGATGATTTCTTTTCCAACTCCAGCACTAATCGAACCTAAAACATAAACCTGTGACTGATTACGCCCAGCACGCTGAGCAGCTGAAGATCTCGTATTTTTCAACCCCACAAAATGTTCTCTCGAAGAAATCAGATTTGGAAAGTGCGTTTGTAACAACCCTAAAGTTGATTTAGCATGTTCACGTAATTCTGGTACTAAATAATGCAACTGAGATTCAGGTAAAAAATTATGGATAAGAGTTGAGTTTGGGTGTTTAGGAGATATCAGCTGTAATAGTTTATCAATCTCAGCTAGTGATTGGTCTCTAGTGTGAAATGAAATATACACTTCATTTACTTTGTCTATTCCACCATTGCCCAGTGCCCAAGTAAGCCTAGACTTCCCCAAGTTCTCCAAAACTATATCACTCCCTAAACTATCACTTACCACTAAAACATCATCAAAATGGCTAAAATTATCAACCAAACTGTACTTGGACTCATTGACAATTGCATATACTTTAAAACCACTATTTCTTGCTATTCTTGCGAAATCTATAGCGTTCCGTTCAGTTGGGTCTAATAAGAAGTAATCAAATTCACTGCTTTGTGTTTGCAGACTTGATTCCATAGCAATATAATTTTGGGTGATATTGGTGACTTGGCAGCTGTTGCCTTTAAACTTATTAATAACTTGGGAGACCTCTTTTAAACTCCGAAGAACTTTCTTTAAATGATATTTCTTTAGCCTTCTATCAACCGTTTGGGGCAAAAAAGTAAATATTCTTTTCATTTCAGCATTGAAGAAATTTACGTCTATTGATTCAACGATTGTAATCATTGAATTAGGACTCAAACTTGCCTTTACAAGATATCCCTTACCTAGGTCTAGGTCTTGCGTTATTTGCACTTCAAGCGGGATTTCTCTTTGGATTAATTCATCTTCTCTGAATATAGACATAATCAGCAAAACATCAGCTGGTGTAAACTGCCTACCTAAGTTATCTAAGCCTATTCGCTCGGCTAAATCAGGGATCTCTTTAACCAGCCCAGAATCCCATGACCGCCCTGCTATTTCTAAATCTCTCAAACTTCTCAATCGAATTTTTGCATATTCTATCAACTTAGTTAATTCCGGCATGTTTTTTCGGCTTATGCTGCCACCTTGGAAAAAGTCTTTAATTGCGTGAGATGAAAATACACGCATTGGTATTTTTCTTCCAAGATTTAAAAACTCTTGAATATTTCGCCCCATATTCCAGTTAAAAGTCGTTCTTAATTCCGTGTCCCAACCACCCATTACATGGAAATATTTCACTTTACTAATGAGATCTGGGCGTAAGCCGTTTTCTCCTAAAACGGCTACAATATCAGTAGGTGCCGTCATTACTAAAATTTCAACATCACTATTCTCCTCTAAATATCTTATTAAAGCTTGTTGAAAATCATTTCCGTCACGTGGAGCTCCTTGCAATGAAAGCAACTCTTTACTACTTAGGATTCCTTTCCCTTCGTCCATATAGTTTCTTGCTAAACGAGAGCTTGCAATATTTATGTAATCAGATGAGCGACCACCTGTTCCACGATATGTAGGTATGTCAAATAAGCCCAAATCTTGTAAGGTTCTTTCAGTCAAAACACGTTTTCGTTCTGAATTAAGTAAGGTTGTACCAACTAATCCCAATTCATGATTATCGAGGTAATGAGCCAAAATATTCAGACCGACTCTATCGTCAGGCTCCAAATCAGTTACGACCACAAACTTCCTTTGATTCTCTTTTAAACCAGATGTAAAACTATCAAGTTTCATATTGCAACCAGACACCATAAAAGAGCAGGCAAGAGTGAAGTAAAATAATACATAAAGAATTCTATTCACAAAATCATCTCCTTTTAATTCTGGGTAAAATCGATCACATATGGTTTGACAACTTTAATACGATCATCACCAAAGTAGTATTAATGCTCATTTTATCATCAGATTAAAGTTTAATCAATCAGAGATCGACTTAATTAAATATCAATAATTTCAGTAGTATAGTTACTTAAAAATGCCGTGTAACTCAAACGAACTTTAGCATGCCCCGCGGTAAATCAAATCGAACTATAGTATTGAAGTCGAGTTTTCAACATTTGAACTACAATATGCATAATTTAATATAGCCGATTTTTCTTCATCAACGACCTTATAGAGTATCTCGGGTTATCAGTAGTTCTATTTCTTTTCGAAGAAAGTGTAACGTGTGTGTTTTGGAGTGGCCCCTATTTAGAGGCTGCCTCCATCATATCAGGTGGTTTTCACCTCTTTGCGGTGCATCAAACCAAACAAACAGATACCCATCGAATTTTCGTATCGCCTACCGTACATTCTCAGTGATTTACCGCGATGCCGTCGCATGTTGATGTATCTTGTTATTGTAAAGCCAGTATGATGTGTATTTACTTTGTCTTTTTTGAGTCCATACTATACTCCTGTGCAATGTTCTCAAAAGGCAGTGCAGCTAATCTGACAATCCCAAGTTTTTCAACGCTTTGATAATCATCTAGGCCTATTTTAAAATTTTCAAATGTTGACTTAGATCTATAGGTGCCAAAAACACGATCCCAAATACTAATGGTGAATCCAAAATTAGAATTCGTCTCATGTTGAATTGTAGAGTGATGCACAAGATGAACTTTAGGAGTAACAATAACCAGTCTTAAATACTTATCTATAGAGTCAGGGACTTTGATGTTTGAGTGATTGAAAAGAGATCCAGCATTCAATAGAACTTCGAATAGTAGAACGCCTATTGGATGAGCTCCGATAGTTAATATTCCAGCAGCCTTAATAACAAGAGATATAATAATTTCTATAGGGTGAAAACGAAACCCACTTGTAACATCTAAATCTAGGTCAGAGTGGTGTACTTTGTGTAGCCTCCATAGCAAGGGAGTTGCATGGAACATCAGATGTTGTAGATATATTATTAAGTCCAATAAAATATATGTGAATAGTATTGTTACCCAATTTGGCATTTCATAAATATTCAATAGTCCTATTTCTTTCTCTAGGCACATATAACTAATCGTAATTGGAACCGATCCTAATGTAAATTTTGCTACGAACGAATTAATAACTGTTAACGAAAGGTTTTGAAACCAACGGCTTGCTCTTGATATTGATCTTTCTCTCCAAGGAAAAACGAACTCTGATATAGCTAAAAGAGTTAGTAAAAAGATAAAAACAATTAATCTAATCTGATTAGCGTCTATTAAGTTTAGTTTTTCTAGCATTATTTACCCCACAAATAGTTAAACCAAGATTGCTTTTTTAAGGATTTATATTTTTTTGGTGCTAAATCCCATTTTTCTCCATAAACATGGACGTTTTCCGTTGATTTTCCATTTGTGTCTACCAATTTTCCGCCTTCATGCATCCACAGCAATATACTTCCACGCATATTTTTAGCATTAATTTTTTTTGAGATTAACTCTTCAGTGTATTTCGCACTTCTATAGCCTATCGTGCAATAAGGTATAATCTTTTTGTTTTTGTATTTTGAGATATTTTTTTCGAATTCTTTTTTTGAAATCGCACCTGGAATAACAGAGACTTCCTGCTCAAAGTCTTCACGCACATCTACAATTATATAGTCTTTTTTAATGTCATGCCTGGATATTTTAAAGATGTCTTTTACTTCAATGGTAGGCACAAAGATCTTTTTCTCGAAGTCTTGAATCATTTTTTCAATGTTCTGTTTTCTTAGACTATCACTCATATTTTTTGATGCCAATAAAGTGCTAATTGTAAAAACCGTAAATATAAAAATCACTATGTTTCTAAAATGCATTATATAACTTCCTATTTATTTTTAAACTTATTTCAGTTAAACGAGCCTCGCAACACAAGCCTTCCACCCCCTGCGTAAGTTCCATGGCAACTTGAACAAATCCTACTTAATTTTGAAACCGCTTCTTCAAGACTACGGAAAATCTTATGCCCCCACAATGTTTTATCTCTATCAACATTACAGGGAGTACTTTGGTGCAGTGATACCCTTTACAAAGCCTGATTCTTTTTAAAGATGAAAAACTCACCTGTTTGAATATTAATTTTATCAAAAAAAACAACTCCCGACTTTGAAAGATTAGCTTTAACGCAACACACCACAATAACACTGAAAACTATAGATTTTTTTGAAAAACACCAATCAGCAAGAGCTATCTGAGTACATTTTAAGAAACGCAGAAAGAAGAGATCAAAACTGTGTATGACCTTGTGCCAGGAGATACACTTTCAAAGAAATCTACATAAAATATTGAACAGAACTTCAAAGGCATGAATATCTATAGTAAAATATCAATAGAAGAGACTCGCAATAACCCAAGGAAGCTTGATCACGATGACTAAAATAATATCTCTGTTACTTACCTCAATATTTATCATTTCTTGCAAAACATCGGAAGAAGCTAAATCTAATAGAGCCAAAGAACCTGCTCAATTTGATTTTAATACAAATAATACTATTACATCACCTACTCCACCCACACCAGAACCCAACGATCCAGAGGACACTGAACTAAAACCAGACTCTTGTGTATATGATAATGATTTTTTTATTATCATACATAAAAACTCAGAACACAGGGTTAATGTTAAAAACGATAGTGAATTTACTCGAATCATCTGCGAAGACAACATCAAAGCAATGTATGACGGAGATGAAATTTATGTTTTTGATTCTGTTGACAGTACTTTCGTTTCTCAAGAACTTAGCAACAACAAAGAACTTCATTACAAATTCTCTAACCAGTTACTTTCTATCTATGACGCAGATGAACTATATATTTTTAATTCACTTTTAGGAGAATTCAGCAAGAGAGAAGTGAAAAATAACCTAGGTGAGTCTTTTTTTATTGTTGTAACCAATGACATCATCATTTACTACGATACAGATGAAATACATACCTACTGTAATCTTACGTGGGAAAGTTTTGAAGCTCAAAATGACTTGAAACCAAGACACCAGACCATACAAACAGATGAAATTATTTTATTAGGTAATCAAAGATACAGAATAGACACTGTTATCTGCGAGGTAAAAAAGTCGGAAATATAAAGCATTAATAAAACTGCTGAACACCAAAACTAATTTGAGAAGAGCCTTCTTTTACAATACTTTTTGCATAGTCTACCCTTGCAACAAATCTAAATATTTTTGGAAAGATAAAACGCAAACCACCTCCCAAAGATGCAGCATTAATAGAACCTAATGAGCTAAACTCATCACCTGAAGCGATCACATCAAAAAATGTAGAGCCTTGAACAACTAGCCAATCAATTTTAACGACTGGCAATCTAAACTCTGTATTGCTTAACCAGTATTGCGTTGCAGAAAAACGCCCATCATAGAATCCACGAATTCCATCAAAACCACCAATGTAAAATCGGTATTGCTCAGCCTTGGTATCTGTCAACCCAAAGATAACCCGTGCAGCAAATGTACTATCCCAAAACAAGGTTTTATAATAAAGCCCCGTTAATAATAAGCTTGAAAAGTTAGGAACTCTAGTATCGCGAACTATTGCATGATTTAAATCTAGTCTTAAAGAAAAACCATCAACGAGATAATTTTTTTTGTTTTTAATATTACCAACTGTTGTATGAATACCAAAATGAAAAGTTGTTAAAGATGGAACTTGGTTTCTAGTTGAATTTATCGTTTTAATTTTATTAGACAAGGTATCTTCTGAAAATTGATCATCATGATACTCTAAGTTTAAGCCTAGCCTCCAATTATAATTAAGCTCTTTTGATAGATCAAGTTTTACTTTGGTTCTGGAATGCAAAAAACCTCCGGTTTCCACGGCGTTGTCTTCATCATTATCGTATTTTATTCGAACTCGATTTTGTTTCCATACCTGAAGATCTGTGGTAAGCCTTTGATCACTAAACCATTCATTTTTATACCACGCTACACCTGAGTTTGAATCACCTAGTCTTTCGTACTGAGCACCAAGCATAAAATACTTTCCAAGTATATTTGGATCAAACACACCTACTGTTGTTTGAGAGATTCCACCACCTGAAGAAAACTTGAGAATGGGGATAGTCGTCCAACGATCTTTACCTTTAAAGATTACATCACGGACCTTACCCTTCCCCTTTACACGACAGCTTAACTCATAAAAAATTTGGGTGTTCTCTAGTCTTGTGATGGCAAATTCGAGTCGCTCTTTATCTACCATATCACCGGATTTTAACTCTATTTCGCGAAAAATGACGGAGTCATCTGTACGCGTAAATCCTTCTACCTCAAGCTTTCCAATCTTAAAAGAGCCGCTAGCAAAAGAAATCACAGAAACAACCGATAACAGTAGCAAAATTAGAATATTAATACGCATACAACCCCACTTTTAATGATTAAAAATATATTTTTTTTACATTTTCATCAACTCAAAAAAAAAGCCGGAAATCCAACCTTTCTTAACTCTGCAAATTATACTTTCAATTAAACTGTAAAATTTCAACCGGCATACTAAACTCAGCATCATAAACTACTTTCTTCGTCTTTGAATCACGGATTTTTACAAGCAGTGGTGCATTAAAGTTTTGTTTGCCAACAACAGTAGCTGTCATACTGTATGGAAAACAACCATGCCAATAGTTACTGTTTTCTTTCTTAGCTTAAAGAGTTTTTCCAAGAACCCATGATTTATTGACAATTAGCTTTGCAGACTTAGACTCTATTTGAAAATCAAAGCCTCTAAACTCTAGTGTTAAGAAAATTCACATGATTTTGTAAAGGTAGCTGCCTAACTCTTTTCTTTGTTGCACTAAAAATTGCATTTGAAAGTGCAGGTGCGATTGGAGGCAAACCCGGCTCTCCAATACCTCTAATTTTCGGTTGATTGCTTAATATTTCAATCACAATATTGGGAGACTGCTGAAACCTTAACATCGGGTAGCTATCGAAATTATTTTGTTCCACCTTGCCATCTTTAACGGTGATCTCACCCATCATTGCAGCGGTTAAACCAAAGATAATTCCTGATTCAACTTGAGCTTCAATATTACTTGGGTCAAGGGCAATTCCAACATCAACTACAGCATGAACATCCTTAATTTTAATTCCCTCTTTAGTCATGATAATAGTTACAACTTGAGCAACTGGAACACCAAAAGACAAACAAAAAGCTACTCCACGGAACACACCTGCTTCAGGTGGGTTTTTCCAACCAGATATTTCGGCGACCTTTTGAAGCACCAAACGACTTGGTTCATCTTTTAAATACTTCATACGAAAATCAACTGGATCCATTGAAACTTTATAAGAGAGCTCATCCATAAAACTCTCAAAGAAGAATGCATTCTGGGAAGCTCCCACTGATCTCCATGATGAGACTGGCAAACTGCTTTGAACCTTATATCCATTCACTTGGAAATTATCGAACTCATATGGACTATCCCAGACTGCTTGCACGATTGTTGCGTCAGGCCCACCGGATGGCATACCCATTCTAGACATCTGCCCATCAAGCACAGATGGAGCGAGCAAATCCGCCTTTAAAGCTTTAATATGTTCACCATCAATACCAGCCTCTAAGAAAGCACCTGCGATCGGCCTATAAAAATCATGAGTCATATCCTCTTCTCTTGTCCATGTAAGCTGAATTGGAGTGCCCTTCATTTGCATTGCAGCTTCTACTGCATACATCACAAAATCTAACTCAGCTCTCCTCCCGAAACCACCTCCCATCATGGTGGTGTGAACCTTTATTTTTGAAGTTGAAATACCGGTTAAACCATGAACCAAATTCAGTAAGACCGTTGGTGCTTGGTTGCCAGCCCATATTTCAACCCCAGCATCAGAGTAAACAACCGTGGCATTCATTGGCTCAAGAGTGGCATGAGCTAAATAAGGCACTCGATACTGAGATTTATAAGTAGTGCTCATTGATGAGAGTACACTGCCAGCACTTCCATCGTCTCTATTACAACTGTCTTTTTGCTTAGGAACTCTTGAAACCGATTGAATGTGTTGTTCATTGTCCATTGGGTAACTTGGCTTTACCCAATCAACTGAGATTTTTTTGGACGCCTCGAAGGCATACCAAGAGTTAGAGGCGAGTACAGCAAAACCTTTTTTAGATAAATCAAGAATCTTTACAATGCCTTTTGATTCCTTTGCACCCTCTAAATTTGCACTTTTGTAACCCTTAGCTCCTAGGTATGGGTTCATTTTTACAGTACCAAAAAGCATATTAGGAAGCCGAACATCTAAAGAGTAAACGGGTTTTCCTAAACATTTATCTTCCATATCGACACGCTTTTGAGACTTGCCCAGAACTTTCCAGTCTTGAGGCTCTTTAAGCTTTACATTTTGAGGCATCTCAATATCACGCAACTCCTCTACTAAACCTTGGTAACGAGCTGAACTTTTACTCTTGAAGTGAGAAACCACTCCCTTTGAAACAGAAATCTCATCGACGGGAACATTCCACTTATTCGCAGCCGCTTTCACTAACATTTGTTTTACACTCGCACCTGCCAGCCTCATTTTATCAAACCCGTCATGAATGGAAGACGATCCTCCGGTCATCTGTAAACCCAAAAATTTTCCCACAACACGAATAGAAGCACGAGCACTCTCTGCTAGTGACGAATAATCATATGATTTAAATGGTAGAGCTTCTTCAAGAATAGCATCATTAAAGTAAGCCTTACTTGCAGGACCGTGAACCACTCTGATTTGATCTAATTCAACTTCTAGCTCTTCAGCAACCATCGCAGCTAACGTTGTGTGAACCCCTTGACCCATTTCTGCTCTTGGAGTTACGACCGTGATACCATCAGCATTGATCATGATATAAGGGCTAGTGGATATACTACCGGGCTCAATTTCACGAAGAAGTGGATTATCATGAGGCTTCTGATAAGCCCAATAACCAACAGCCACTCCACCCGCAGCAGAGACTGAACCAATCACAAAACTTCTTCTAGCAATTTTTTTTATATTCGCCACAACTATTCCCCCACATCATCTTTTTTAATTTTTGAACTTTGTAGAGAAGATGCAGCATCTTTTAGTGCTTTTTTAATACGAGGATAAGTTCCACAACGACAAATATTTCCTTGCATTGCAGTATCAATTTGTTCATCACTTGGGTTTTGGTTATTTGATAAGAGACTAGCAGCAGACAAAATCTGTCCCGGCTGACAATATCCGCACTGAGCTACTTGATGCTCTATCCATTTTTTTTGAACCACCTGAAATACCTCTGACCGATTGGGGTTTTCGATGGTCTCGATATCACCTTGAATATTACCAACAGGTAAAACACATGACTTCACAGGGTTTCCGTTTAAATAAACGGTACAAGCTCCACATAGTGATTTGCCGCAACCAAATTTTGGTCCTGTTATACCAAGTTCATCCCTTAAAGCCCAAAGAAGAGGCATGTTTTCATCCACATCGACAGTTTTGAGCTCTCCATTTACCTTTAATTGATGCAATTTCAACCTCCTCATCGTAGAGCTAACTTAATCCAAACTAAGAAAGCTCATTTTATCTCAAAGATAAAAGTGTTAAATATATCTTATGCACCAGTATACTTTAAATTTAAAAGAATTCTTCCTGAAATATCCCAGAGATTCTATTAAACTTGGAAAAATTCTAAAGACTGAAGGCTCCACCTACAAAAAGAAAGGTGCTATCAAGCTAGTCCACTCTCTTCAAAATCAAATTGGAATACTTTCTGGGGGATGCCATGAGGCATTCATAAATGAGTCTATTCTCAAACTAGATCACGGTGAAGTATTTGAAGTGGATACAAGCTCAGATGCAGATCTTTATTTTGGTAGCCAAACCGGTTGCCAAGGAAAAGTACTGATTGAAGTACAAAACCTACTCGGCACTCCAAACTGGGAGGACTTTGCCAATAAACACCTACAAACATGGCTTAACCCTAAAATCGTAACCATAGGTTATGGAGTAGACACACATATTCTTTCAAGACTGTTCCAAACCCTGAAATGGCCTGTTGAATTTTGGGATTTTAGATCAAACCACTTACAAGAAGACACTAATGTAAGTCGACTTGTTTTGGAAAAGGATCTAGCAACTCTAAACATGAAACCTCAAAATGATGCATTAGCCGTTTTATTAATGTCACATAATTATCATTATGATTTATGCGGACTAGAGTTTGCTACCAGAAATAACGCAAAATTTATCGGTGTGCTCGGACCACCTTCCAGAAAATCAAAATTAATTTCTGAATTAAGACAAAAGACTGATTTAACGATCAATGAAAACATTATCTTTGGGCCAGTAGGTATTGCAAAACTTGGCTACGATGAAGAAGCTATTGCACTAAGCATTACATCACAACTAAAAAAGGAATTTTTCCACTGAACGATAACTCCATAAACCTTGAATCAAATGAAGCAAAAGAGATGGACTTACCTTTTGTCGGAGCTATTTTAGCTACCAATGAAATCATCCTAGGCAGCATACTACAAGGTTTAAGAGTCCCTTTTGGCGGGCAAACGATGTCATTAATCCAGATTACATTTATGAGCATTGTAAGTCTCAAAGCCAACAGCTATTCTCAGGCGATTAGAAACCCATTTTATATCGCTTCTTCATCTTCCCTCCTTAAAACCATTTCACCCGCAGGAAACAAGCTGGGCCCAATGCTTTCCATTTGGATGCAAGGATTGCTTTTTTGTATTGGCGTAATTTTCTTTGGCCATAATTTCTTTGGCAGACTTGCCGGAAGCACATTATCAGCTCTATGGGCCTTTATACAGCCAGTTCTTACACTTTATATTTTTTTTGGAACAAGCCTCATCGAAGGTCTACAATTCTACTCTCAAAAAATTTCTAAAATTATCGAATTTGAAACACACAGCATACTCTACATACTCATCGCCGCCGTTTTTATAAAACTAATTTTAGCCATTGTTGCTGGAAGCTTAATTCCAGCTTTTTATCATGAAAAAATATTAAGCAGATCTTCCGTTTTATTTTACAAAAACAAAGCAAAGGTAAATAATATACTGAATCAACGCTCTCAACAAAGTCAATCTACATATAAACTAGCATTGATGGACTTATGTAAGCCTGTTTATCTTTTTTCATTCGTATTAGGAATTACCTTTTTTTGTTTTTCAGCGAGTAATTACGCTCAAGTAATTTGGCTCAGCCTAAGACCCCTTGCCGTCGCTTACTTATTTTTCTTAGCGTCACGATCAAGACGAATTAGTAGCTTTGCCAAAAAAGCACTTCATCGAAAAAATTCCGGAACATTGTACAGACACTTTTTAAGTGTCATGGAGTATTTAACCTTAGATTCACAGCATAAAAACAATAAAAAATGCTCGTAAATATTTTATTAGCTGCTGGTGAATCAAAAAGGTTTGGCTCTAACAAGTTATCACACCCCTTTAAAAACAAACCTCTTATCTCCTACGGCCTTAAGGCTATTGATGGTTTAAATGCTAAACACAACCTACTTATCACCCAACCTAAAACTTATAAAGTTATAAAACCGTATATTTCAAATCATTGGACAATCGTTTTAAATGAATTCCACAGTAAAGGATTTAACCACTCGCTTATTCTTGGAATATCCAATGCACTTAAAATAAAAGATATTAGTTACATTCTAGTTCATTTAGCAGATTTACCGTTTGTAAAAACCAAGCACCTTAACTCACTAGTTACCAGTAAAACAAATTGTGCTTCGTCTTATCTTGATACTATAGCCCCGCCACTCGTCATAAATGCTCAAAAGTCTCTTGAGTTGTTAGATTTCTTGCGAGCACACCCACTCACCCAACCTAAAGAGTGGCTTTTACGCCAAACTCAATTTAAGCTCATCAATTGTAGTGAAGCCTCAATGGATATAGATACTCCTAATGACATTGAATATTTCAACAAAGATGAAAAATCAAAATAAGCGATGATTTTCCATATAATTTCAAGTAGTTATATTAATTACTTAAGTCCGTAAGTAGGAAGTCCGAAACTTTAGTACGGAGGAATTCTATGAAATTTTCACTATTATTTGTAAGCACTATTATTATCCTGACAGGATGTAAGAAAAATGATTTTTCTGGGTTTGGGGAGAATACAAAAAAACCACTCTCTGATATTGCTGAAATCGTTCCCGAGAACTTAGACCTTAAAACAGACATCAATAATAATAATATTCCAGATAGCTACGAAGATCCAACACTTGTAGAAGCAAGACCAGCAGACACCACGAATCCAAACAACTCAGACCCAAACAGTCCACTTAATTCCACAGACACCTCATCACAAGCAGAAAACCGAGAACTTGGAAAACTTTATGTTCCAGACGGTGAAGGTGGTTTTAGAGAAATCACCGGAGCTTATAAAAAAACTAGTGATGGGATCATTAAACTAGAAGAATTACTCAAAGAAGAATCAGGAAAATTTTTCCAAATTGAAAACCCAAATAATGACACTGGTACAAAATTTATTGAAAACACAGAAGGAAAAGATATTCCTGATGGATTTGAAGAAGCAAGCACTATATATATCAACACACCTGATGGGCTAAAAAAGCTTGAAACTGGGATCTTTGAACCAAAAACACCAAACGTCGATGGTTCATTAACTGACCCGGAGAATCTAACAGTAGATAATACTGCAAACGTGAATATTATTATTCCAAAAGAAGGGACTACGATTCATGAAGGTAGCTCCTCTAACCTTGACGGTGAAACTAACCCTGGTTCCACTGATGTTACTGGCAGTTCTGAAAATAAATGTGATAATCACGTAGCTTTTTTAACAAGTTTATGGCTAACAGGCTCTCAAGTAAACCCTGGTGGTGCAGAAGACCTTTCAGGTGCTGATAAACTTTGTACTGACCTTGCTCATAAAGCAGACCTGTGCACAGGTAATAACTTCAAAGCAATTATATCTAGTAAATCAACGAGTGTGAGAGATAGAATCACCATTAATGGCCCAGTATTTAATACTGCCGCTACCAAGGATTTAGTTGCTTCCGATAGAGATCAATTCTGGAAACACAAAGGCTGGAGCGGATTCATATCATTTGATGAAAGTCACAGAGGCGTTCCACATAAAAACCCATCATCTGATCAAAGAAATAACGTATGGACAAACTCTAACTCTGAGGGTTTCAAAATGGGACAACATTGCGACCATTTCTCGTCTAATAGCGGCAAAGGTGGTGCAGGATCATTTCATCAAAAAGATGATGTGATGTTTGACGGGTCTTGGTGGGTTAGAAATTGTAGCGAAGCTAAAAAAATCTACTGCATCTCGCAATAAATAATTTATTTTTCATAAAACTCCTTAGGCCATTTTGTCTAAGGAGTTTTTTTGTATTTTAACACCACTGTTTTTCAACACACAAGATATGTCAATTCGACATTCCCGCTATAATTCATATCATGAATAGCACTTTTTAAAGAACTAATGCTATGATGTCTTAAAACATATAGAGGGCATCACTAACATGAAACACTTAGCTATATTGAAGTCTATTGGTTTTTATGTCGACACTTTCCTTGAGCTCACCTCTCCACCAACTAGAATTAGAGTTATCCATTGAAGAATATCAACAACTATTAATTGTCTATCAAAAAAAACACCCTCAACAATACACTAATAATAGTGAAGTAAAGCTAGCTATTATTGCAGGTCAGAAAACCCTCGAATGGGTAGATTGGCTAAATAAAAGCAGAAGCACTGATATCATACGACTATCATCTAAACAATCGACGAGAGGCATTCCCATTT
This sequence comes from Oligoflexales bacterium, assembly GCA_023301465.1. Classification (GTDB taxonomy): domain Bacteria; phylum Bdellovibrionota_B; class Oligoflexia; order Oligoflexales; family JALZUQ01; genus JALZUQ01. Next base: position 16,926 of record JALZUQ010000060.1, read on the forward strand.
CACAGCCTCATCAATACAGCCCAAGGACCATTGCCAAAAAAAACATTAAAATCAAGCAATCAGCACCTAAAATTATTTTAGACATCGTTTATAAGAACCAGTCGTTTTCACACCTTGATATTTCAGATACTGATTTTATTAATACTGCTAAAAAAATTGTAGAAAACTACAAAACAGCAACGAGGTGGCAACACTTCGAGAATCATATCCCATACTTAAAAAGCAAAGCAAAGCAAAGCAAAGCAAAGCAAAGCAAAGCAAAGCAAAGCAAAGCAAAGCAAAGCAAAGCAAAGCAAAGCAAAGCAAAGCAAAGCAAA
>JALZUQ010000061.1 GCA_023301465.1 Oligoflexales bacterium
TAATGAACAAGCTCCTCATTCAGCTCTTGCTATGATGAGCCCAACACAGTACTACAAAAAGAACTTAACTGAGGTAGCCTAAAACGGGGGCCAATCCAAGTTGCACAATAATTGTTCTGTTTATAGAGTATGCGAGGTTAGATTAAGTGAGAATTTTATTCAGTTTAAAGTTTCAAAATATATGGCTTGTTAGTTCACTGTTTATGACGAGTTTTTCTTGCCTTTTTGCGCAGTCAAACTCGGGCCATAAATTACTCAACACTGGATATTCAAAAGGTGAAATTAGAACTGCTGTGAAAGAGTATTTTTACGCTCAGCTTGAAGTTGAGGTTAATGGTTACACACTAACGGAGAACAAAGTTGATGAGTTCATAGAAAAACAGTTAGAATTCGAAGAAGATTTATTTAAGCTGAAAAAGTATAAAACTGCATGGAAAAGCCGACCTGATCTTCTGGACATATTTGTCTACGAGAAAAAGCAAACTAAGACTGAATCGTTGTCTATAAGAAAAAACGTCATAAAAGATTTAGCGGTTTTATCAAAGAAGTATTTCCCATACGTAATTAATTTAGATTCTAGCGATATGGTAAATCGGCTTGAAAATAATTTTGCTGGCCTTGATGATAAAAATATTCGTGATATGTCAGGGCTTGTAAATTGGTTAGTGAGTACTACTAAGAACAAAAAAGAAATATTTCCTCTCAGTCTTGAGGAGAAACTAGAAGCTCTAAAAATTATTTATCCTCCAAGCTCAATGTTGCCAGATAGTTTTAATCCTAACTCATATGGCATTGATACTACATTGACTGATATGAAAGGTTTGTATCGTTTTATTGAAGATAATATGACGGAGCAAATAAATTACATGATGCTAGCTTTTGCATATCATAATGCTTATGATGGAAACATTTCTGGTCAAGAAATAAATAATATAGAAGTTGCAAGTTGGACTCTGCCAACAAAATCATCGATGAGTATGCAAAGCCTTAAGAAATATATACTAGAAGAAAGTTCTGAAATAACTCCAAAAAAAGTTGACGCTATATTAGAGAAGATTTGTAAGGATTTAAGTAAATACTCTAATGGCAAAAATCAATATCAAGACAAGGATGGCCGATTAATTGTCAGGATGCAAGAGGTGCCGCCGCTTATGTCTGCATTACGAGGTAACATTGGAGGAGACTGCTCTACGAGTAATTCTTGGTTAGTTCCAAATATTCCAACTGAGCATGTGTTTTATTTACATAGCTCTAAAGAAGAATTTATTGGTTACATGACGATTGTTCGTGGTCGTTATAAGTCAAAAAATAAGCCGGTTATTTATTTAAAAGATATTTCTGGCCCAAAAGTTTCACCTAAAATTATACCGACAATTTTAGAGTCTTTAGATCATTTGAAATTGTACTTTGGTGCTGAAAGTCTTTTTTTAGCGACAGAGGATTGGGTTGATTCTCAAAACCCACATGAAGGTATTCGAGATTCATTGCGAGAGTTTAATCAAGGAAAAAGTACAAAGATACGATTATATGAAAAGACGCTAGAAACTTTAGATTTGGATGAGTTTGGTGATAACAATGAGCATGGTGGTAATGAAGATAATATCAAAGGGAGTCGTCGGAGTGAAATTTTAAGCTACGATGATCCTGAGTTACATGAAGAAGGAGTGAAGTACAAACCTCAAAAAACGATTCAGTCTTCAGTGTCTATTCGCTATCAGTCGACATCTTTAGAGAAACTTTTACACTTAGAAGTTGAAAGCGATCCAAAGCTAATGATTAAAAATATGAAAGACTATTTTTCTGGTAAAACAACTCTTGAGAAAATTAAATTTTCTAAAAAGTTAAATAGATCAGAGTTTTACCGAGGAGTTGATTACCTTAACAATGCTGAGGGTTATACAGTTCACCAGCATTTGGAACACGTTCGTTATCTATTTGGGCAATACGGCATTGTGATTTCTGATAAGTTTATAAATGATCATCAAGAGATTTTTATGCGTGGGTTTGTTAATGCAAAAGACGGTTTTAAAAACAGAAAATACAAAACGCTATCTTTAAAGTTTTTAGTAGAAATTCTTAGGTATTCTACTCCAGCTGACTTAGAGTCAGTGTTAAAAGATAATCTGAATGTAATAAACGGAAGTAAGACATTTTTCAATCATCTTAAAAGCTACTTCCTTAAAAGTAAATTAAGTGGGGATCGCAAATTCCATCTTCTTTTATATCTTGCAAGTTCAGATGTTGCTTTGGCGGCGGAAGCACTTTTTGAAGAGGGTATGCAAAAGAAGGTTGTGTACTTTCTGACTCACCCTGATGAGTTAGAAAAAAAAGTAAAGTCTAATGCTGGTAATGCAGAAGATGAGGTCTACACATCGCGAGTTAAAAGTAATTATGAATACATAAAACATGCAAGGGCGGTTTTTGAAAATAGAGAAAAAATACTATTTAAAAAGCATATTGAAATTGTAGAAGAGACTTTAGATTGGTTAGGTCTTAATCTCGATGTGGCTTTAGAAACAGATATAAAATACTTATTGATAGAAGGGTTCTTGAACTCTTCTGATTTTTTAAAATTAAGCTCAAAGAAATATAAACATCTTGTGCAAGAAGTGTTGGAGGAATTTCTAAAGAATGAATCCGTGGACAAAATATCTAGGTATTTTGGTTCTGTATCACCTTTGAGTCTTCTTTCAAAAAAACAGGTGCTAACAATTGAATCAGAAGTTTCTAGCTACCTAAAGTCTCAAGATATTCGCCAAAATCAGAGCCGCAAATCTAAACGCATAAAATACTTACTATTGTTTTTAGTAGAAAACGGCGTTAAAACTTTCGACTCATTTCTTAGTGGAGACGGAATAGTGGAGTCATTAATCGTCAATGGTCTTGATTTCAGGGCTAAGTCTTTTTGGGCGTACTATTCTGTGAATAAATTAAAAAGAGAACCAGAGCTAACTATTACTCAAGTAAATGAAATTTTGCCTGCTCTTGCGAATCGGAATTTTTTAGATTCTGACTTGCGTTTTACTCGATATGCTTTGGAATTTTTTGCAAAGTCAAGAGTTGGTGGGAAAAAAGTATTAAAGGAACTGCTTAAGACAAGAGATGACGATGAAGATATTAACAGTAAGGTTCTTGCGTTGATTGGTTTAATTCAAAGAAATGACGGAAAAATGAAGAAATCACTTAAATTAAAGTATAATAAATATTTAGGGCGTCAGGATTCAATTGATAAAGACGTGTATGAACTTTTACTTGATATAGCTCGGGCAAATTCTTCTAGTAAATGCAATCAAGTTTTTAAGTAAGGATTAAGATTAATTATGATTTGTAGCGGTAAATTTGTTAGTTTTTATATTTCTTATGCTTTTTTCTTTTTAAGCTTTAACGCTAACGCTAACGCTAATGCTAATGTAGGTTGCTTTGATTCTTTTGTGAAGGATAATAAAATCACAAAGAAAAGGCTGGCTTCTTCGAGAAACGTTGCGCACTTAATTTTAGATGATCATTTGAATTTTCATTTTTTAGTTCTGTCAGGTCAGTTGCCATTTGTTAAAAAACACTCTAAATCTGTAATTAAACAAAAGCATAAGTTCTTAAGATCTAAATCTGACGTGATTGCCTACTTGAAGCATAGAGCAAATGAGTATGGGGTTAGTTTTAAAAGGTACACGCCAGGTTCCAAGAAGAATAGCGGTGATTTTGTTGCTGAGGTGTCTGGTAAATCCAAGTACCCAAAAACAATTCAGCTTTTTGTGGACTTTAATTTTATAGAAAATGATAGTAAAACAACAAATATTCCAGATATTGCTGCAGCTCTGGAGTTAATGCGTGTTTTTGCACAAATAGGCTCAGATGAAACAATTCAGTTTGTTTTCACAAGTAGTCAGCAAGAGGATATTGAAAACTCATTGGTCATCAAAGAGCTAAAAAACAAAAGATCTAATAACCAAATGGCAATTTTTATAAAAGGAATTGCTTACTCACCCCTTGATCATGTTGATCAGGGGCCTTTCCCTCTCTATATTCAAGGCGGTGGGAAACAGCGTTTTGCAACAGAGAATGGCTACAAAAGTACTGTAAACCTCATAGAAAAATTAATATTTCAAGCAAGTAGGTATGATGGGCGCAGTACAGATTTAAGGGTTTTGCGTGACGATTCGAAAAGCTATTTGCATCAAAAATTGTGGGAAGCTGATGTTCCTGCTGTATATATATCACCTTCTGATATTAATAGTGGTATTAACCAAGCTAAATGGAAAAAAGATCTTCCAATAAACTGGTATTTCTATAGTTCTAACGTGGGTTTGATTGGCGAATTTATTGGTTTATTATCTGGGCCGATTCTATCAAAAAAAAATATTCATCCAAGATTACTCAAAGTAGACAAGTCTTTAGCAAAAAGAGACGATGAAATATTTCGACAATTATTTAATGCTGAAGTTCTTGAGTATGGTTTGGCTAGAGTTAAGTTAAGGCATAAACTAGAAGATGATGAGCTAGAAGATGATGAGCTAGAAGATGATGAGCTAGAAGATGATGATCATGTCTTTGGCATTAGTCCTAAAAGAACTTATGCAGATCGTCAAGAAAGATTAAATTTCCAGCTGTACTTATTAAGGTTGAAAGAAAGTAAAGCGAATAAAGATGAGCAAGGAGACAAAGAGTGATTTCTTTTCGGTTTTTAGTAATATATTGTTCTTTATTATTTAATCCTTCTGTTGGTGTTGGAGCTACTTGCGTTGATGCTTTTTTCAGTGATAATGAGCTTTTGTCACCTACGGATAATAATTCTACTAGAGCTATGTCTAGTCAGATTGACCCGAAACTTTTAAAAGCAGATCTTTTGATGATTAGCGGGGTTGCTCATTTAGAGGGTACAGACATAAGTCTCAAGGCTAGGTACAGTGAAGAAGAAAAACAAACTTTTAGGAAATTTGTTGTTAGGCGGGCAAAGTCTCTTGGTCTTAAGTCAAAGGTTCAAAAATACAAAATTAACGATGGTTTTTTGCCACCAATTGATCTTTCAACAAAAGAAGATAAAGTCGATTTAAGTTCTATGAGTGAGGCTGAGTTAAAGGAGCTTTGGGAGAGTCATTCTCTTGAGGATTTTAAACGTTGGTACTTTGCATATTATGGTGAAAAAGAAAAACCTAAATCGTATAAAAAATTAAGGAATTTTTCCTACAGTTATATTTCTGATTTATATAGCGAGTTTTTGGATATAGCTAATCATTTCGAAGTTTTAGAAACGTTTGGTCTTAAGAGGATGTATTATTATTGGGATACAGAAGAAAACGATCTTATTGTTGTTGCAAGTGAAAAAGATCTTGAAGCAGCTCATATGGCAGGTATTACTGATAAAGAACGTTCGGGTATTTTTGAGAAACCTATGTTTATAAAGGAAGATTTTGAATTTCTATTAAACATATTGCCCCGTGATATCTCTAAAAATAACAAGACGAAAAATAAAGAAGATTATGGAAGTTATGCACATAATATAATTGTTACAATACCGGGTAGTAAGTTTCCGGATCAAATTATCGAAGTGAGTGCCCACTATGATACTGTTTTTGCACATGTTCCAGGTGCGGATGATAATGGTTCTGGAGTTATCTCATTGTTAGAAATGATGCGTATATTTTCTGATACAAAACCGGACAAAACAATCCGATTTGTCTTCACTGATTTGGAAGAGTCTGGAATGCATGGTGCTGAGCATCATGCTAAATCTATTATAGAGAAAGAGGAGAATGTTCAGGCTGTACTAGTATTAGATATGATTGGTTATGCTAGAATTGGTACTGATTATCCAAGTAAGCCATCATTTGTCGTTGAGGTTGGTGATAGAAATCATCATGACAGAAAGTCTTTTGATAATGATTTTGATCCAGTAGTAGCTTACCGACAGTCTGCAAAAATTGGTCAAGTTCTTCATTATGAATTTCAAAAATACAATGACAGGAAAGTCGATTTAAAGCTTGAGTTTGATGGTGCTCTTCCTGATTCTACTGATCTTGGGATGTATTGGGAGCAGAATATTCCGGCTGTTTTGATTTCTACTATTTATGATGATGATCATATAACTCCAGGATATCATGCTGCGAATGATGATTATCACAACTACAATTTTGCTTTTTTTCAAGATATTTTGTCACTTACAGTCGAGTCTGTTGTCACTATGTCTGGAGTTAATGGTGCTGACTTCTCAAGTGATGTCTCTCGATTACATAGTCAGCTTTCAGCACGCCCTAACTTAGTGACAAATGAAATGAAAGATGTAAAGCAGCTAATAGAAAAGCATTCAAAAGTACCTAAGAAAAAACCCAGAAAAAAATCTTTTCTTTGGGGTTCGCCTTGGTGAGGAAAAGGTTGATTTTTTCCATGAATATTAAACTTATTATTTTATTGTGTATATGGAGTAATCATAGTCTTAGTGAGTCTGCAGCTCAAGGTGTGTTGTCGCATTATGATGTTTACTCTAAACGCCCAAAAATATCAGATGTTGAAAATATAAAAACCACTGAAAACGACGAGCGACTAATTGAAGGGCTTGTTGTGTCAACTATCTTAGCTGTCGAGATTTACTCAGGTTATGAGTTTCATTTTTTAGCTCGCGATGCGGAGTACGCATTTGACATTGCAAGTTTAATTTATTCAAATAATAAGGCTGTTTTATCACGTTTGCACCTTGATAATATTTCAACAGCTCTAGCATATGACTCAAATCAGCTGGGTTACTTAAAGCAGAGTAAGCTTAGTATGCAGTCGCTGAGTAGAGGTAGTAGACATCTTTTTTTTGAAACTGGATTTCATGGTTCTGTGCCTGAGGCAATTATTAGAAATTTTCCATATAAGTATCGTAAGCAATTTAATATTTTTCTTTTGGAGTCTCATACTAGCAGGCACAACTCAGTAGGTGCTTTTTTAGAATTCGGGGATGGCAAAGATATTGAACAATTGCCGCATTATACTCGTTCTGGAAAACTTTTTTATCAAGATGGTGATTCAATTGAGGTTTTAAGTCACAAACAAAATAAAAAATCTCAAAATGCCGCAATTAGATTTATGGGTAAGATACGTTCGTATGTTTTACAATACCAAGACTATATTAATGAATTGCGCTCTGCAGTTCAAAATGCTGTTAGGTCTAATGATTTCGATGGGCTTAGATCTTTGCAAGATTACTTTCCGATTGAGAAGATGATTGACGATATAAAGCTACGAAAAATAAATCAAAAAAATGGAACTTTATCATATCAATCTTCAGAGATGTCGGATGACATATTAGATAAGACTTTTCTTTATTTGTACGGACATTTAAGTGTTTATATTGATGCCCTTGGTCTCAATGAGTTTGTAAAGCAAATTATATTTAAGTCTTTTATTAATTCAGAGAGCTTAGATAAGCATTTTTATAAAATAGTTTATAGCTTGTGCATGGACCATATTACTGCTGACGAATTTGAGTTGTTCGAAGACTTGCTCTCTATTTCTTTACATGGGCTAAGTGAAAATTATTCTGCTAGAAGGATATTGGGTTTTCTTGAAAGAGCAAATCAGCTAGAAGCTGAGGAGTCCTTAGAGAAAATCATTCCAGCTATTGTTAAGATAGGTTTTAAACGAAAAAATAAGACTAAATTTGTGGGTGTGTTAAAAAAAATAATTAAAAATTTTGAGAGTTACTCAGATGTTATGCCATTAACTTTAATATTTATTCGTTCGTTCGCAACAAAAGAGAATATCTTTTTCTATTCGGATGTGCTGCGAGATTTGTTCAAAGCCTTAAGAAAAAAAACTAAAAAAACTAAAGAAATTAAGAGACTATTAGAAGATTTGTTGTTGATGCAGCTTTTTGATGGAAGTTCTATTCAAGGCAAAGATATATCACGTATATTTAGTAGTGGAATACCAAAGTTTGATGAGGTTTTAGAGCTTATTAATTTGAAAGGTGGTAAATGTCGAAAGTCTTTTTTATAACATTATTTCTGGCTTCGGATGTTTTTTGTGCTGAATTATGTCATTTATCATTTGACGGAGAATTAAATATTTCTCATCTTGAATCTATTAAATCTAAAGAGCATTCATATAGAAAAAGCTGGAAGAAACTCAAATATAACGATAAGAAGCATACTTGGTTTAGACCTGAGAAGCTAAAAAAAAGACTTGGGCAAGGTTACAATGCTGATGTTTTTTTATCTGACTCTAAGCAGGTATTTAAAATTCCTATTAAATCAAAATACGCTCATAAAATGCATATAGAATACTTGGTAAATCGTTTTCTTCTCAGTTCTAAATACCGAATCCATGTTGATCAAATTATTAGTCATGGCGAAAATTTCTCGTATTTGGAAAAAGAATACTTAGATTCTCGTTATTTTGCTTCTGAAATTCTTAAAAGTTCAAAATTATCATCAGAACAATTGAAAGATCTTAAAAAACTTTTTTTAGAAGCGCGTAGGTTCTCAAGAGATACAGGGATTGGTTTGGATATAAAAAGTGAAAATTTGTTCTGGAATTTTAAATCTAGCCATTGGGTCTTATTCGATTGTGGCCCAAGAATGTCTTATAAAACATTTGGTTATACAACAGATCTCTTAAATTTCAAAAGCTACCTTCGCGAGTGGGTTAAGGAGGAGCCTGGAGATGCAGAATAAGTTTTTTGTGTTAATAATATTATCTTCTTGCTTAATTTCAGCAAAAAAGAAATGCCATGAATCTTTCGGTCATTCTGACCTTGAAAATCAACTCAAAGGCCTTAACTATGAGCGATTTTACTTTGCTAGTGAAGAAAAATTGAAAGATAAGTTGAATTACTATCAGTTCCAGGAAATGGTAACTCCCGTCACAGCACCAAAAAATAAAGAACTACTGATTCCCATTCATAATATACACTTTATGCAACATAACTGTAGGTATCGAAGCCGCCCAAAAAATGGAGGTTACTCTGTTTTAGAGAATGCAAGAAGGTTGAAAGACGGAAGTATTCAGATTATCGATATCCCTCCCATTCATATTTGGAGAGACTCTACTGGGAAGATTTGGACCCTTAACCACCGTAGACTTGCAGCGTATGTGTTGTCTGGTTCTGTTAAAAAAGCTTACGTAGTTTGGGTTGATCCAGAGGAAGTGCTTTTACCTAAAAACTTAGATAAATGGGATCCGTATAAAGAAGGTCGATATTTAGAGATAATAGATCCAACAAATGGTTATGCAATTATCATTAAACAACCAAAGAAGTTTTGAATCTAACGTAAGTGCTTTATGATGGCTTGCGGTAAATCACAACCAATCTCAGGTATTTGAGTGAATATTCTTTTTTTAATAATGAAGAATACAGATGATTTACGGCATGGTGTGGTGGGGACAGCGACATAATACACGAACTATCAACCGTGACCTTGAGCGTTCTATCGTGTTGGAGTCGAAGATCTGTCTGTAGCGAGACGGTAAGAAAATTGTATGTCGAACATGGCCTTTGTTCCCGAGAGACTGCTGATAAACTTGGAATATCAAAATCAACAGTTTTAAAAAACCTGAAAAAGCAGGGTGTCCCTCGAAGAGCTTTTGGCCCCAGAAAAAGGAATTCATAATGATTCGTTTAATTGGTAACTTTATTTTGTCTATGATTTTACTGTATTCGAGTGGATATCTAACGGTTGAGGTTCTTAAGCGACTTGAAAAAGCAGGGAAGATAAGAATAGCTAAAGGGCTAAGTCCAATGCGTGAGTTCAATAGAAAGCTTTTTGTGAAGTAAGAGCTTGGTAGAATTATAAAGAACTCAGGATTTTTATGCTCATTTACTATTCATTCAAGGGCACATAGCCCAACGAAAAACTCTAGCATTCTTTACAGGGCCCCTACTAAAGCAAAAATTTTTACGTAATCTACCTCGCTGCGACGTATCAGCAAGACTGATCGCGTACTTAAAAAATTTTTTTGATTATCACGTTTTATAATTTGCTGGACTGAAATTACAGTACTCTTGTTTTTTAACCATCACTATTGAGAACTCGGTATATTTGAAAACATCTGATTACAGCGAGCTGAACTATCCCATTTAATGTTTAAATCTAATGTCTGAGAAAATTTTAGCAAGCGTTCAACTAGCCCTCTAAATTCGACCCCTTTAGCATTACTCGACTTTCTCTTCGGCATCATGCTTTCAATGAAAAATTTGGCCTGTTTTTCTAAATAATACTCTGCAACTTCTGGGGCGAACTCATACAAATCTGATAAAAAAATTAGAGCAGCTGTATTTGCAGCTTCCGAGACACTAAAACTACCACTAGTATATTCTGGAAAAAAGCCAACCCTACTCCAAATATCACATAAATTATTTGCAATATTATTATAGTAACCATTAGGTTGGTTAGGTTCTAGTGAGCCGGTACGTCAAAAGTGGACACTTAGTTAAGAAGGTTCGGGACCTCCCGAATGTCGCGTTTGTACCAGTGAGGGATTCCATAGTCAATAGTTGAGTGCATGCGTTGGCGGTTGTAGTAAATATCAATATACTCAAATAACATGAGCTTTACTTCTTTAAGGCTTGAGCATTTAAGACACTCAGGGAGTTCAGTTTTTATTGTGTCAAACAAACTCTCCGCTGGTGAGTTGTCCCAGCAGTTACCTCGCCTGCTCATGCTTGGAATAAACCCATAGACATCAAGTAGTTCATTAAATTTATTTGAATCGTATTGGCTACCTTGATCACTGCGAAAGATAATTCCCGGCTTCACCTCTTCAGTTTTCATAACAGCATTTAAAAAAGCCTCACAAACAAGGGAAGCTTCCATTGATGTCCCCACTGCCCATCCTAAAATCTCTCGGCTACAAAGCTCAAGCACTACTGCAAGGTAGTAAAACCCTCCATCAGCATTCGGCAGATAAGTGATATCGCTGAGCCACGCTATGTCTCTGACATCTGGCATAAACTCTCTGTCCAACAGATTCTCTGCTTTAGGTGTGTTTCCACCAGAGATTGTCGTTCGCTTGAATGGTTTTTTACCCTTTGCTATAAGTGTTTTTTCATCCATTATTTGCCGAACAACATCTTTAGAGATAGACATACCTTCATCTTTCAAATGTTTGTAAATTCTTCTAATGCCATAGCGTCTCTTATGATGCCAAAAGACGCGTTCTACAGCTTCTTCCTGAAAAAGCCTTGCATCTGATTTCAACTTCGCACCCTGTTTGAACCACTTGTAAAAACCACTACTAGACACACTCAGAACTCTGCATAAAATCGACACGGGGAAACTTGATCGGTACTCATCAATGAAAGCGAACTTTACCCTCCGTGATTCACAAAGAACGCTGTGGCCTTTTTTAGGATTTCTCTTTCCATGCGTAGAACTTTGATTTGCTTTTGCAAGTCTTTGATCTGCTGGTCTTTGCTGGGTAGTTTGCCATTCCCGGGGAAAGCTTCACCGTCATTTTCTTTGAACTCTTTGACCCATTTACCGATTAAATTATGATCAACACCTAAGTCTTTACCTACCTTGGCTCGGGTCATGCTTTGCTCGATAACAAGCCGGGCAGCTGATTCCTTAAAGTCTGAGGTATAAGTAACTCTTTTTTTACGCTTTTTTTCCATGATTTCTATGGACCTCCATTAAGTCGATTGTATCAAAAATCTTCTTAACTTGGTGTCCACTTTTGAAGGACGTCTCACTAGAGGCAAAGAATCTCGAAGTTTTAAAACTGCAAAGCCTATCATCTTTTGAATATCAGGGTGATTTTTAGACTCAAATAAGACCAGCTCACTCATTAAGTTCTCACTGGCATTAAATCTCCTGTCTACTCCAAAACCTTGAAATTGATCAAATGAAGATTGTTGCGGATAGTTAGCCGTGGCTACAGATTGAGAAGAGTCATAGTCCGACTTCTTTAATGGGTCAGATAATACTTCGTAGGCACTTTGTATTTCTTGAAATTTTGATTTTGCATTTTTTTCACTACTAATATCTGGGTGAAATTTCCTCGCAAGCATTCTGTATGCTTTTGATATGTCGACGAACGTCGCATCATTTTTCAAACCAAGAATTTTATAAAAATTTGAAGCACCAAAACAGTTCAGTGAAAATAATAAAAACATCGCGATCAGTAGAACGTTTTTTTTCATTATTAATGCCTCTTGCTGGTTATATTATAGACAACAACTAGGTAGCATCATTATTAGGCAAACTCAAATGCACCAGCTGACCTTGGCCTCGTTATATATCTAAATTGAGGCAAGGACTTAGCCTTAAACAAGCATAACTTTCAAAAAAAACAAATGATTACTGATACTTAAAGCGGTTAAAAAATATGTGTAAATTATACTGTTACTAAACTCATTTTTGTAGTATAAATTTTAAACAGACATGTTTACCAGAAACGGAGGCTCTTCAAATGAGAAGAATAGATTTATTTTTACTGATCTCGATCATACCAGCAACCACTCTTTCATGCAGAGAGCGAGTATCAAGCTATGCTTTAAAGGCAGACATTTCAAATAATAGTGCGTTAGAGCAAACAACCCTTGAATACAATCGTCTATTTGGTCAAAAGTACTCATTCCATATAAACGAACTCCACACAACCTCAGGGTGTGAAAAACACGAAGTTCAAAGTACTTGTGCAATAGCTGTTGTAAAAATGAAAAATGAAGGTCAACGTGGCTCCGCTATTGAGCTTTACGATAAAGAGTTTGGAAAGGGCACTAAAGACCCATCAAACAATAAGGTTGAAAGCAACAATAGCTGGCACGGGACTAGTGATGGGTTAGCTCCCGCTGCAAGTCAACAACAGACTCCGAGAAAAAGCGCTGAACGACGGAGCTCTGCTCTGGATCTTTATGACAAAGCATTCAGTTCTCAATCAAACGAAACAAATTCAAAAACTGAGTATAACAATAGTTGGTATGGTAAAAGCCA
>JALZUQ010000062.1 GCA_023301465.1 Oligoflexales bacterium
GTGACTTAATAAGTCTAGATGCTATTCAAACTTGGAATGTATTCGAAGGTATGATCTTTAATGAATATGGTGGGGCTAACAGAATTCGAATCTGTGACCTCGTCGATGTCAACGACGCGCTCTAACCAACTGAGCTATAGCCCCCCTTAGGTGTATAATATACCCAAACATAATCAAGAAAGTCCAGTAATCCTTGTGAGAGTTGCTTGGTCTACTTGGTCATATTTTGCAAACTTCATGGAGTACGTGGCTTTACCCTGCGAGGAGCTACGAAGGCTTGTTGAATAACCAAACATCGATGCCAGCGGTGCTTGTGCACTGATACATTGCAGCCCAGATTTGAGCATAATGCCGCTTACTTTAGCTTTTCGTTGATTGAGGTCTGTCATAACACCAGAGACATAGTCTTCAGGAACTAGCACCTCGATATCCATAATTGGTTCTAATAATGAAGTTCCTACCTTTTGAATTGCTTTTCGTACACCATTAGCAGCTGCTAATCTAAAAGCAATATCATCACTAAACTCATCATCTGTCTCACCACCAAGTACCGTGACTTTTGTGTTGATGAGAGCAAAACCAGCAAGTGGCCCATACCCTGATCCATCTTTTGCACCAGTTTCAATGCTTTGATGAAATTTTTTTGGAATCTGTTGCTCAGAAACTCTGACTTGAACTTTGTTTTCTATCTCTTCAGAAAGCTCAACTTTCAGCCTTACTTCTGCAATCTGCTTTGACGCACCTTCACGCTCAAAACGTTCCGAAATTTCAGAAGTACCTTTGACTCTCTCTCTATAAGATACTTGTGGAGAACCAATATTTGCTTCGACTTTAAATTCTCTTTTAAGTCTATCCACCAAGATTGCTAGGTGAAGCTCTCCCATACCTGAAATAAGTTTTTGACCTGTTTCCATATTCTCAGAAACTTTAAAAGTTGGGTCCTCTGCTTCGAGCCTTGCAAGAGCCTTATCAAGCTTTGTTGCGTCTGTGGTACTTTTTGGCTCTACCGCTTGAGAGATTACTGTTTCTGGGAAATCAAAACTTTCAAAACAAATAGCATTAGCACTATCACAAAGAGTATCCCCAGTTGCCACAAGTTTTGTACCTGCAACCGCAATAATATCTCCAGCAATTGCTTGTTGAATTTCTTCGCGTTGGTTTGCTTGCATGCGAAATATTTTTTGGATGCGTTCTTTTTTTCCTGTTCTAGCATTTAAAACAGAATCACCTACCTTCATGATTCCTGAATAAATTCTAGTAAAAGCAAGTTGCCCCACAAAAGGGTCTGTCGCTATCTTGAATGAAATTGCAGAAAACGAATCGTCTTTTGTTCTTTTCCTAGATAGCTGCAACTCTGTTTTATGTGGATTAAACCCTTGGACATCTTCTAGATCCGCTGGTGAAGGAAGTAGTTTTAAAACAGCATCTAAAAGTGGTTGAACACCTTTGTTTTTAAAAGCAGAACCACAAAACACGGGAACTAAATCAAGTGCGATTGTTGCTTTTCTTGCTGCAGCCCAAAGTTCCTCAGAGCTCAACTCGACACCTTCTAAGTATTTTTCCATTAAAGACTCATCGTAATCCACAATGGCTTCAATGAGTTCTTCTCGTCGTTTTTTTACTTCATCTACAAGGTCAGCAGGAACCTCTTTTAATTCCGTCTCTGAGTCTTTTTCTGCATCTAGCGGCCAAGAATGGAAATGCTGAGATATGAGGTCAATCATTCCTGTAAATTGATCTTCTTGCCCCACTGGAATTTGAAATGCGACGGCATTTGCTCCAAATTTTTCTTTGACGCTTTCTAGTGACGCCCAAAAATCCCCGCCTACTCGGTCGAGTTTATTAACAAAGCAAATACGTGGAACTTTAAATTTATCAGCTTGCCGCCAAACCGTTTCGGTTTGGGTTTCAACTCCGTGAACCCCGTCTAATACAGCAACCGCACCATCTAAAACTCTCAATGAACGTTCTACTTCTACGGTAAAGTCTACGTGACCGGGAGTATCAATAATATTGATACAATGGTTATCCCAGAAACAAGTAGTTGCAGCAGCGGTAATCGTAATACCACGCTCTTGTTCTTGAACCATCCAATCCATGGTTGCTGTTCCATCATGTACTTCGCCGATTTTATGAATCTTACCCGTATAATAAAGAATACGTTCTGTGGTCGTGGTTTTACCGGCATCAATATGGGCCATTATCCCAATGTTTCTTAACTTAGAAATATCTACTGATTTTGATTTTGCCATGGACCTGTATTCCTCTGAAACTAAAAAACCCGCTGCGGTCAAAAAGCCTTAAGCTTCTTTTCCTACTCGCGGGTAATAATAAATGATCTCGTTGGTGACTACCAGCGAAAGTGAGCAAATGCCTTATTTGCTTCGGCCATTTTATGGACGTCTTCTTTACGCTTGATTGCTCCACCACGGTTGTTGGCAGCATCTGTCAACTCAGCAGCTAAACGCTCACACATAGAATTTTTGTCAGTTCTTTTTCTTGCGAATTCAATCAACCAACGGATTGCCAATGCTTGACGTCTCTCTGGACGAACTTCGATTGGAACCTGATAGTTAGAACCACCAACACGACGGCTTTTTACTTCTAGGACCGGTCTTGTATTCTCAAGTGCAGTTCTAAAAATTTCGATACCCTTTTTTTCAGTACTTTGCTTATCGATAATTGTAATTGCTTTATAGAACTGAACTTCTGCAGCGGCTTTTTTGCCGTGCATCATCATACAGTTTACAAAACGACTTACAACTTCTTCGTTGTACTTTGGATCTGGTAAGATCACTCTTTTGGGGACTTCACGTCTTCTTGGCATTATTTATTCCTTATCGCTTCTTCGCTTGAAAATTTATTTACTTAGAACTTGGCTTCTTCGCACCGTATTTACTACGACCGCGACGACGCTTATCAACACCTAAACAATCCAGTGTTCCACGAACTACGTGATAACGAACACCCGGAAGATCCTTTACTTTACCACCACGAACTAAAACAACACTGTGTTCTTGTAAGTTGTGACCTTCACCACCAATGTAAGAGTTAACTTCCATGCCGTTAGACAAACGAACACGTGCTACTTTACGAAGTGCTGAGTTTGGTTTTTTTGGAGTTCTTGTCTCTACTCTGACGCAAACGCCACGCTTAGATGGGCAACTCGCAAGTGCGGGTGAATTGGATTTTTTCTTTTGGGTATGTCTACCCTTATTTATAATCTGATTAATCGTTGGCATTTGTCTTCCTATAACTCCAAATCGAACTCATTGATTACCAAAAATCGCTGGAAAATGCCAACGATCAAGGCCCTTTTATATGTTTATACTTTCAGCTTTTCCACCAAAATCGGGCGTATCCAGCACATGGGACTCTAACTCCCTGTAATGTATACAACCTGTACCTGCTGGCACCAATCGACCCATGATTACGTTTTCTTTAAGTCCGCGTAAATGATCGACTTTTGAGTTAACTGCTGCTTCTGTAAGAACTTTTGTAGTCTCTTGGAATGACGCTGCAGAAATAAAGCTTTCTGTTGAGAGTGATGCTTTTGTAATACCAAGTAATACTGGCTCAAAAGTAGCACCTCTTAAGTCTCTGCTCTCAAGGCGTTTATTCTCTTCTAGAACCTCAAACTTATCTACTTGATCAGCAGGCAAGAACCTTGTGTCTCCACAATCAACGATTCTCACACGACGAATCATTTGACGCACGATAACTTCAATATGTTTATCATCAATTTTTACACCCTGAAGCCTATAAACTTTTTGGATTTCATCGACGATATATTTTGCAAGTGCCTTCATTCCAAGCACAGCCAAAATATCGTGTGGGCTTGGAGATCCATCTACAAGGTAATCACCTTTACGGATATAATCACCTTCAGTGACAACAATGTGACTCCCTCTTGAAATCAAGAATTCACTTGCATCACCATCATCAGCAGTAATGATAACTTTACGTTTACCTTTTGAGTCAGCTCCAAAAGAAATCGTTCCTTCACGGTCTGCCATAACAGCAGCATCTTTTGGTTTACGTGCTTCAAAAAGCTCAGCAACACGTGGTAGACCACCGGTAATATCACGGGTTTTTGATGCTTCACGAGGAATCTTAGCAAGAACATCACCGGCTTTGATTGGCTCACCATTGTTCGCCTGAATCTGCGCTCCAGCTGGAAGTGTGTAACGTGCAGACTTCACGCCACTGATATTGACACACTCACCTTTTGAGTCATGAATTTCAATACGTGGTTTTAGTTCTGTTGTTCTAAAATCCGTTACAACTTTACGTGTTAAGAAAGTCGTTTCGTCTACTTTTTCCTCGATAGACTGACCTTCTACTAGATCTTGATAAACCGTAGTTCCATCTACTTCTGCAATGATGGAAACCGCAAATGGGTCCCATTGTGAAATTGGCTGACCAGCTTCTAACTGCTGTCCATCCTCTTCTAACAATAAGATAGAACCATAAGTAATCGGGTATGTATCAAGGACTTTTTTCGTTGGCCCAATGATCTCGATTTCTGCATTACGGCTTAAAACTGTTTTTTTACCGTCTCTGTTTACAACCGTTGTAAGGTTTTTAAATTTTGCAACACCCGTAAACTGAGAAACTAAACTACTCGTTTCAACTTTGTGAGTTACTGTTCCACCAAAGTGGAATGTACGCATCGTCAACTGAGTACCCGGCTCACCAATTGACTGAGCAGCGATAACACCAATTGCTTCACCAACGTTTACAAGGTTGTTTGTTCCAAGGTCTTTTCCGTAACATTTTGCACAAATTCCACGACGAACTTCACAAGTAAGTGGGGAACGAACGGCGATAATCTCAAGACCAACCTCGTCAATCTTTTTAGCATATGCATCAGTGATCACTTCGCTACGACGAATAATGACATCGTTTGTTGCAGGATCAATAATATCTTCTGCAGCAACACGTCCGTTTGCAACAACTCCAAGAGTTTCTTTGACTTCACCACCATCACGAAGCGCCGTAATGTTAATACTGTCTTTTGCATCACAATCATCAATGCCAACAATACTATCTTGGGCAACATCTACGAGACGTCTTGTCAGGTAACCAGAACTTGCAGTTTTCAATGCTGTATCGGCTAGACCCTTACGAGCACCGTGAGTTGAGGTAAAGTATTGAAGTACTGTTAGTCCTTCACGGAAGTTTGAGGTAATCGGTGTTTCAATAATTTCACCAGATGGCTTTGCCATCAAACCACGCATTGCGGCAAGCTGACGAATCT
This sequence comes from Oligoflexales bacterium, assembly GCA_023301465.1. GTDB lineage: Bacteria > Bdellovibrionota_B > Oligoflexia > Oligoflexales > JALZUQ01 > JALZUQ01. Next base: position 5,261 of record JALZUQ010000062.1, read on the forward strand.
GCTGACTAGAACCCCTCGCACCAGAATCTGCCATCATATAAATTGAGTTCCAACTTGGTACGGTAACTTCTTCACCTTTGTGGTTGGTTGCTGTGGTGTTGGCAATGTTTGCCATCATCTCTCCTGAAATACTTTCAGTAACCTTCGCCCAGACGTCAATTACTTTATTGTATCTCTCACCTTCGGTAAGAAGACCTTCAGAGTATTGCTCTTTAATAACTTTAACTTCTTCATATGCTTTATCCAAGATACCTTGCTTCGTATCCGGGATAACCATGTCACCCATGCAAATACTAATACCTGATTTTGTTGCATATCTATAACCAATCGAACGAAGAGCATCCGCAAGAAGCACAGTACTCTTTGGACCACTGTATTTAAACGTATCGGAAACTAAGCTAGCTAAATCTTTTTTAGCTAATGTTCGGTTATATAAATCAAATGGAACTTCCGGAGGTACTACTTCTGTTAAGATAGCACGCCCTACTGTTGTTTCTACTTTTTCGCCGTTAATCACTACTGTGATTGGAGCTTGTAAGCCAACTGCATCATGATCGTATGCTGCACGGACTTCAGCAAGAGAACCAAACTTACGTCCAGCACCCGTATCTTCTACGTTTTCACGAGTTAAGTAGTAACATCCCAAAACGATATCTTGAGAAGGAACAATCACCGGGCTACCAGAAGCAGGGCTTAAGATATTATTGGTAGACATCATCAAAACACGAGCTTCCATCTGTGCTTCCACAGAAAGAGGAACGTGAACGGCCATCTGATCACCGTCAAAATCGGCATTGAATGCAAAACATACTAACGGGTGAAGCCTAATCGCTTTACCTTCAATAAGCACCGGTTCGAAAGCTTGAATACCCAGACGGTGAAGAGTTGGTGCACGGTTTAACATGATCGGATGCTCTCTTGTTACAGCATCAAGGACGTCCCATACCTCTGGGCGTTCTTTTTCTACAAGTTTTTTTGCACTTTTAATTGTAGAGACAATTCCTTGCTCTTCTAGTTTGTTGTAAAGAAATGGCTTGAACAGCTCAATTGCCATTTTCTTTGGAAGACCACATTGGTGTAGTTTAAGTTGTGGACCCACAACAATAACACTACGACCAGAGTAATCAACACGCTTACCAAGTAAGTTTTGTCTGAAACGACCTTGCTTACCTTTTAGCATATCAGAAAGTGATCTTAATGGACGCTTATTTGGCCCAGTAAAAATTTTACCTCGACGACCGTTATCAAAAAGAGCATCGACAGATTCTTGAAGCATACGCTTTTCGTTTCTGACGATAATGCTTGGAGCATTAAGCTCAACAAGTCTTAAAAGACGGTTATTACGGTTAATCACACGGCGATAAAGATCATTTAAATCCGAAGTTGCAAACCTTCCACCATCAAGTGGAACAAGAGGTCTTAAATCAGGAGGTAAAACCGGGATAACATTTAACATCATCCAAGATGGTCTTGCGTCACTATTGTTGAACGCTTCAATAACTCTTAGTCGTTTTTGAATTTTTTTACGTGCAGCTTCAGAAGTTGCAGCCGCTAATGCTGGACGTAACTGATCCGCAAGATCAGCAACATCAATGTTTTGAAGGAGCTCTAAAACCGCTTCAGCACCAACACCAACTCTAAAAGCACCGTTTCCAAGCTCTTGCAGCATTCGATCATGATCTTCTTCTGAGATAACCTGACCTTGAGTTAATTTTGTAACGTCTTCGTTTCCTGCATCCAAAACAATATAAGCTTCAGAATAAAGAATACGCTCAATATCTTTGAGAGTAATATCAAGGATGGCACCAATACGCGAAGGCAGTGATTTTAAAAACCAAATATGAGCTACTGGAGCTGCAAGGTTGATGTGACCTAGTCTTTCACGGCGTACTTTTGAAGAAATAACTTCTACACCACATTTGTCACAAACAATCCCACGATGCTTCATTCTTTTGTACTTACCGCAAATACATTCGTAGTCACGAACCGGTCCAAAAATCTTTGCACAAAATAAACCATCACGTTCTGGCTTGAAAGTTCGGTAGTTGATGGTTTCTGGTTTTTTAACCTCACCATAAGACCAACTCCTGATTCTTTCAGGCGAAGCGAGCGAAACCTTAACGGCACTAAAATTTAGTGGGTCAGATTGCTTATCAAAAAAATTCGTAAAATCTCTCAAGATTAACCTCGTCTTCTAAAATCTAAAAGTTGTCTAAACCATATCCAATGCATCATCTAAGTCTTCATCACCCTGCTTGAGCATGCTGATATCCAACCCTAGACTCTGTAATTCTTTTACCAAAACGTTGAAACTCTCAGGAACACCCGGGTTCATCTTGTTTTGACCTTTAACAATTGACTCGTACATTCTTGTACGGCCCATGACATCATCTGACTTCACGGTTAGGAATTCTTGTAGACAGTGTGCTGCACCGTAAGCTTCAAGAGCCCAAACTTCCATCTCTCCAAGTCTCTGACCACCAAATTGTGCTTTACCACCAAGAGGTTGTTGAGTCACAAGTGAGTATGGCCCGATTGAACGAGCGTGAATTTTTTCGTCTACCAAGTGATGAAGCTTAAGAATGTACATGACACCAACGGTGACATTATTATCAAACTTATTACCTGAACGACCATCAAACAACGTTGACTGTCCATTTGCGTCACGGTCACTTAGTTGAAGGTATCTAGCAATATCTGATTCTTTGGCACCATCAAATACAGGGTTTGCAAAATGAACACCCTCTTTATACTTAGACATAAAACTATTTAGTTCATCGTCACTCGCCTTACGAACAAAGCTTTTGACATCTTCACGATCATCGAAGACTTCAACGATTGTGTTTTCTAATGCACTACGGTCGTTTTCTTCAAGAAGGTCAGTGATTTTTTCACCAAGTCCTTTTGCTGCCCAACCAAGATGAGTTTCTAGAATCTGACCAACGTTCATACGTGACGGAACACCAAGAGGGTTCAAGACAACATCAACTGGACGTCCATCTGCAAGGAACGGCATATCTTCTTCTGGAAGAATTCTTGAAACAACACCTTTGTTACCGTGACGGCCGGCCATTTTATCACCGACTTGAATTTTACGTTTGATAGCAACATAAAGTTTCACCATCTTAATCACGCCTGGAGGAAGCTCATCGCCTTTTTTGACTTTTTTGATTTGCTCGTCCGTGATGTAACGAACCGTTGTGATTTTTTCTTTCATGTTTGCAACACATTTTTTGAATGTGTCAGCAGCTGACGCGTTATTTAAAACAATTCGGTCCCACTGTTTAAACTCAACTGAATTTAATGCGTCGTAAGTTACCTTGTCGTCTTTAAATGCCATGTCACCTGACTCAGGATTAATAACATCATTTGTAACCGTTGCATCTTTTGCAATTTTTACAAGTTTACCTGCAGCAGAATCTTTAATAATACGAATTCTATCTGCTTCATCTTTTTTAAGGTTCTCGATTTCTTGCTCTTCGATTTGCAAGCTTCGAACATCTTTTTCGGTACCTTCACGAGCAAAAACCTTTGCACCAATAACCGTACCAACAACTCCCGGCGGAACACGAAGACTGGTATCTCTTACATCACCAGCTTTTTCACCAAAGATTGCTCTCAAAAGTTTTTCTTCTGGAGTTAACTGAGTTTCACCTTTTGGAGTGATTTTACCTACTAGCAAATCACCAGGCACTACTTCAGCACCTACTCGGATAATACCAGCATCATCTAGGTTATTGAGAGCCTCTTCACCAACATTTGGAATATCAGCTGTAATCTCTTCTGAACCTAGTTTCGTATCTCTAGAAATACACTCAAACTCTTGAATGTGAACACTTGTATAAATATCATCTTTTACAAGGCGTTCTGAAAGCAGGATGGAGTCCTCAAAGTTGTAACCACCCCACGGCATAAATGCCACAACTGGGTTTTGACCAAGAGCTAACTCACCCATTTCTGTTGCAAAACCATCGGCAATCACATCACCTTGTTTTACTTTTTCGCCTTTCACAACGATTGGCTTTTGGTTGATACATGTATCAACATTTGATCTTTTGTATTTTTGTAGCTTGTAGATGTCTACGTCACTACCAACTTCTGTTAAGTTTGCCTCATCATCCGTATCCGCTTTGACAACAATACGGTCTGCATCTACAGAAAAAACGACACCGTCACGCTTCACAACGATACCAGCACCAGAATCTCTTGCGACAATCTTCTCAACACCCGTTCCAACAAGTGGAGCACGAGTCTTTAAAAGTGGGACAGCTTGACGTTGCATGTTCGAGCCCATAAGCGCCCGGTTTGCATCATCGTTTTGTAGGAAAGGAATCAATGATGCAGCTACAGAAACCAACTGGTTACTTGCAACATCTTTTAAGTCTGCTTCTTCACCACGAACTGTTTCTGCTTCACCTTTACGTCTTGCAGCAACAAGGTCATCATTTTTTGAGGTCTCTTTATCAAAAGAAGCTTGAGCAACAACATGGTCAGCGTGCTCTTCTGTCGCAGAGTAGTATTTTACTTTACCCGAATTAATTTCTTGGTAAGGAGTTTCGATAAAGCCATAAGTATTTACTCTTGCAAATGAAGCAAGTGAAGAAATCAAACCAATATTTGGACCTTCAGGTGTTTCAATTGGACAGATTCTACCGTAGTGAGTTGGGTGAACGTCACGAACTTCAAAACCAGCTCTTTCACGAGAAAGACCGCCCGGCCCAAGTGCCGATAAACGTCTTTTGTGAGTTACTTCAGATAGTGGGTTTGTTTGATCCATAAACTGACTAAGCTGAGAACTTCCAAAGAATTCTTTAACAACTGCTGAAGCAGGCTTATTGTTAATAAAATCATGTGGAAGCAATGTATCAGCATCTTGTAATTGCAGTCTCTCACGAATTGCTCTTTCAATTCTTAATAAACCAATACGATATTGGTTCTCAAGCAATTCACCTACAGCACGCACACGTCTGTTGCCTAGGTTATCAATATCATCAATATCGCCCGTACCAGACTTTAGGTTCAAAATAGTTTTAACTGTTTTTAAGATATCGTCTTTTGTTAAAACACGCTTTTCTAGAGGTACATCAACGCCTAGTCTTTCGTTTAACTTCATACGACCAACCGTACTTAAGTCGTAACGGTCCGGGTTAAAAAACAAATTCTCAAACAATAGGTTTGCAGCTTCAATCGTCGGTGGATCACCGGGTCTTTGACGCTTATAGATCTCGAGAACAGCCTCTTCTTGAGATAATATTTTATCATTAAGCAGGGTATTTCTAAGTGAAACATCTACGTTAATTCCATCAATAAAAAGAATTGGGAATTTTTTGATTCCAGCTTCGAAAAGCTTTTCGATTTCTTCTTCAGTAAGTTCAGTGTTTGTTGGGATCACCAACTCGTCACCTTTAAAGATATCTTCAGCAACAATTTTACCAATTAAGTTTGCTGGTTCTAGCTCTAAGTATTCAATACCAGAACTTTGGATTTGCTTGATCACGCCCATTGAAATGCGGCGGCCTCTTTTTACGAGGACTTTTCCGGAAGAAGGATCAATTAAATCTGCTGTAGCACGCTGACCACGCAATAGATCAAAATCAAGTTTCTTACGGAATTTCCCATCATCTACGAAGATGGTTTCTTTTTTGTAGTAGTAGTCTAGAAGGTCTTGATCAGAATAACCAAGAGCTCTTAGAACAATCGTTGCATGCATTTTACGTCGGCGGTCGATACGGACATAAAGAATGTCTTTTGTATCGTATTCAAAATCTAGCCAAGACCCACGATAAGGAATCACACGTGCAGAAAATAGTAGTTTTCCAGATGTAGAATTTTTGCCTTTATCATGATCGAAAAACACACCTGCAGAACGGTGTAATTGAGAAACAATCACACGCTCAGTACCATTTACAATAAAAGTACCGTTTTCAGTCATTAATGGGAGTTCGCCAAAGTAGACTTCTTGTTCTTTCACGTCGCGGATTGTCTTTACACCGGACTCTTTGTCATTATCCCAAATCACAAGTCTCACAACGACTTTAAGAGGAGCCGCAAAACTCATCCCACGCTGACGACAAGCATCAACATCGTACTTTGGGTCTTCAAATGAATAAGAAACAAATTCAACAGAAGCAGTATCTGCAAAATCATGAACCGGAAAGACCGAGTTAAATACTTGTTGTAGTCCAGTTTCCTCACGCTTATCTGGGTGTACGTCCATTTGCAAAAAACGTCTGTAACTATTTTTTTGCACTTCAATCAAATACGGAATTTCGATTGCTTGAGGAATGGAAGTAAAAGTTTTACGAGGTCTCGCAAAACTTGAATTTAATGTGGTCATGATGGCTCCGCCGCAAAAAACTTCAAAGCACGAAAAGCCCGCTCAGTAATGGCATTTGCGTTTACCATTACCGCAGGACTAATCGTCATAAAATGTAAAGACAATGAGATTTCAATACTTACGCTCGTTGATAATTACGGAATTGCAATATGTAGCAATCCACAGCACTTGACAAGTTATACCCAATAACTGCACAAGATGTAAACAACTTACTTAAGCTCAACCTCAGCACCCGCTTTAACCAAAGCTTCTTTTACTTTTTCAGCTTCTTCTTTTGGGATATCTTCTTTTACGTTCTTAGGTGCACCTTCAACCAAGTCTTTTGCTTCTTTTAAGCCAAGACCAGTGATTGCACGAACTTCTTTAATTACGTTGATTTTCTTTGCACCAGCTGCTTTTAGAACAACTGTAAATTCAGTTTGCTCTTCTACTGCTGCACCACCAGCTGCACCACCAGCTGCCATCATAGCAACAGGAGCCGCGGCACTGACGCCAAACTTGTCCTCTAATTCTGTTACTAACTCAGCTGCTTCGAGCAAAGTTAAGTTTTCTAAGAACTCAACAACTTGGTCTTTTGTTACTGCCATCTCTCGATTCTCCTTTAATAAACTCTAAAAATATTCTCAAACGTTACTGTTATGCAGACTTTTTATCCTTTATGGCACCAAGAACCTGAACAAGGTTTCTTGAAACACCAGAAAGTACCGTGACCAACCCACGCGATGGAGATGCAATCGAGCCAACGATTTTTGCAAGCAACTCTTCACGACTTGGAAGATCAGAAATAGCCTTGAGCTCATCAAGACTAACAACACTCTTATCAATAACTCCACCAGTGACTTCAAAGGCATCGTTATCTTTTTCAAACTTCAAAACTGCTTTTGCAACTTGAGCGATATCGCCTTTTACAAAAACAACTCCTACTGGACCTTTTAGATGCTCAGAAAGATCACCAAACTCTTTGGCCTCATCTTCTAGAGCTTTTTTTGCAACACGGTTTTTGATGACCTTAAAAGTCGAATCCATTTCACGAAGAGATCTTCTTAGATCCGTCAACTGTGTCATGGTTAAACCACTGTAGTTTGCGATAATCGCAGAATCTACTTCACTGAACTTTTCAGCAAAGTCTTTTCTTAACTCATGTTTTTTTGCTTTTGAAATTGCCATTTGTTACCTACCCGCGATACTTGGTTACATCAACTTTAATACCGGGACTCATCGTAGATGAAATCGTCATACGCTTTACGTATGTCCCTTTTGCCGAAGCAGGCTTCGCTTTGACGATTACTTCCATGACAGCATCTGCGTTTTCGCAAAGTTGCTCAGGAGTCATACTTAATTTACCAATTGCAGTGTGAACAATACCTGCTTTTTCAGCACGGTATTCAGCACGTCCAGCTTTTAGTTCTTTAATTGCTTTACCGACTTCGAATGTCACTGTTCCAAGCTTAGGGTTTGGCATTAATCCACGTGGACCAAGAACCTTACCGAGCTTACCAACAGATGCCATCATGTCTGGAGTTGCAACAACTTGATCAAACTCAAACCAACCGCCGCTGATTTTTTCTGCTAAATCTGCACCACCCACTTCATCCGCTCCAGCTTCTTGAGCTTCTGCCATCTTTTCGCCTTTTGCGAAAACAATCACACGGACTTTCTTACCTAAGCCATGAGGCAAGCTAACAGCTCCTCTTAACGCTTGGTCAGCATGTCTTGGGTCGATACCTAAGTTGATAGACAAATCAACTGTTGGATCAAATTTTACATAATTAATGTCTTTCAGAAGTGCGAACGCACCCTGCAGGTCATGTTTTTTTTCAGCATCTACTTTCGCAGAAGCGTTTCGGAACTTTTTTCCCGACTTTGCCATACTTCATCTCCGTAGTCCAAACGGTAAGTCTAGCTTACCTCCTACTCAAAACGTTTTATTTAGCCTTCTACTCTAAGCCCCATGCTTCGTGCAGAACCTTCAATAATCTTCATTGCTGCGTCTTCGTCGTAGCAATTTAAGTCTTTCATTTTTGTTTTAACGATTTCAAGAATTGCATCTTTAGAAATCGTCCCACATTCCGCCGTTCCCGGGGTTTGTGATCCTTTTGGAATTTTTGCAGCTTTCTTTAAAAGATCTGATGCTGGCGGACTTTTTGTAATAAAAGTAAAACTCTTATCGACAAAAATCGTGATAACAGTTGGAAGAATAGATCCTGCTTGCTTTTGAGTTCTTGAATTGAACTCTTTGCAAAACGCCATGATGTTCACACCACGCTGACCTAATGCTGGACCAATTGGAGGTGCAGGATTAGCTTTCCCAGCAGGGATTTGTAATTTCAGATAACCGGCTATCTTCTTTGCCACTTTTTTATCCTTTCGATAAAAGCTTGAAAGGGTTGAGTAGTTAAATAAACACTTTTAGTCAACCCATATTTGTCAGTATTTTGTGATCACCCAATTTCATGGGGATTTTTTTATTTGAAGTGCTATAAAATTAGTTCTTTTTGACTTGAGAGTAACTCAACTCCACTGAAGTCTCTCGACCAAATATCGCAACAAGAACCTTAAGTTTTTCTTTTTCAGGGCGAACTTCATCAATAATACCATCAAAATTTGCAAAAGCACCTTCGGTAACTTTTACAGACTCACCTCTTTCATAAGCAATATGATGTGTTGCCTCTTGAGCAGGAGCCGTCTCTGGTGAAGTAAGTCTTAATGCCTCAGCATCCGAAATAGGACGAGGATTCTTTGACTTTCCGATGAAACCAGTAATTTTTGGGGTATCAACGACTAAGATTCTACTATGATCTGTAAGGGCCATTTGAACGAGCATGTAACCGGGGTAAGATGTTTTTTCAACGATCTTTCGTTTGCCACTTTTTAGAACTTTTTCGCTCGTTGATTTGGGGATAAAGATATCTCCAAACTTTTCTTCCATTTTATTTTGAGTAATACGCTGCTGAAGAGCTAGCTTTGCTTGCTCCTCAAAACCAGAATAAGTATTTACTACGTACCATCTTAAATTAGACATTTTGTATTGTTACCATCTTATAAAATAATGTGTTTACGACTTAAGTTAATATCAAGCTTAAAGACTTGCTCCAGACCATATCAAAAACCCAGAGTACAAAAGAGAAAATAGCAACAACAACAACTACAATGGCTGTCATTCTTTTTGTATCATCAAAAGTTGGCCAAGCTACTTTTCTTAGCTCTCCAAGAGAAGCTAAAAAATACTCATGCCTTGATTGGCTAGCAGTTATATACCAATAAGTAATAACAGCAAAAAGTAGAGCTACACCGTATTGAGCATACTCAATCCAGTCGTAATATCGTTCTTGCCATTCCATTTGGATACTCATAGTATAAGCAGCTTTGTAGCCTAAAAAACCAATAATCCCAGCAAATGCTATATAAGCTACCTTAAGCCAAGTTGCATCATCTTTATTCATAAACACTTACCCTTATTTTATTTCCTCAGCTGGCAGGCGAGGAGGGATTCGAACCCACAACCCGCGGATTTGGAATCCGCTGCTCTACCAATTGGAGCTACTCGCCTCTAACGAACCTGAGGCAAAAAAAATTTGCCGAGTACCCCCTTTAAACAAGGAGAGACCCGGCAAAAATTAAATTACTCTATGATTTCTGTAACAACACCCGCACCTACAGTACGGCCACCTTCACGGATTGCAAAGCGTAACTCTTTGTCCATCGCAATTGGTGTGATCAATTCAGCAGTAATGTTATCAACATTATCGCCCGGCATAACCATTTCAACACCATCTGGAAGATTCACAACACCAGTTACATCAGTTGTTCTAAAATAGAACTGAGGTCTGTAACCTTTGAAGAATGCAGTGTGACGTCCACCTTCTTCTTTTGTTAATACAACGATAGAAGCTTTGAATGTTTTGTGAGGAGTGATTGAACCCGGCTTTGAAAGTACTTGGCCACGAACAACGTCTTCACGTTTTGTACCACGAAGAAGGATACCAACGTTATCACCAGCTTCACCGTGATCAAGAAGTTTACGGAACATCTCAACACCAGTACAAGTTGTCTTAACGGTGTCACGAATACCAACGATTTCTAGTTCTTCACCAACGTTGATTTTTCCAGCTTCGATACGGCCAGTAACAACTGTACCACGACCCGAAATTGAGAAAACGTCTTCAATAGGCATCAAGAAGTCTTGATCTACTGGACGATCCGGCTGAGGAATATAAGAATCCAAAGCTTCTAATAATTCTAAAACTGGCTTTGCATCAGCATCGTCTGCACTACCAGACTCTAATGCTTTAAGAGCAGAACCTTTAATGATTGGAGTATCATCTCCTGGAAAATCATACTTGCCAAGAAGTTCTCTTACTTCCATTTCTACTAGATCAAGAAGTTCTTCATCATCAACAAGATCAACCTTGTTCATGAAAACAACGATCTTAGGAACACCGACTTGGCGAGCAAGAAGAATGTGTTCACGAGTCTGAGGCATTGGACCATCTGTTCCAGAAACCACAAGAATCGCACCATCCATCTGAGCAGCACCAGTGATCATGTTTTTTACATAATCGGCGTGACCCGGACAGTCAACGTGAGCGTAGTGACGATTTGCAGATTCATACTCAACGTGTGCAGTAGAAATTGTGATTCCACGTGCTTTTTCTTCAGGAGCTTTATCAATTTCATCAAAAGCTGATGCTGCACCACCGTGCTTCATTGAAGCAACTTTTGTGATTGCTGCTGTCAATGTTGTTTTACCGTGGTCAACGTGTCCAATCGTACCAACATTAACGTGGGGTTTATTCCGTTCGAACTTTTCTTTAGCCATTACTTTCCTCCAGCGGCAAAAAAACAAAAAACAAATGTATCAATAAAGTATTAACAACAACACCTATTGACTTCCAGAACTTAAAAACCAAAACAAAACGTCTGGAGCCCACGAGCGGAATTGAACCGCCGACCTCGTCCTTACCAAGGACGCGCTCTACCCCTGAGCTACGTGGGCAGGCGACACCATTTTAAAAAACAGCTTAGCGAAACATCATCCATTAAAAATGGCGATTTGCCAAGCGTTGGTAATCACTAAGTATACACCAACTACCCGTCTCTTAGGGATAAATCAACCCAAAAAATCCAACAGTGGAGCGGGAGACGGGATTCGAACCCGCGACCCTTAGCTTGGAAGGCTAATGCTCTAGCCAGCTGAGCTACTCCCGCAATAGCACCATTGGTGGAGGGAGATGGATTCGAACCATCGAAGACCGAAGTCAACGGGTTTACAGCCCGCCCCTTTTGGCCGCTCAGGCATCCCTCCATTATGGAAAATTCACCCGAATTAAAACAACTACTTGGGTTTTTAAAGGCTGTCAATGCATGTTCCTAGAACTTGTAAATTAATTGAGCTACCGCCTTCTTCATAAACTACTATTGAGGAATCCTGAAACTCAAATACACCTAAAGTTACCCGGCGTTAATATCCAATTTACTTGGAAAGGGTCGACATACAAAGATGATGCAAACAAATTCCTGCCGCTACAGAAACATTTAAAGAGTCTAATTTATTGGCAGCAGGGATGTGCACCAACTGGTCACAAGCTTTTAATATATTTGGTGAAATGCCTTTGCCTTCAGAACCCATGATCAACACTACCGGGTTTAAATCTAACTTCTGAATAGGAATATTCTGATAATCTGATTCATCGCTCATATCAGTTCCAACGATCCAGTAGTTCTTCTTTTTGAGTGCTGTTAGAGTTCTACTTATATTTTTAACGCGAAAAATATCAACGTATGCAAAACCACCACGTGAAGATTTTACAGCACCGCTAGAAAATATAGTCTGTCGATCAGCAGGTAAAATAATTCTGTCGATACCAAAAAAAGCACAACTCCTCGCAATAGCACCGAGATTTTGAGTGTCTTGCACATGGTCTAAAAGCAAAGTGTTTTTTGGTTCTTTAGACTTTAGCTCTTCTTCGTTTCTGGCTTGCAGCGAAATTTCTGCTTGCAGAACTTCGCCCTCAACATACACCATTTGCTGCAATAGGTGCTTATGATCTTTGATAAAATCACCCGTTACTACGAGTTTTTTTATGCTTTTTTTGCGAGCTCTCAGAAACTCTACAATAACTTTAGGGTCCGACTCAGTGTAGTGAAATTCGTTCATGTGTTCTCTTTAGTTTGTTTCATCTCAATTCCATAAGACTTTATTTTTCGGTGTAAATTACTACGTTCAACTCCAATGGATTCTGCTGTTTTTGAAATATTCCAACCATGTTTTTGAAGAGAGTCCTCTATAAACGCTTTCTCAAAATCGCTTCGAGCTTCTTTGAGGCTCTGAGCATCACCCAACCCTAAAGACACCGGTGAAGCCTCACCGTGGATGTTCTTTGGCAAATCCTGTACCTCTATAACAGAGCCTTCTACTAATACACAAAGCCTTTCTATGAGGTTTTGTAGTTCTCGCACATTTCCCGGCCAATGAAAACTCGCCAGTTTCTTCATTGCAGCAACTGAGATTGATTTTTTGGGCTCATCCAACTTTATTGAAATTTTTTCTAAGAAGAACTCTGCTAATAATTCAATATCACCTACTCTATCGCGAAGAGGGGGGATTTCAAATGGCACAACATTTAAACGATAATACAGATCCTCTCTAAACCTACCCGCCTCTATCTCTTGCTTTAAATCTTTATTACTTGCCGCAATCACGCGGACATTAACTTGCTTAGATGTTACATCACCTAGTTTTTCAAATTGTTGTTCTTGCAATATTCTAAGGATTTTTGCCTGAGTTTTGAGTGACATATCGGCAATTTCATCTAAAAAAAGTATGCCTTTATTTGCTTTTTCAAATTTACCAACCTTGTCTGAAATTGCATTTGTAAACGCACCTTTCACATGGCCAAATAATTCACTTTCGATAAGTTCTTCAGGTATTGCAGCACAATTTACAGCAACAAATGATTCTTTTGAACGCTTGCTTAGATCATGAATTGTTTTTGCAACGACTTCTTTTCCGGTGCCATTCTCTCCAGACAACAATACCCAGGCATCTTTAGGTGCCACTAAATTGATTTGTCGTTTAATATCTTGGATTACCTTACTTTCCCCAATAAAATCAGCCCCACTTTGAGCTACAGCTGCAATTTGTTTTGTTTCTGATTTCATTGCTTGTCTGATTTTTGGCAACACCACCTCAATAGACAAAGGCTTTTCTAGAAAATCATAAGCACCAAGTTTCGTAGCTTTTACTGCTGTTTCTACATTACCGTGCCCACTCATGATGATCACAGGTGTTCTTGGGTTATATTCTTTCAGTTTTTGTAGTGCGGTAATACCATCCATCTCTGGCATCCAGACATCTAAGAGGACGACATCAAATTCAATAGATTTGAACTTATCAATTCCTGCTTTAGCTCTCTCGGCAACCTCAACACCAAAGCCCTCATCTTGCAAAATACCTGACAAAGACTCTAAGATACCTTTTTCGTCATCGATGATTAAAATTTTTGATTTCAAGTTTATTCCACTTTTTAAAAATATGTTTAAAAACAGCTACACACCATTGTATTGTAGCAAAGCTATAAATATCAGCCCACGACTTAAGTAGCAGGCAAAATCATCACAACAGTCGTTCCTGATGGTCCAGATTTTTTGATACGAAAGTCCCCACCATGTTCTATCAGAACTTGTTTCACGATAGATAATCCTAGTCCAGTACCTTCTTTTTTTGTTGAAAAATAAGGCTCTAGAACTTGCTTTTGAATTTGATCAGGAATACCCGGCCCATTATCAGCGACTTCCATTGATATGATCTTTCGTTTCTCATCATACTGCAATTTAATATTTATATTAGCTTTATCATGACGATCATCAAAACTTTCTATAGCATTATTTATGACATTGATGACAACACGCTTGATTTGAGGCTTATCAATCATCGCGAAACACTGCTCCATATCAGACAGAATGGCAATCTTTATCATCGGGTAACTATTTTGATACATCGCAACTACTTCGTTTAATACACCCATGAGATCATCACGATTAACATTAATACTCGGCATTCTTGAAAACTTAGAAAACTCGCTAATTAAATGGCTAATGACATCCGCCTGATCAATAATAGCATCAACACATGATTGGAATACTGCTGCATCGTCATTATCAAAACGGCCTTTAAACTTTCGACCTAATCTCTCAGCGTTTAATTTGATAGGCGTAATTGGGTTTTTAATTTCATGAGCGATACGTCTTGCAACTTCTTTCCAAGCAGCAATTTTTTGAGCCTTTACTTGCTCAGTCGCATCATCAAACACAACCAAACACCCTCTGAAAACACCACTTTCATCTGATATTAAGTTAGAATACACCAACAAGGTTAGTTTTTTATCTTTAGTAACATCAAGGTCAATTTGCCCTGAAAACATTTCTGTTTCTTTGAGCTTTTTTTGAATAGGCTTCCAAAACTGAGAAAGCATTTGAACCGGAAACGCACTCTCAACGGACTGATTTAGCACCTCCACGGACTCCAAACCTAATAGTTTTTCGGCAGCTCTATTAAAAGTCGTGATATTATTATCCTCATCAACAGAAAACACCCCCGCAGAAATATTCTGTAAAAGTAACTGCACATAATTACTGTATCTTCCGAGCTCTTCATTGGTCTGCTTCAAACGTAGCGAGGAAACTTTTACCTCTTGCTCTTGTTTCAATAAATCCGTGGTCATCTTGTTAAAAGAATCTATCAAGAGACCAGTCTCATCTTTGGCTTCATGCTCTAGTTCAACTTTGTAATTACCTAACGCAACCTCTTTTGTGGCAAGGGCGAGATTTTGTATCGGTGCGATAATACCGCGAGCAACGTAAAAACCAACCCAAATAGCCGAAAACATAATCAAAAAACACATGCTAATTAATAAGATAATAAAGCTTAATTTAATATATTGAGCAGAAGGTTTTAAAGTCGCAAACTCGGCAAGAATGCTTTCAACACTACTCAAAAAACGCGATGAAAACTTTGTTTCGGCAATCAAATAACCGACAACATTTCCTACTTTGTCTTGGATTTCAGAAACACCTTGAACAACATCAACACCTTCATAGGATGCAACTGTGGATTTTAAACTCGGCGAACTAAATGAAGACTGATTCTCTTCAGTTTTTTTAGGGTTTATTAATCCATCCAAGACAAATAGCCTTGCGTATTGCTTATCATTTAAAACATAAGGAACTCTCCACGGCCTTTCATCATCAGAGGCATAGATCTGACGCTTTGATAGATCGTAGACACTTACGTAGTCTATATTAAAATTTTGCTTAAATTTCTTTACACCTACCACACGAAGAACTGCTTTGAAGTCTGGTGGGCCTATATCACTGAAGACCTGCTCTTTACTACTAATTCGAACGACTCTATTTGTTGCTAATAAAGCGAGGGATTTTATACGTTTTTGGTCTTCACGGTACAAAGCACGGCCGATCTCTCTCGTTTGGTGCATGGTGTCTGTCACCTTAGAAGAAAACCAACTATCAAATGAATTGGTAATAAAATTGGTACTTATATAGTATAAAATTGCAGTAGGAGCAGTTGCAAATAGCACTAAGGTCAAGACTAGCTTTGCTCTTAACCTAGACCCAAAAACTCCTCGTCTTCTTTCTACAAGAAGTTTTGCTAAATTCCGAATAATTAAAAAAGATAAAAACGCTAAAATAATGACATTAAAGTTAATAATCCCAAAATAAATCAGTGAATAATAAAACTCGATGTTTTTGGCTAACTTCTCAGATAGGTGATAAACCTGAGTTTCTAAACTAGTCAGTACAAGCAGTAATCCAACCACAAGCATCATAATAATGGTTTCAATGACTCGCCTAAAGTCCTTTGATTTTTTCTGACTTCCACTCATGTGACAAAGCTTACTATTTTGAGTGACATTTGATGAGTACTAAATTTCATGAAAATGAGGTTCTTGCACATCATCACCTAAGCTCAATCGCTTTCTTGCTTTATGAGTAATAATCAGACCTTAGCATGTTAAAAGCTCATTAAAACCAAGCTAATTCTGGCTTTTTAACCTTATCTTTATTAACATGAAGATAGTTTCAATGGGCTTGGATCAACTTATGCAACAAAATACGCACCACCTTGAAGACTTCGTAGTCTTCATGAAACAAAACGGAAAAAGCGAAGCTACAATTGAATCATACGGAAGAGACACAAAGAAATTTTTGACTTTTTTAGAGAATCAATCCATCTCAGTAGAAAGTGTGGAAACGCTTCACTTAACAAACTATACCGAAAGCTTCATGGAAGAATCCCATAATTCTATCAGAAGATCTATCTTTGGCATTAGGCAGTTCTTTAGGTTTTTAATGCAAAACCAACAAATTTCATTTAATCCTTTGGATGATTTTATTCTCCCTGAAAGAGACGATGATAAGTTTGAACTCCCAAACCACTCTGATATCACAGCCATTAGAGAAATCATCTACGAACAAGACAGCCCACTAAAAGCAGCAAGAGACCTAACACTACTAGAACTCCTTTCAACAGAAGGCCTTAAAGCCTCAGAAATTATCAGTTTGCAATGGAAACATGTGTTGTTTGATGATAACCCAACTGGCTCACTTAAAATTACTGGAAAAAAAACCAGAAACATCAAACTTCACACTTCAACGACTACGGTATTTAGACAATACAAAAAAATGCTTGAAGATCACATTTCAGACTATTGCTTCGTTGCCTTTAAAGGAAAGACTGTCCACACTATTTTGCCTCAAATGACAAGACACGGATTAAAGCACTTTGTAAATGAGACCAGTGAACAAGCAAATATCCAAGGAATCAGTACTGAGGCATTAAGGCAGTTTGCAATTCATCAAATGATTTTAGAGGGCTGGGAAGTCACTCAAATCATGAGCCACCTCGGTTTAAAACGTCCCGGAAATATTTTAAAACATTTTAAGTCTCAAAATGAATCATCATGATTTTATGCGGCTAGCTTATGAAGAAGCAAAGCTTGCTTACCAAGAGAACGAAGTTCCCATTGGATGCGTGATTGTAGACGACAAACAAACGATCATCGCAAAAGCACACAATCAAAAAGAAGCTTTTATACTCACAACTAGTCACGCAGAAATACTTGCAATAGAAACTGCCAGCAAAAAACTTAACAACTGGAGACTGCTAAACTGTAGTGCTTATATTACCATTGAGCCCTGCATGATGTGTGTAGGAGCACTTATGCACGCTCGTGTTAAAAATATATATTATGGATGGCATGAGCCTAAATTTGGAGCTTTGCATTCTTGCCTTCAATTTCAAGACCTTGATTATGGAAATCATCGTTTTTATCATACCGAGAACCTAAAGCATGAAGCTTCGTCTCGTATTATGTCTGAATTCTTTAAGAGAAAAAGAAGTAAATAAGCTCTTGTTAATATGTTGTGATTATTCCATTAAAAAACCCTGCTTCAGGATAGAAGCAGGAGCAGATTTACTTTTTAAAGCTGATACACTGGCCATTCACCCAATGAATAATGAGCATATTTACTGGTGTTTCAATATCGTCATTTCCCGACTATTAGATAGTTGTTTAGTTGGTTGTGCATGGGAAATGCAGCCAGACAGTTCAGTTACCGAGGAAGACGTCCGCAGGACACCGTTTGCTACCGTGTCGTGCAAGAGTGGTGGGAGACCTTCAAGCGTGACCGTGAGTACGAGTCCCGGGAAATCCCTGAGTATCTTGAAAAAGAGGTAGAGGCTTTCTTAGGGTGAATGGCCAACAGGTATCGGAATCTAGATCATATTTATTTTAATTCCTTAGGCCATGGGCATTTCGAATACTGACGGCCTCTTGGGAGAATATACCAACTACAATACCCAATATTTCTCCAAAGAGTCAGCTTAGGCCACGAAAGGCTATTATACTCAAATTTAAAAGAACTAATAATTTTTTTATCTTTTATAACCTTAATAATGTGAGTCGATGATGTAGACAAACCCTTGACCCACGCTCCATTTCTAGATGAAATAGAAATTGGAGGCAAATCATCTACTTGGATACTTAAGTTTAAGCTACAGTTATCCCGATCGAACTTTCTTTGAGTCATGTTGGGTCCGCTGAGCTTTGTTATTTGTGTTGGTCGTATGCATAAATCTCCGTCTGATTTCTCACTTGCGAAAGAGATACTGTTTGCTAAAATACAATAAAATAATAGACATATTTTCATTTTCAAAACCATATTTTGTAAAACCACAGATCAAATTTTAGCAAAAAAACTCTGTTTGTTCCCTAGAAAAATGAGTGAAAAGACTGCTGATTCTTTGGGTGCACGATCTGAGGTAGTGTATTGTAATTATTCCATTAAAAAAACATTCTTTCAAAAATGGTCTTACAACATACCACTGGATAAAGATTAAAGTTACTATTAATCAAGATTTATGCTGTTATTTTAGGTTTTATTTATCTGGTCTTGAGCCTTTCATCGCCTCATTTGCCCACGTCAACAATTTTTTTCCAACTGGATTTTTTGTCCATTTCAAAAAAGCTACCTTACTATTTTCGGCATCTATTGGATTAATAAACTTACCCATTGTCCAACGTATATAAACTGATTTAGATACTGTTTGAGCTAAATATATATTAAACTTTCCTTGTACAACGTCTCCAGCAAAATCAAACAAATAACGTGGTGATTTTAGATAAAATGAATTTAGCGTAGTTGAGAGATTGGCTGTACCCAACCCTTGAATAGAGTAACTAACAAGTAAATCAAATAGATAGTTGCCGCGATTTGACTTCCATTTACAACGATATTTCCAGACATCTTGATCCAAGTGAGCTATTAAAAACTCTTGTGCTCTTTTATTCACTTTAGCAAAATGTCCCAAAGTTCGAAGAGCGTCAAAAACGACACTTTCATCTTCATTACTAAGTTGAATGCTTTTATCTGCCTTTGTTAAAATTTTTGTAAAAAAATCTAGAATTTCACTCATGAGCATTGGATCATTATTTTTTAATCTTTGATGCATTTTCGATTTTATTTGATCATGATTGGTAAAAGTCGGTCCATTTTCAAACATAGAGCCTTTACCAAATACTGCTGAAATAGAAAAAAAACCTAAAAACAATATAATTATCTTATTCATATTAATTTCACCTTATTGTTTAAGCGTATATTGACAAATAATTTTAGTTTGTACAAGTGCCCGACTGAAGAGCATTTCAGAGCATATTTACTCAGCTTGAAATATTGGGTGTTTTGACAAAAGAATGCTCACGGCAGTGGATTTTAGAATCCCTCTTCTACTCTAAAAAAACAATTATTTGAGACACTTGTTCGTGACCCCCCATTTAACGACTACCTCCTAAGAAAGGAGGAATCTAGTAACGATCTACAGAAGAAAGTTTACCCACCAAGAGAAAATATCTATTAACGGTAAAAAATCTATATAAAGTTTAAGGTTATTGGCTTTGATTGAGAGCACTATTCAAGCTTACTTCTATAAGGAAAATTCTAAATACTCTGCTTTAAAAGCTGACTTACTAATTTCCCATCTGCTTCAGAACCCAATTTAGCGAGTACCTGTTTCATCAATACACCAAAATTTTTTTCATCGGCATTAGCTGATATCACTTCATTAATTGCTGCTTGCGTCTCTTCTGGAGACGCTTTTTTAGGAAGGTAAGGAAACAAAATTTTCATCTCTGCAAATATCTTGTCTTTATGCTCACCATCAGGGTACTCATTTGTAGATTTGGATAGTTTTTTATAATAGCTTTCCATCACTTTAATGCAGCCTTTGTCATCAAGATCTTTCGAAATATCTGTTTTTGCCTGCTCGTATTTCATCTCCGTCAAAACCATACGCAACACACTAAGCTTCTGCTTGTCTCCAGCTTTCATACAAGCCTTGATCTCATCTTGAATTTGTTTATATAAACTCATATTTGCCTCTTATTAGATATACTGACGTTTTTTAATTTTTTCTAAGATAATTTTTTCAGGCATGATTGGGTCTCTAGGAGCAACCATAGAAAAAGACTGTTGCTCACAACGTCTTTTTTCTTTGAGAAGCCACTTCAAAATATCTCGAAGCTTCTTGTTTTTTTTGTTTTGAAAAAACGGGTCGTTTTTAATGGCATCTCTCGCTTTTTTGAGAGCTCTTACTTCACTAACATCGGTTTCTTTTACAGGGTAATCTGCAAGATCAAGCCTTTCAACGTCTTCAGGAAGCACCCCCAAAAACTTTACATCAGGAGCACAGTAGTCTGCGTTTCTTATCAAAGATGAAGCAGATCCTGCTTTTAGTGTTCTGTATATATTTTGAAGAGTATAAGCATCAAGATCACCAAAAAAGTATAGTGGAATTTTCAGTTGGTCTTGAATGGTTTTCACCCAACCTCTTACGCCGTTAGAGGGGACACCTTGACTACCAATGACAATACACTTATTTCTTTTGGTCATCCCATTTAACACAAGTGTTTTTGCTGTACCTTCTGATTCTACAATTAAACCAAAATCAATTTTGCCTTTTGTTTTTAACTTCAAGTTTTGAGGCCTGTTTTGAGGCATGTACGGCAAAGAACCTAGCTTTGACAAATCAACCGTAGCTTTCTTTCCGTCAGGCAGCGTTTCCACAACAATGAGCTGTTGCGAATAAGTTTGTCCACCCCGGTCATTGGCAATACAGTTAAAATCTTCACGGTAGCACTCCATCATTTCACAAATAAATGAGATAATTGCATTTGATTCATTCTCATCTTCAAAGGCCAAAGGTTTTAGTTTCTTGTTTTGTTTTAACTCACCTTTCGCAATATAATAAAGCTCACGCTTGGTTTTTACAGCACCTGACTCTAGGTTGTGCAACATGATCTCCAGCATGAAAATTGCCCTAGACATCTTTTTGACAGAGCTCACATTCAGTTCAGTTTTTACTTTTTTATCGCCGGGTACCAGAAAACCCTTAGACGGGTTATAAATTGAATTATCCAATGAGCACTTAGTTGCTTGCAACATAGGTCGTCTTGCCCGTTCAAGATCTTTCAACATTTTTTCACAAATTTCTTTTGAAAAACGTATGACTTCTTTACTAGTTTTGGAGTTGCCTTTTGAGGCTGAACGAGTTGCCATTTATTTTTTCCCTTTTTTCTTCTTCGCTACTTTTTTAGCGGTTTTTTTTGTTTTCTTTTTAGCGATCTTCTTGGTTGTTTTTTTCTTTGTTGCTTTCTTTGCTACTTTTTTTGCTTTCTTTTTCGTTTTTTTGTTTGTCTTCTTCGCGGTTTTTTTCTTTGATTTTTTCGGCTTAACATCTTCTTCATCATCATCATCAAATTGAGACATATCAGTTAGTTCAGCGACAATTTCTTTTGCTGTTTTTTTCTTTGAACCACTGCTTAAGTTCTCTTCATCGTCTTCTTGTTGGAGTTCTAGAGCGTTTTCAAAGACTGAAGGCATTTTTTCTAATTGCGACGACAAATGCTTTTCTAGTTTTAACGCAGCTTCGTCCAACTGGACTTTTGCTTTTTCTGAGTCTTTATCCAGGATTTTATATAAACCATCCGTTGCTTTCTTTCGCGTAGCAGCAGAAGCTTTGGTGATCCCACACAAGCTTTCTACCAAAATAGGAGCAAATTGTTGTATGTGTTCAATCTTATCTTTAAGATCTCTAGCTTTGATTTCTCTTTTTAAATGCTTAGACAGTTTTTTACCTGCTTGCATAAGTCCACGGCGAATTTCTTCAACCAGCTCTTCAGCAGCATCAATCGTTTCTTTCGATGCGTTTTTAAACTTTATAAATGGAGACACAACACTTACAGCAATAATATATGGGCCGTTGGGGATTGAACCCTTAGACTGCCTTAAAGAATAGGTTCTCCAATTTACTTTTTGGATAGACTTCACAATGGCACAAGACGCTTTATCAAACTGTAGTGGAACTCTATTTGCAAATCTTAGCACTTGAGCAGAGCCATCGGAATCGGAACTACTTCCTTTTAGGCGTGCAATCGCCACTTCTATTTGAACTGGCTTAAAATCGCAGATCGTTGGCTTTCTCGTTTGAACCGAAATAAAATCAATTTCACCAAGTCTTCGAATACTCTTTGAAAGAGCTTCTTCACCAACAGCAACAACTGAATTTGTAGCCGGTGGTTTTAATGTATAGTCTTGAATACCTGCGTAGAGGTCTTTCATGAATTTTTCGTCTACTTTTGCAAGAGACATATCCATTTTTGACTTGGGTAGTTTTGCTTCTGAAAAAATACCTTTGATAGCTGGATCTGAAAGCCTTGAAAATCCTTTTTTGAGCCAGTTTCGAACTTTTTCTCTACCGTACAAACTTCCATGTGTAATGAACTCACCAAGCTTCATCGTATGAGGGTGAGGCATCACAGCACCCGGCACTTTTGGAACATCGTCACTGACACGCTCTATGACTTTTTCATCTTGGTCTAAGAGCTGATAAACTAAACGCATATGAGGGTTCAGTAAGATATTTCCTCTTATAAAGTTAAGAATTCCCGCTTCACCGTTTAGCTGAATTCGACCATCAATTAAAAACTCTACTTGAGTACCTTGCTGATACTTCCAATCAATAGACTTCTTTGATTTCATGCGACCCATGTTGTTTTTAAGATCGATTTCTATATTTACCGAAACAGCTTTTCGCATGCTCTTTGTCTTTGAAATAACTTTTGCACCCGTAGCGGTAGTTTGTTGTGCCCAAGTTGTCGCTGCAGAGATACCAATACCCTGCTGACCACGAGAACACCTTCCACGACCAAACTTTGAAGACGCAAGGTATTCACCAAACACCTTGGATAAGTCCTCAGGCTTAATGCCCGGACCATTATCACGGACCTGAATATAAATACGCTCAGTATTCTTCAGAGAACCTTTGCCACGTCTTTCTATCTTTAAATAAATTTCAGGCAGCACGCCTGCTTCTTCACAAGCATCTAAAGAATTATCAATAGATTCTTTAAGAGTGGTCAACACCGCTTTTGTCGGTGAAGAAAAACCTACCTGTTGTAAATTCTTAGCAAAATACTCTGCAGTGCTACTTTTGGTAATACGAGAACGACTCGAGGCTGCCATAGAATTCCTTTTTTTGAAAAAACTATCTGTGAATATAACAAACTTTTCTTTCTGTGAAAAAAATTATTTAAAAAATTACCAAAGCGTCATTTGCTGCTTGGTTTTTGCAAGTGCTTTTCGTAAAAAACTTTTTAAAAAAATGTTTCTGTAGGCTTGACTTTCGAAGTGGGTTGGGGCATTGTGAAGTTCACGTGGAGAAATCTGACCTGCAGCACCTGTGAAAAGCACAGGCATTTATCCACAGAAACCTGTGCATAAACCCAAATAATTCGCATCACACCAAATCCTAAGTACTTAGAATGATTATATTTTCACCTGATTCTTTTTTTTAAAGATGGCTTGTGGACACATTGTGGATAGCAAGTAATTTTTTTACAGGTGCAAAAGTTTTACGATGAATATGACACGGACCTAACTGATCTAACTTTTCTTTATGCAGCTTTGTTCCATAACCAACATGCTTTGAAAACTCATAACCGGGATAGCGAATATCCATTTGTTTCATTAGTTGATCTCTATGCTCTTTTGCTAAAATAGAGGCAACCGCAATACACAGAGACTTTGAGTCACCTTTAACAACAGTTTCTTGAGCAATAGAAAGCTTGGGGATTTTTTGATTCCCATCTACAAGCACTAGAGGCTTAAGACATTCAGAGCTCACTTTGTTTACTGCAAGATACATCGCCTTTAAAGAAGCCCACAGAATATTTAATCGGTCTACTTCTTGAGCATCTACTTCTGCAATATACGACTGTTTTAAAAAAGAACTCATGTTCTCTAGTGCTAACTGCCGCTTTTTTGGGGAAAGTTTTTTTGAGTCTATAAAAAGACTCTTAATAGGGTCAGAAAGTTTTGTGAACTTTTTATAGTCAATGACTGCTGCCGCAGCAACTACCGGTCCTGCAAGGCAACCACGACCAACTTCATCAACACCGACTAGATCATTTTCTGAGCTAGCCAGCATTTTTAAATCAAATTCGTATAAATTACTCACGCATTGCTTGCTGTTGAGGAAATAAATTCAATAATTTTATCTTTAGGGTATGCACCGTTTAAAACACCAACAACTTCTCCACCTTGGAATAAAGCCAAGTGCGGGATAGAACGTACGCCGTACTCTGCAGGTGTATTTGCGTTTTCTTCTACGTTCATTTTTGCGATAACAACTTTATCGCCCATCTCTCCTGCCAACTCGTCAAGTGTTGGAGCAATGGCTCTACAAGGCCCACACCAAGAAGCCCAGAAGTCTAATAAAACTGGTTTATCAGACTTGAGTACCATCGCTTCAAAATCTTTATCACTCACTTCAATTGCTTTTCCTGCCATATCTTTCTCCTTACTAATGACTAAGAGCTCTTACAGCACTTAGTTGTTGAAATAGTTTACTTTCGATGGTTTTCAAAGATACGTACTCAGAAGTTTTCTCATAGAGGTCTGGTACGTGTGCTTTTGCGACTTTTAATAAAAGTTCTCCATCTGATTCTTTCTCAAACCAAGACCTTACTGTTTGTATGTCTCGGTAAGGCATTACATGATCTTTTCGGTATTCTCCTAAGAATTCTAT
This sequence comes from Oligoflexales bacterium, assembly GCA_023301465.1. Lineage (GTDB taxonomy): Bacteria > Bdellovibrionota_B > Oligoflexia > Oligoflexales > JALZUQ01 > JALZUQ01. Next base: position 30,259 of record JALZUQ010000062.1, read on the forward strand.
GAATTCTCTAAAGCACTCACTGCGACTTCTGTTGTTTGAGTCTGTACTCAATTTGATGCACCCTCTCTTGCAACTGCTTTAGCTCTTCTTGATACCGAGACAACTCCTGCAAATGCTCATGCATGCGAATCAAATTGGCCGCCCTTAGGGGAAGATCTTCGTATTGCTCAGAAGTGAAAATATCAAAGTAATAGTTTTGTTGATATGCATATTCGAAGAGATCTTTGATTTCAGTCATTTCGAATCCGGGTGCTAAAATAAGTGCAGGCACCCAAACCAACCTGCTTGTTCTAATTTTAGTCACAAAACTTTTTAGCCATTTTGTTGTTGCACTTTGTTCTACCAGACCAATTCTAACTACCATCAGGTCTGTTTCTTCCACACTCATATCGCTTAACTGATCAACTTGCCTCAGTTCAAAGTCCGATAATATCTGTAGCTGGTTCTCAAGGTGCATTCTATCGGCAGACACCAATTTAGGGTGTGCGTCAAAATAACCAATCACAAGTTTTTTATGGTTTAGTAACATGTTAATTATTATAAGTGTTTCAAACCTTAGGTAAAGGTAAATCCCCAATATGAGAGAATCCAACATGAAAGAGACTATTACTACTGCACCTACAAGAGTTGACTTGGCGGGTGGCACATTAGATTTATGGCCGATTCACCATGTCATTCCAGACTGCAAAACGATTAATCTAGCCATTGATACCTTTAATAAGATCAAAATCCACACAGACGAAGAGAAGTTCTCTATTGTCAGTGAGGATTTAAAGTTATCCACATCTTTTCCAGACTACCCTTCCATCAATGTAGATGGTGACCTCAATTTGCTTTGGCGGGTCGTGAAACACTTTTGGAGTGATCGTTTACCCAAACTACATATTACATCTCACGCACTTTCACCTGCAGGTGCTGGGCTGGGTGGTTCATCAAGCCTGGCACTCAATCTTGCTTTTCATTTATCTAAACTAAAAAAACATCTAGGACATGAGACCGACGAACCGGACATGTACCAACTCGTCAAAACCATCAAAGACATTGAAGTCACGCAAATTCACGCACCAACTGGTGAACAAGATTATTGGGCACCCGTACATGGCGGCTTAAATATCATTACTTACCCACCGGGAAAAACCCACATTCAAAATTGCAGCGATGAATTTGCAAAAGAGTTAGAAAGCATGATGCTGACAGTATACTCGGGACAGTCGAGAGCATCAGCCATGAATAACTGGATTTTATATAAAAGCGTTTTTGAAAAAAACATGGAAGTCATTGATCAGTTTACAAAGATAGCCGAAGTCACCTCAAAGGCCGCAGACGCCATTGAGAGCAAAGACTTAGACACATTCATTCAACACACAAGAAAAGAGTGGCAATACAGATGCCAGCTCTTTCCCGGTATTCAAACAGAAATCACCAAAAAACTGACCTTTGACGCAAAGGAATTAGGTTCAATATATTCAAGGATTTGCGGTGCTGGAGGCGGTGGAGTTATGGCTCTTTTCTTCCCTCCTCACAAAAAGCAAAAAGCACTTGGGAGACTGGAAGCAAAAGGATATAAGGTGCTGAATTCAAAAGCTGCTTTTGGCGGGATTCAGTGGAGTGAAAACTCTTAAAGTGAATTTTTTAACAAGGTTATTTAAAAGAAAAGAAGACGATATGATTCATCTCAAAAGTGAACAAGAAATTAAAGACATGAAAGCATCTTGCCAGCTAGCCGCAAGTGTTCTGGACTTTATTGAGCCACATGTCAAAGAAGGTGTCTCTACTCTTAATTTGGATAAACTTTGTCATGACTATATTATCAAGCATGACGCTATTCCTGCACCCTTAAACTATAAAGGTTTTCCCAAATCTATTTGTACATCTGTAAACGATGTTGTTTGCCACGGAATCCCTAGTGAAAGCGATATTTTAAAAGACGGTGATATTATTAACATTGATATCACCACGATTTTCAAAGGATACCACGGAGATACTTCACGTACTTTTTTTGTGGGTGAACCATCAGAAAGTGCTAAGAAGCTAGTCGAACGCACTAAAGAAGCTATGGAACGTGGGATTAATGCCGTAAAAATTGGTGGCCGTATTGGCGATATTGGAGCTGCCATTCAAAGTTACGCAGAATCTTTTGGTTACGGCGTAGTGAAGGATTTTGTAGGACATGGAATTGGAAAAAACTTTCACGAACAACCTCAAATCCCTCACTACGGAAAAGCAGGTTCAGGTGCTAGGTTTAAACCAGGTATGGTTTTCACGATTGAACCAATGATAAATGAAGGTGACTGGCGTACAGATATTTTAGATGACGATTGGACTGCTATTACCATCGACAAAAGCTTGAGTGCTCAGTTTGAACACACGATTGCGATTCATGAAAATGGTGAAGTTGAAGTTTTAACGGTAAACCCAAACAAGTCTAATTAACAATCCACTCAACCCTTGGATCCAGAGTTTCAATACTTTTCTTAACATCAGGATAATGAATATCCTTATGTGTGTATCCAATAGTGATATGTGGAAAAAAGAACTCAGGATCCCAACAATTTTTATCACCACCTTGCTTTAAATACCTAGTAAATACTTCTTTTCTAATTCGAAGTAAGTTCTCAGACTGAACAATCACATAGTATGTATGATCAAGGTTTTTCTTAGAGTTAAAATTTTTTCCAGCAGAACCAACACCATGAAACTTTAAATCTAATTTTTGGATCTGATGCTTGATGGCAATTTTTTCTATCTCTGATATGTGTAGGATTTTTATTTTTCTTTTATGACTCCACATACAGTTTTGATACTCAACTGGAGTGATGGTTGTAATATGAGCCTCTCCTGCTGCTTCCCAACTTGTTAAATATTTTAGTTTATTTTTACCGTAGAGTTGATTTTCGATTTTTTTTCTTAGTTCCAGAACTGGTTCATATGCAACATTCATTGCTAATGCTGCCTGCCAGTCTTTGTCACCATAGACTCGAGACTTAAAACCAACTGGATGAAAATGAGATTTCGAGATGCTAATTTTTGATTTCGTACGACCATTGTTTTGATGGTTGACTGGAACTGAAACACAAGACACAAAACAAACTAAAATTGGAATCCACAAAAATTTATTCATTCTGGAAAGAACCCTTCCTAAAAAAAAAGACCCGCTAGATGCAGCGAGTCTTTTATCATTAAAAAATATACTATTATTATTTTACTGGTTTTTTGATTTCAGTTTTTTTTGCAGCCTTAGGGTTCATCGCCCAAACAGAACAGTAGCCTTCAGACTTCACGTATTGAGCAGGGAAAATCGCACATTTCCCAACTTTCTTTCCAGCGTGAGTCATCTCTTCTCTATACTGAATACAGTTGGCACAATTTTTACCTTTTGTTGTTGATGCTTCAACATACTTTAGTCCCTTTGCAACAGCACTTTTTGGGTCTACTAGTTTTACAACAGCGTCTTTTGCGTAGGCTAATGCTGCAGCACCTAAAACAGGTAAGCTTGCAAGTGTTGTCATGGTGTTTTGTAAAAATGATCTTCTGTTATTCATAGAATGCTCCTAGGTTTTTCTTTTTTTATGTCCACTACTAATTATACAATATTTCATTCGGATTCAAGGCTAAACTATTGATTTTACTAGACTTTTGATCTTGATTCTCATTATCAATTTCAACTGAAATCCATTCACAACAACTCAAAAACTTGGCACTGATAACCCTTTCAAAAGGCCTAGTTTTTCACAAGACTGTGAATACACGAGAAATACCAGTTACATAAGGCAATCATTGCCTATGGCCTAGCTTCTGTTCAAAGCAGACTACCGGTAGAATATAGTAAACAAATATCCTTGGAGAAATTGATGACATTGAAAACTCTTTCATATTTCATTCTCATTTTGGCTTTTACGACTGTCAGTTGTAAGCCTAGAAAAGAAAATTCAACACTCCTAGATATGAGAGATAGAGATGCACCAAGGTTTAATAAAGCTGACATAAAAAAACGAAGTAGCGAGACCGACACCGAAGCAGCCATGTTTGCACTCAGAGACTTCGGCAAGAAACTTCTAGATTACTACACACCTATAGTCTCTGGCGATCTTGAAAAAATGAATATCAAGGAACTTGGAAAACTCAATCAATATAAAATCACTCTTGATGGCTTTCATGAAGTAAGTTGGTTCGATCATGATCTCAGCTGGGGACAAAACATTGATGGAGCAGCAGAGCAAGTTGAAGAGGTTGTAACATTCTTAAGAGAGTTTCATAAGAACCTTTATGGATCAAAATTCCCACCTTTTACTGAAGTTCAATTACGACCTATCAATAATCTTTTTACATTTAAAGATATTCTTGAACAAGATGGGTTCAAACTCAAAATAAATATGTATGGTGGAGATCACCCAAATACTAGTGATGAAATCAGACAAGCTTGGAATAATTGTATTCATTTGGGAGCTTTATGTGACAGCAAGTCTGCAAAATTAAAATGGCACATTCTAAACCCTGTTGGGAATATTGTTAGCCAGTTCAGACAAACTATAAAAAGAGGGACCGAAGCAGCTATTACTGAAGTTGGTCAATTCATTAAAACACTTAATAAAATCTCAACACCGGAGAATGCCAAATTCTTATCAGAACAAAAAGAAAAATTCATTCAATTAATCAAAAAATTTACACACGACAAATACGAGACATTAGACAAAAAAAATCTGCAAGATATCGTTGAAAAAATAGTATCTGATCTTGAGAGCATCAAAGATTTACAGAACTTAGCATCAAAATGGAATGAAACCCAATCTTCATCTGAATTCACCGAAGAAATCATTGCTTATTATGCAGAATCAGCTTTCACAAAAGGGCGAGTTCGTGCTCAGAGAAGATCGGTCCATGCTTGGTCTTTAATTTATTTTGAGTGGGCTGATGACATTACAGTTCGAGTAGGAAAACCAAATGATGTGATTTTATCTGACCCAGCAGCAATCCAAGAGATCACACCAAGCAATATCGATGCTGAATCTGATAGAATTTTAGCTTTATTAACCATAAAATTAAATGAAACAGAATATATTGATGTTGGCAATTTGAATTTAAAATTAGGGAATTTATTTGGAGCTCAGTCTATTGCAGTAGATAGAGTGATTAAAGCATACAAATGACTCAAGACTCGAAATTTGAAAAAGAGACACCAACTAACCTAACATTGGATTTACCTGCATCTGTTTTTAAGAGTAAATCGTAAAGAGACGTTAAGAACTTTTCAGCCGTATCATGAGCCTCTGAAAAACTATGGCTTCGTGTAATTTGTTTATCGTAATGATATTTCATTTTCAATGTAACTGTGCGAGCTTTTAAGTTTTTTTTGTGAAGTGACACCACCACTTTTTGATTAATGTCTTGGAGTAAATTCTTTAAATGATCTACAGTGTGAACCCCATTTCCTATGGTTCGCTCTCTTCCTATTGATTTTCGAACGCCCCTTCTAGCACCAACAATACTGCGGTCAACTCCTCTCACCTTCTTAAAAAGCCACTTACCGTACCTTGTACCGAATTCTTCTATTAACTCGTAAATTTTTTTTGAGCGAACATCTCGACAAGTGACATAACCCTTTTCTTTTAACTTTACTTCGCTTGCCTTTCCTATTCCCGGAATTTTTCGAAGCGATAGAGGCTCCATGAAGGATAGTATTTCATGGGGTTGAACTACAGTAATACCCGAAGGTTTTTTAAAGTCAGATGCTATTTTTGCTACCATTTTATTTGCAGACACCCCTGCTGAGCATGTGAGATGTAATTCACTTGCAACTAATTGACTGATTTTAACCGCAATTTGAGTTGCTCTCATATCGTGATCTGTAACATCAAGGTACGCTTCATCTAATGAAACAGACTCAATTTTTTCTGGACCTACATAACGCTGAAAAATTTCATGGAGTTTTTGAGAAGCTTCTTTATAAGCATGACTTCTCGGTTTTACAAAAACAATTTTTGGGTATTTTTCTTTGGCTTTAAAGCAAGGCATCCCGGAGTGGATACCATATGGACGAGCCAAGTAGTTTGCAGTTAAAACAACACCCCTTGGACCGCCAACGACTATGGGTACCTTGGCTAATCTAGGGTTATCCCTCATTTCTACAGCTGCGTAGAACATATCCATATCAATATGAATAATTTTTTGAAGCTTCTCCATACACATACCATACTTTATTATGGCTAATATGCATAGAGAGCTTTTACGATAAAATAAACTTAGGAGTTAAGTGCAGACTCAGGACTCACGAATTCTAATCCATTAATAGCTTCTGCTACTGCTTTATAAGTAATCTTTCCTTCATAGGAATTCAAACCTTTCATCAAAGCAGGATCGTCATTTAACGCCTTTTTAAGACCCTTATTCGCCAAATGTAACGCGTACTTTGCTGTAACATTTGTAAGAGCGTAGGTTGAAGTTTTAGGAACATCACCCGGAATATTCGTAACACCATAATGAACTACGCCTTCATCAAAGTAAGTCGGTTCATCGTGAGTCGTTGGTTTAATGGTTTCAATACAACCGCCTTGATCAATGGCAACATCTACTACTACTGAACCCGGCTCCATTGTTTTAATCATCTGACGATTAATAAGATTTGGTGCCTTTGCTCCAGGAATTAAAACTGCACCAACCACTAGATCTGAGTGAGCTACTGTTTCTGCAATATTTTCTGGGTTTGACATAAGAGTTGTTATGTCGGTTCCAAAAATATCATCTAGGTATGCAAGACGCTGTTGGTCAATATCTAAGATTGTTACGCGAGCACCAAGACCAATCGCCATTTTTGCAGCGTTAATTCCAACAACTCCGCCACCGATAATAGAAACATGGCCACGCTTTACACCGGGCACTCCACCCAACAAGAGACCTTTACCACCACTATGTTTTTGGAGGCATTGTGCACCTACTTGCACAGACATTCTCCCGGCGACTTCACTCATGGGAGTTAACAACGGAAGAGAACCATTTGCGAGTTCAATGGTCTCATATGCAACCGCACTAACTTTTCTTTCGACTAGTTTTTTTGCTAGTGCTGGCACAGCTGCTAAATGCAAATATGTATAAAGAATTTGACCATTTTGCATACGTTCGTATTCAGCTTCAATGGGTTCTTTTACTTTGACAATCATTTCTGAGCTTTTCCAAATCTCCTCAGCAGAGTCTATGATCTTTGCACCGGCTTGTTTGAATCTTTCATCTGTAATACCAGCACCTAGGCCAGCACCTTTTTGAATAATTACTTCGTGCCCTGCATCTATCAAGTTTTGAGCTCCACCCGGAACCATAGCAATACGATTTTCACGATTTTTTATTTCTTTTGGGACACCAATGATCAAGATACACCTCTTGCTTTTTATGAGGCCTTCAACTTACTCCAGTTCGCTGGTTAAAATCAAGTCTTAGACCATCATAAGCGAGTTTTATTCCTTCCGGCAAAGCTTTGCTGTCAGTTTCATGATCATAATCATGGGACAAATGAGTCAAAATACCACGCGTGGATTGAAACTTAGTACATAACTCCATAGATTCACTCATAGAACTATGTGAATGATGGAGAATTTTTCGAGCAGCACTCAAAACAACGGTATGTTTTGGGGTTTTTACAACCTCCATCACATCTTGCGGTACATGCTTGAAATCAGTAAAATATAAAAACTCTTCAAATTCAAAACCAAGGGTTGTTGCTGAGCCATGGGGCAACCTATGGACTTTGACATTTAAACCACAAATATTTGCACTCTTTTCAAGGTAGTGAAACTCAACCTTAGGAGTCATCCCTTGATAACCAGTATCTTGAAAGGCATATGCAAACCTACTTCTTAAGTCTTTTGCATCTTCTTCATCAATATAACAGTCAATGGGGGTTTTATGCCTAAAGACCAGCTGCCTTAAATCGTCAAAACCATGAGCATGATCGGCATGTGTATGTGTGAATAATACCGCGTCTAATTTGTCGATTCCCGCGTTTAATGCCTGAGCCCTAAAATCAGGACCGCAATCAATTAATATTTTTTTGTCTTCATTTGTGATGATAAGGACAGAGCTTCTTAATCGCTTATCTTTTAGGTTTGTGCTTTTACAAACAAGGCACGAACAACCAATAGAGGGGACTCCCGTCGAAGTTCCGCTTCCCAAAATAATCACCGATTTAATACTTGATTTCATCACTAAAGAAAATAGTTACGTATATAGTTATTTTGTTCTTCATCGGTCTCTATCTCTAATAGGTCTATTAGTTTTTGAAACTTAGACAATTCTGATGTTCGTTTAGAGGTGTATTCAACCCAGAATGAATCACCCATAGAAAGAGAATCTGCAAATGATAAACTTGATTTTCCATCTATAATACTCGTAAACAACTGAACTAAATTTTCACGAACCAGAAGATCGATACATGGTTCAATTAGCTTAGTCTTCACACCAAGTGACTTACTACAGCTTTCGACAAACTCTTCGAGTATTAGTTCTGAGGTATTATGATCCATCATGTTTAAATCTATTGTTTTATAAACATCAGCAACTAGTTCGGGGTTTGGATAAGAACGATCGAGCATATAGCGTGCCATATGAATATCTCTCGAGGTATAGAACACAAAAGATTTTGCAGATTTTCCATCACGCCCTGCTCTTCCGCTTTCTTGAAGATATTGTTCGATATTCATTGGCAATCCAGCATGGATCACCTGACGCACATCATCTACGTGAATACCAAGACTAAATGCTTTTGTGGTTACAAGCACAGAACATTGCCCTGTGTTAAAAGCAGATTCAATTGCAGATTTTTGTTGAGAGTTTAATTGCCCATGATAAACATAACTATCTTTATGCTTAGCTTGAATAGAACGATGAATAGAGTTTGCTAGCTTTATTGTTGAAGCATAAACAATTGTTTGACCAGAATCTGAAATAGATTCTAATACAGAGTGCTGTTGATCAATAACAGATGAATACCGATTAAAAACCATTTTAATATTTTTTCTAATGGGTTCAATCTTAATCGAAGGGACATCAAAACCAAAAATTTGCTTTTTGATTTTTGCTTCATCAGCCCCAGAAACAGTAGCAGACAATGCTAAAATCGGCGGAATAGAGTGAAAAATGTTTTTTATATGGTTACCAATTTTTCGGTAATCTGGCCGAAACCCAAAGCCCCAATCACTTACACAATGAGCCTCATCAATCACAATTAATTTTGTATCTACTCTTTGAAGAAATGCCGTGAGAGTTTTACTTTTTAAGCTTTCAGGGGTTGTAAAAAGGACTTTTGTTCCCCCTGCCTCTATTTCTTGAAGAGCATTTTTCTTCTCTTCAAAGCTCACTTGATGATGAAAAGCAGCTGATTTTAATCCTAAAGAATGACAAGAGTGCTGTTGGCTTCGTACAAGAGAGATCAAAGGAGAAATCACCAAAGTAAATCCATGGCGGGATGCAAAGCTTTGATAGCAGAGACTTTTACCACTACCAGTTGGAGCAACCAGTAAACAAGAAGTACCGTTTTCTAAGTACTCAAGTGATTGTTGTTGAAATGGTTTTAAATCAAACTGTATGCCAGCTTTAAAAGAAAATGATTCTTTAGAATAACTATAAATTTCATTGGATGGCATAAACAGCACCTACAGTCACAAACCAGCCAAGAGAGTCGTCTAATCGGTTTGCTTGAAGTGCTAATTCCGGTTGCCAATCTTTCATATTATAGAGAGCACTTAACCTGAGACCAAACTCAAAGTTAAATCCATCATCGACTTCAATATCAAACTCTTGCCCAGAGTCTTGAGCTGGTTGATCACTTAGCTTAGAAATTGAATATCCACCACCGACATTTCCTTCTATTCTTAAAGACACTGGGTAGTTTCGAGGAGTCTGATAAGAAGCCCCCACCAATAAGCTAAAAGATAACAGTGAATGTTCTCTAGGGCAATCTAGACAAGCAGTCGTTGCAAACCTTGGGTTTGCATCTTGATCCTTTGTTCCATAATAAGTATTTAGTCTTCCAGTCCAAGCAAAGCCATGTATCCCTTGGGCATAATCAAAGTGTAATCCAAGCAATCCAGTTTTCATGGTACCGGTTGTTGAGTACTCACCTAAGCCAAGCCCAAACCCAAACTTCATTTTTCGATTTTCACGAAATCTGGGGTAATCAAGAAGTTCATACTGAGCATCTGTTAGCACTCTAATCCGGTGGGAGTGTCTTATTCTAGAAAACTTCTTATCTACTTTTACTTCTTTTTTATCTCTTTTTGCAGAGTCTACCACTCCAGTCGCAACAAGTTCACCGGCAGCCGTAAAAAATCCGACTTTGTCACCGATCGTCAAACGAGAAGAATCTACAAAACAAGATTTTTGCGATTTATTACATTTTAGATAATAGCCAAGACTTCGAGATTGGGATGAACCCTCAAAGGAAAAAAAAGTTACAAATGAAATGAACAAACCGAATTGAATGAGAGACTTTTTCACAACAACAACCACCTTAAGAAGTATGAATGATTTTTTTGATGACCATCTTTGAGATTTCATCTAAAACACCGGGAGTTCCATCATCGAGTTTTGCACAAGTCTGATAAGAAGCAAATTGCTGGTGATTAAGATGTCGGTCCATATCCTTAACTGCAAGTGCAGTTTTTTCGTCTTTATGATTATATTGAAAAACTGTCGATAAACTATCAAGTGAGAGCTTTGCTTGTGCAATTCTTTCACTTGCTTCTTCATAAGCAACAAGATTTCGATCCATAGACTTTAAGCGTGAATCAAAAGTAAACAATACCCCATCAACACCACTAAACATCACCTTTTCAACGGTTTCATACATTCTGGTTGATTGACTAGGAATAAATAAGTGAAGTTTAAGGTGAAAATCTTTTATGTAGCCAACACTAATAGGTAAGAACTTAAATGAAAACTCATCTGAGCTTTCCCCTAGTTCCAGCATACCTTCTTGAACATCCTCAGAAGTTTGGCGTAAAAAGGATCTAAAAGTTTCTGTTTTGCCAGAACCGGTTGGTCCAAAACACAAAAACTTTGTGTGTATTTCTTTTGAATCAAAATTAACATAAGCCATATCGTTATGTTAAACGATCATTGCTTTTAAGTCTAGGGTTCTGATATGTCGATTCGGTCTATATTTAAGCCAAATTCATTTAGTAGTTTTTGAGTGAGAGGGTGATCTCTTGCTTCTTTTTTAAGTGCTTCATCTTGGGCGTTTTTTTCGAAATGACGTACATCGACTAAATTGTGTTGATCATTCGCATCTTGACCAACTTTTAACTCTTGTGAGTCAACAGGAGTAGGGATTACCTCAGGTGATGATTCTCTTAGCACCACATTCAAACGGCCACTAAAACCAAAAAGACTCTTCATCTGTACAAGCATTCTTTTTTGACTGTCTGGCTGAAGCAATCCGCTTGCAGCCATGGTCTTTTCTGGCACGGCCAATTCGATTAGATTTTCATCATATTTCAGCGGATAAAGATCTTCGAGCTGCCTTCCTTGAAGAGGTTTCTGCTTCTTCCATAGCTCTACCATCCCACGCCATGTTTCAGGAAAAGCTTGTGTTTCAGGTTTTTTCTCAACAATAGGTTCTTTTAAACCAGTAATACTCAACTTAGATTTAATTGCTTCCGTAGGTTTTTGAACTTTATTTTTTTCAAGATTCAGCTTTGGAGGTACTGGTTTTTGAACTTCAGAAATTTTAGGAGCACTTCTCAAGGGCGACTTAACTTGTTCCACTGCAACCTGACCTTGCGGCCTCGCCATCCACTCAAGAATATTATTTTCAAACACTAGAGAGTCCACAACTGAACCATCTAATGATCGGTGTAAACCAACAAAATGATTAAAAAGAGAAAACCATCTAGGTTCACTACTACCATCTATTTTCACTTTTTGGTTTATATACTTAAGTATTTGTTGTGTTGTCTTTTTAAAGTCAACACCGTTTTTATGTAACTTCGAGACAATATCAATCACAGATTCAGAGTTCTTCGATAAAACCACAGCACAAAGATCTTGAATCACCTGCGTTCCTGTAACAGCAAAAAACTTTTGAATCTTGTCTACTGTCATATCACCATTACAAAGTACATACGCTTGATCTAAGTTCGTTTGTGCATCTCTCATTGAACCTTCAGACGAATCGACAATGAGGTTCAAAGCTTCTTCTTCATACTGCATTTGTTCTTGCTTACAAATAGACTCCAAACTACTCAAAATAAGCTGGCGATCTACCTTACGAAGAGAGTAGCTTTGACATCTTGAAATAATAGTATTGGGAACTTTATGTAGTTCTGTTGTCGCAAAAATAAAAACAACTTGTGCCGGAGGTTCTTCAAGAGTTTTTAAAAGAGCGTTGAAAGCACTTGTAGAAAGCATGTGAACTTCATCAATCATATAAACTTTATACTTTGATGCCTGCGGAGCATAGTAAACTGTTTCTTGAATTTCACGGATATCATCGACACCGGTATTGGAAGCACCATCAACTTCCATCACGTCTACATGAGATCCATTTGCAATGGATGTACAACTTCCACACTCACCACATGGAGTATCCGTTGGTCCTTGCTCACAATTAAGTGCTGTTGCAAATAGCCTTGCGAGAGTTGTTTTTCCAACACCTCGAATCCCTGTTAAAATAATGGCATGAGGAATTCTACTTAACTTGACCGACGCCATTAACGCATCACGCACATGGTCTTGGCCTTTGACTTCATCAAAAGTTTTTGGACGGTATTTACGGGCTATAGGTAAGTAACTCAAAGGCTTCCCCAGAAAAGAAATAAAGCCCATGGTGACGGCTAGATGACCCCAGCACCTAAACCGTCCACTACCGTTGCTACCTTCCGGTCCTGGCGGGGTTCGCGGTAGTTCATCACTGAGAATCTAACCGTCACCATGAGCTCTAAAGATGATTTATCCCATAAAACGTACCGAGAGACAATCGTGTGTTTTCTTACTCACGAAAGAGACAAAAGAATGGCTCTCTTGTGTTCTAGGAGACACATAGGATTTAGGTGATTAAAAATTAACTTCAGTAATTACAGTCGATTAACAACTGATCAAACTGGTGCTGTAGTTGCATTTACATGGCCCAGAGTATGTTGAATGAATTTATAAAATGGAGAAAAAAATGAAACATAAAATCGCTGCACTATTAATGATCAGTTTTTTAATGATTAGCTGCGGAGTATCAGTTAGCTCTGAAACTGTACGCGAAGGTAACTACGCAACTTATGAAATCTACAAACTAGACACCTCAATCAGTTTGGAAACAGAGCACGGTGAAATTGTTGATTATGGATGTATTTCATTAGATAGTGACAGTGCAAGTATCACGTCTATTTTCACAGATGACCCATATGACGACAAACTTACTTTTGAATATTCCTTAGTAGACGGAGAACTAGAGTATGGTTTTACAATAAATGACTATGATCGCGAAATGCGAACAACCTCAAAATACACATTCATTGATAGCTATGGGAGCCGTGAAGTAACAAAAGAAATGAACGGTGAAATATTTATCGCAGTTGTTTCAGGAAATACATGCCTATACTAATGGCGGATTTTCAATACGATAAATGGTTTGTTTGTTTTTATTACATCGGTCCACTCATTAAAGCCACGATTTACAAAAGTAAACGTGGCTTTTTTGATTTGGCTTTTATCTACTTTCTTGTGCACTAATCCAATAAATTCGTTATAAACCAGCCTACCAACTGCAAAGTCTTTCTTATTCTTATTAAACACTGAAACTTTAATTCGAATATTTTTATCTTTTGGAGCAGACTGTAAAAAATTCTCAAGAGCTCTCATCGAAACATTTGATTTTGTGCCAATAGTATCTATCTCATTTAAGAAAATTGGAAAATCAGAGAAAGAGCCTTCAAAAACTTTTTCTACTGTTTGGAGTTGAGAAAAATCTGTTACGCCTTTGTATGCTTTTTCACTTATCACTTTTTCAACCCACTCTTTAGGTGCAACACCCGAAATTTTGAGTTTACCATCAACACCCTCTACACTAACGACCGAGTCGGGAATATCATCTTTGAGTGAAAGTTGTTTTTCTTTTGGTTTAGCTTGATCCACTGGAGAAACTAAAGAGGGTTTAGTCTTCTCTGAATTCTGAGGACCCTTCAATTGATAAACAGGGACCCAATTCACCACTAAATTCCTACCCGTCAAAACCTTAAAACGAACCGTCAACCATTTTGTGTTAATGTTTGTTGTTTTCACTCCTGAAACCTTGTACACATCTTTTTCTTGAATACTACCAGTAACCAAAACACCCTGTTTACGCACTTTATTCAACAACTCTGCGAGGATAAATTCCGTACGGTTTTGCTTGACGTTAATGATCTTTTGATGCTGCATCAGCATAACGCCACCAAAAACAACAAGCATTATAAATGGAATATTCAAAAAAGATGAGATTTTACTCTTTGAAAAGTATGAGGTTAACGTACTATTTTTTGGTAGAAATAAACCTAAAGAAGAACCTAAGACCCACCCGGGTATATTATTAAATCTTTCTACCCAACTTTTATGATAAGACTCTCGAACTTTTTCTGAACTAAGGTCCATATCAGAAATCATTTTTTCTAAATTCTCGATCTCTAATGAAAGCTCTTCAATAACACCAGCATAATCAGAAAACAATAAACGACGCACCTCTCTCAGGTCTTGTTCATCCTGAGAGTGCGTACTTGTTTGTAGTTTTCTCGCTTCTGACACTATTTTTCCTCTGAGTTTTTTTCTAGTTCTTCTAGCTTCAATTCTAATTCAAGAATTTTTCGCTGTATTGTTTGATGAATTTCAGTTAATTCATTTCTGATGACAGACTTCACATCAATATTTGGCAAAGACAAACGCTCTTCGATTTCTTCAATACGACCGAGTAAAGTACTTGATAAAGATTTCTTAAGATTGATGAGTTCTTCTACCACCGTTTCGAGCCTCTCTAACATTGTGCCTTCGATCATGTTGATACGTTTTTCTAACTTGCGAACAGCAGGACCTACAAACAACTCTCGCAGCCGCTGCATATCACTCGTCTCTTCGCCGTCTCCGGCACCATACAGTGTTTTTTTGTCGATCATACTTTGCCTAAACTACAGTGTTTCTTAGAGAGATAATCGGTATTTAAGGTTAGACCTGAATGAGTTTCTACCATGCGAGACATAGCTCATTATATAACGCGATGGAATAATTGGACAAAAATGGGATTTTAATGCATAGTTCAAACATGCATTTCATTGATCTCAACATCTTAAAATTCTTTAATCAAGACTTGTTTAGCCCTTTTGCTACTAGAGTTTTTACCTTTGCAAGTTCGCCTTACCCGTATGTTATTTTTGCATTATTACTTTTCTTTGTGTCTTTTAAAAACCTTCCTTGGAAAAAAGCCATTAGCATCATCATTATTAGTGCGTTAATTGTTGGGTTTTGTGATGTAGTATGTACTTACTATTTCAAAAGAACTTTTTATGCTGTTAGGCCATGTGCCATTTATGATTGGGTTATGAAACCACCATCATGCAACGGCAGGCATTCGTTCCCTTCAAATCACTCTATTAATATCGCTAGTTTAGTGGGCTGTTTTCTTTTAGTCTGCAAGAGCATCTTCTCTAGAAAACATTTTTTTAATATTAGCATTGTATCTATTTTAGCGGCGTTTACAGTAGGAGCATCTAGAGTTTACTTTGCACAACATCGCCCATCTGAAGCACTCATGGGTTTGATTCTAGGTTTTTATATTAGCTGGTTTGTCTTGGAAAATTTTACTTTTTACAAAAAAAATACCCCTGCCCATGCCAAGTAAATATATTTTTTATCAGGCTTACGGATTCATCACAGCGTAAATTAAGAACAATGCTAAAATAATTCTATAAACCGCAAAAACTTCAAACCCAAGACGTTTCACAAACCAAAGAAAGTAGTGAATCGCAATAAGGCCTACGACCCCAGACACTAAAAAACCGGCAACAAAATCCCATTGCGACATTAAACTTAAAATATCTCTAGACTTTAAAACAGAGGCACCAAGCATTACTGGCGTACCAAGTAAAAAAGAAAATTTTGCTGCAGCATTACGGTTTAATCCAACTAACCGACCACCAATAATGGTGATACCACTTCTAGAAACTCCGGGAATCAACGCTATAACCTGAAAAAAACCAACACACAGTATTCGCGAAAAACTTAAACTTGAGATTTCTTGCTTTGAACTAACCTTCCTATCAACAACCACTAGAATGACTCCAACCACAATCAACGCAATAGCCATTACCATAAAGTTTCCATGGAGAAGATCTTCAATTTTATCATCAAACAACAAACCAATTACAGCAGCTGGAAGCGTCGCAACAGCAAGCCTAAAAAGCATTGAGTCAAATATTTTCTTTTTTATGATTTGATCTTTAAACTCAGCTAGGTAGTTTAACCAATCTTTATAAAAATAACTGACAATCGCAAGTGAAGTCCCAAGGTGTAGACCCACGTTAAAACCCATTGAAAGCTTTTTGTTTGAAATAAACTCAGAGTAAATCAACAAGTGAGCCGAAGAAGATATAGGCAAAAACTCAGCAATTCCCTGAATAATTCCTAATATAATGGAGTCCATGATCTACTCTCTCAATAAAATTAAATCTTTTTATGTACTTTTAAGAAAAAATCTGCAAAATATTTTTTTGAGTCATAGTAAACATTTTGCAGAGAAAAACCTGCATGATTCGCCATTTCTTTCATTTCACTGCAAAGGTATTTGTAGGATGACTCAACATGAATGGCTTCAAAGGCTTTAAATTCAAACTTACGGTTCAAGGCATCTACTTGAACAGACTGTTTTTCTAAGCTCACTAAAAAACTCTCCATAGCACCTAATTTAACATTATATGTGCCATAGTGCTGAAACTTAGAAGTATCAATATTAGCACCAAGTTCGCGATTAATGCGTGATAATAAATTAATATTAAAATCTTTTGTATAGCCTTCTCTGTCATTATACGCCCAAAGCATCTTATCAATATCTTTTTTAAGGTCTGCACCAATAAGAACATAATCCCCATCTTGCAGAACATTCCAAAGGGTTTTCAAAAAAACCTCAGCTTGCGGCCTTCTAAAATTACCGATGTTTGACCCCAAAAAAAGAACTAAACGCTGACATGTTGGTTGAGCACGCAACCATTTTAGGGATTGAAAGTATTCGCCTTGCAAGCACTGAATATCTAAATCAGGAAAAAACTTACTGAAGCGTTCCGACAGGTCTTCTAAGGCTTGTTTTGAAATATCTATGGGGTAGTAAGTCGTGTCAATGTTACTATCTAATACCGCTTCTATTAAATGTTTTGTTTTATATCCATCGCCAGCACCTAATTCAATTACTTGCAGTTTCTGATTTTTATCAAAACCAGAAATCATCGACTTTCCATGGGTTTTAATAATTTCGAGCTCACACTCAGTGAGGTAGTAGTCTTTTGCAGACATTATTTTTTGGAAAATCTGACTACCCTTAGCGTCATAGAAATGGATAGGTGGAATATATTTAGGATGAGAAGTAAAACCCATTAGAACATCTAACGCTAATTGTTCAGTTCTACTGGTTGCCGGTGAGTTTTCTTTTGTGAGTTCTATTATCTCAGTTGTCATAAGCTAGTCGCACCCCTGAATACATCCATCTTTCATGTGGGTAATAAAAATTACGATACGACGCCCTAAGATGATCCAATGGCGTTGCGTAACTTCCCCCTCTCAAAACTTTCTGTGAACACATGAATTTCGAGTTATACTCCATGGTAGCATCATTTGCCGGTTTGTACCTAGGATAGCTAGCAAAATCTGAGCTAGTCCATTGCCACAACGGGTCACGGGCATGTTTAATTTTTGAGAAAACTGGCATTTCACAAGAGTCTATATCTGAGCTTTGGAGCTTATTGAAAAGCAGCTCTAACTCCGACTCTAGCGGTAGTCTGGCTTGTTTCCACTTTGCAAACGCTGATGCTTCGTAATAATTTACATGACTAACTGGACGCTTTAAATTGAGTGGATGCCAACCCTTCCACAAACAAAATTCCTCCCAATTCCCATTTTGATTTTTTCTCCAATACAAAGGGGCGTTGATTTTATTAAGACGCACCCATGAAAATCCATCACTTAACCAATGAGCGAAGTTTTGATAACCACCCGACTCCATAAATTCTAAATAATCAGAGTTTGTAACAAGAGCTCTATCTACATGTGCATCGTATAAATAGACTTTGTGTTGAGGCGACTCATTGTCATAAGAAAAATATGCATTCGCACCAATTTCATATAAACCTTCTTGAATTCTAAAGTGTTCATTGTCTGTGGAGTTATTTTCGAATACATAAGATGTTTTTATTTGTTCCGCGTTTCTTTGAAGGCTTCTAATAGACTTTAAGTCTTGTAACATCAGTTCTTGATGTTGTTTTTCATGGTGAATTCCCAGTAAAACAAGCTCTCCAATATCTGCTGAAACGCCTGCTGTGAGTGCGTCGCACATTTTTTCTTCTATGGTATGTCGGTACTCAAGCACACCATCAAAGGCAGGCTTCATAATAAGACTGCGTTTTCCTCTGGGAACTCTTTCACCAAATGCTTCATAGTAAGAGTTAAAAGCATGATTAATATCATCATCTACGCTGTAACTTGGGTCCAAAGCCGTCAATATTATTTGATCAAAAAACCAAGTTGTATGACCTAAGTGCCATTTGATAGGGCTAACCCATTCTTCAGGCTGAACAGTCATTTCTTCTCTTGAAAAAAACTCTGTCATATCAGATGTAAATTTACGAGTGCGTTTAAAAGAGTCTAGTAAACTTTGATTCATTAACACCTCTCAAAATGAGCCGTGAAATGTCTTAAAAATTCAGGCTGATAGGTAATATTGTGCTTAGGAATCTCTTTTCGGTTTTGCCAAACTTCTTCAATCACCTCGATGAGATAATCAAAATGAGATTGAGTATAAACTCTTCTTGGGAAAGCAAGTCTCACAAGCTCTAACCTTGCAGGTATCTCTTTTCCATCTTCGTTTTTACCAAACATAACAGAACCAAGCTCGACACCACGGACTCCACCCTGCAAATAAAGTTCGTTTACAAGCCCAATTCCTGGAAAATCTTCAGGATTTAAATGTTCACAAAAGGCTTTTGCATCCAAAAAGATAGCATGCCCACCTGCAGGTTTTACAATTGGTATATTCTTAGCCGTTAGTTTTTCTTCAAGGTATTTTACTGTGGCGTGTCTATAGTTTTGATAATCAAACTCAAGTGCTTCCTTAAGTCCAACAGAAATCACTTCTAAGTCCCTACCTGCCAGACCACCGTAGGTTGGAAAACCCTCTTGCATGATCAAAGCGTTTTTAAAATGAACGGCCCACTCAGGATCACGACAAACGAAAAAGCCGCCAATATTTGATAAACCATCTTTTTTGCAACTCATAGTCGCACCATCTGCAAGATCAAACATTTCTCTTGAAATCTCTAACATGCTCTTATCGGCATAAGCGGGTTCACGGGTTTTAATAAAATATGCATTTTCTGCAAAGCGACAAGCATCAATGATCATCGGAATATTATGCTTAGACAAAACTTTTTTAATGTCTTTCATATTTTGCATCGAAACTGGTTGACCACCACCAGAGTTATTTGTGACGGTAATCATGCAAAACGGAATGTTTTCTACACCTTCTTGCTCGATTACTTGCTCAAGCTTTTTCACATCCATATCACCTTTGAAATTACAAATATAGTCCGGTTGATACGCATGCTCATAAAGAAGATCCAAAGCCTTAGCACCTGAAGATTCAATATTTGCACGAGTTGTATCAAAGTGAGAGTTATTTGGAATGACCGAAGTAGCTTTCACTTGAGTCTTAACTAGTAAAGACTCAGCCGCTCTCCCTTGATGTGTTGGAAAAATATGCGGCATACCTGTAATTTCACTTATGGTACTTTCAAATTTTTTCCACGACTTCGACCCTGCGTAACTTTCGTCACCCAACATTAATGCAGCCCATTGTTGAGCCGACATTGCACCGGTTCCAGAGTCTGTCAGTAAATCAATGCAGCAATGTTCAGCGTCTATTAAGAAAACATTATTATGAGACTCTTTAAGATATTTAGATCTTTCACTCGCAGTGGTTAAGTGAATTTGCTCTGTCATTTTAATTCTAAACGGTTCAATAATGGTCTTCATAGTACTCCCTACTTTGCCGTTTTTAGGCATCAATTTTTTATGCGTATAGATCACCCATAATTACAGGCACATACTATAAAGAAATAAGGACTTGGTCTATGGCTTGAATGGTATTTTATGAATCATATTGGGAACATGCCGTTAATATTGCTTTTATGCCTCTTGCTGCTGCTCAACCCATTCACAGAGGTCGCGGTATTGATCAACGGTGATATTTTCAGCTCGTTTTTGCAGGTCCCAACCCAGTACTTCTAGGCCGTCACGGTATGGAGCCAAGCTATTTCGAATGGTTTTTCTTCTTTTACTAAAAGCGTTGTGGGTAATTTCTTTTAGGTTTTTTAGAAAACGCTCAGAAGGAAATGAATCAAAAGGGTCCATCCAAAAAATTTGAGAGTCTACTTTTGGAACAGGCTTAAACTGAAGCCTTGATACATCACAAACTTTTTGAACTTTTCCATGCAGCTGAGTAATAACCGACAGCCTTCCATAGTCCTTGGTGTTTACGGATGCTACTAATCTCTTGGCAAATTCTTTTTGAACCATAAACCCACAACCTGAAAAAAGATGAAAGTTTTGAAAAACCTTCAACAGTATTTGAGTTGATATATTATAAGGAATATTTCCAGTCACAACGGCTTTACCTGAAAAATCCCCTACTATTGACTGGAGGTCCGTCTTTAAAAAATCTTGATGCAAGATTGGATCAGAACCAAGCTCATCATCAGCTTTGATATACGAAACCACATCTTCATCAATTTCAATCATTTGAATTGGAGATATGTTTTTTAAGAGGCGACTTAAAACCCCTTTTCCAGGGCCAATTTCAATAATTAACTCTGGAGATTTCTCAGAGATTTTGTCTAGTAGGGGGTGCATAGGTGAACTATCTTTTAAAAACACCTGACCATATTTCTTTTTTTGTCTAAATGAACTCAAATCTTAAAATGCTTTCTTGTAAAATCATAGCGAGTGTATATTTCCCAGTTTTCTTTTCTTAGGTCTTTTAACTCTCCACTTTGATAACCGTCATGGGCAAAGCTAGCAATCATTGCTGCATTATCTGAACAGTATTTTTTTTGTGGGAACCAAGTCTTCAATGATTGGAACCTCTCAGTAAAGTGTTCTCTCAAATAAGAGTTTGCTGCAACACCACCCGTCACAACAACTTGTCTAGCCTTTGGGAATTCTCTCAGGCACCTTGCAGTAACATCTCCTAATTGGGTAATGGCACAAGACTGAAAGCTCGCACAAATATCGGAAATATCTGATTCAGATAAGTTCTTCTGACTTTGAAGATAATACTTCATGTGGGTTTTAATTCCAGAATAACTAAAACAAAAAGGTTTCCCTTTGATGTTTACTTTTGGAAGTTTTAATGCGTTTTTGTCACCAGCTTTTGAAAGTTTATCTATGATTGGACCGCCGGGATAAGAAAAACCAAGTAGCTTAGAGACCTTGTCAAAAGACTCTCCACAAGCATCATCAATCGTATAACCAAGAAGTTGTACACTCCTATCTTCAATGTAATAGATGTTTGTGTGCCCACCTGAAACGACTAATGCAATCGTTGGCTCTACCAGCTCAAACTCTTGTTGGTCAAGCCTTGCAGAATAAATATGGCTTTCCACATGGTCGACACACACAAGAGGTTTGTCCAAGTGCATGGCCAAGCCCTTCATAAACGAAGACCCAATCATCAAGGAGCCCATTAAGCCTGGACCACGTGTGACCGCTAAAAGGTCCACCTCATTTAAGTCGGAGACACCGGACTTTTCAGTTGCTTGGTGAACGACGTCCCATATCGCTTCGAGGTGTGCTCTTGAAGCAAGTTCCGGTACAATCCCACCGTGTTTTTTATGCATGTCAATCTGAGAGTTCACTACGGATGAATGAACTTGGTAACCATCTTTTAAAAAAGCTGCGGCGGTATCGTCGCAGCTCGACTCAATTGCAAATACTAACATTTATAAGTTTTTATTTAATCCTTTAAGCATATCTACAGCCACCTTGGCTTCTTTTGTCTTAGCATGCTTATCAACGATTTCATCTAAATAAATTTTAGCCGTATCTTTATCTCCAAGCTGCAAAAAGCAATCAGCAAGCTTAAGCTTAGCAGTTGCTCCTCGTTTCTCATTTGTACTTACTTCAAGGTAATCACTGAAGTTTATTGCTGCTTTTCTAAAAGACTTTGTCATGTAATAGCTATCTGCCAAATAGTATATCACCATTGTTTTACGAGCACCCTGAAGACTGCCCATTATTTTTTGAGCAGATCCGATCACACCTGAAAAGTCCTTTTTACTGTATGCTGTTTTTAAAGAATCATAATCATTTACAGCAACAGACTTCGTTGTGGATGTTCCAGGGCTCGAACTTGAACTTGAACTTGAACTTGAACTTGAA
>JALZUQ010000063.1 GCA_023301465.1 Oligoflexales bacterium
AAAAATTTTCTAACTTTGTCATTGGCCGTCCACTCCCGTCTTTCTCAAGTGTGGGTATACATGTGGGTACAAACCACAGACCCAGCAAATTTATTCAATTAAATAAAATACTTGGACACGAACTAGATGTCCGCCGCCCTCACTCGTTGAAATGGTTTGCAATTTATTATAGAAAACCTCTCTTCCAAACGAATCAGACAACACTTTACCGGAGACTCTATTAATGAAAAACACACAATATCTACTACTTAGCCTGGCTTGTATATCTCTTCTAGCTACCTCTTGTTTCACGGTTAGCCCTAAATTGACTACCGAGATCGACGAGTTCACGGGCGGAAAGATAACTAAATCTACTGGTAATAAATTTGAGTCCAGGTTGAATGAAGCTTTTTTCGGCCTTACCAGCAAAAATTCAAATACTTCAATGATGGATTTCGAGTTAAACTACGATAATGGGGGAGACGTCATAACTGGAGTCATCGCAGGATTAAACCAAGGGTATGCGATTAACCCTCTGAGCGAATTGCTGCTGATGATAGATGGAAAAGTTATTAAGCTAAACCCGGTTAAAGGATCACATATTGCTGGAACTGATGTTCTTCGGCATAAAATGACATACACCATTAACTTGGCAACCCTAAAGAGCATTGAAAGCTCTACATCATCGAAAATAAGAATTCCATTTACTAACACGGCCATTAAAAGCAAATACAGTACTTTGGTATTTACTGCAGAGAACAGATTGAAAATAAGAGAATTTCTATCTGCAATCGGTGCAAAGCAGTCTCTGTCAGGACATAAGTTCAAAAGAGCTAGATTGAATACCAATCGTTGTGATCAATCTAGCTTTTATTACAAAACCCAACTGTGTCCACCCCCGTCTTTTTCAAGTGTGGGTATAAACGAAAGACCCTTCTATTTTTATTAATGATATAAAGTCCTTAGACCCGAACTAGATGTCCGCCGCCTCCACTCCCCAAAAAACTTTCATACAAAAATGACTATTCTACATTCAACCGACTGATCCATTTCCACACGGACCTTTCAGGAACGTGCACAACACGCCGTAATCATTAAAAGTTCTTTTGACCTGTCTTGTTATCGAGCGGCTTATACATTGCAAATCTATAGAGCGCGAGCAAATCCCCCTCTAAGAAGGAGCGTAGTTCGTACACCACCTAACTAAAGTCTGGTTGACACTTTATTTCTGTGACTGTTCTTTTCGAAAAGTATTTCGAATGTTTAAAAGCACAAAAAGAAAAAAAGATTCTTAATTACCTATAATTACTGAGCAATGATTAGCTACGCTCGGGAACAAGCTTATATTGAAGGACGTAAAATATTTCTTCTAATAACACCAAATACGCCCCAAAATGATTGGGGCTACCGCCACACACTGAAAACTCTAAAACAGAAAACGGAACAATCATGAAAAAAACAGCATCTCGGTCACTAGCTTTAACGTTTTTTATGTTTTTTACTTTTTCTGTAGCTGCAAATCAACATATTGTAATGTCGGACGAATCAATAGACAAGCTAAACAACAGTTTTTTGAAAATAGATGTTTGTAATTTTAAAACCAGAGCAGAGATCCAGCGCTCCCAAAGACTTTTTAAAGTTTGGTTAGGCAATGAAACGAAAAGCGGATACAACATCTATAAAAAACTTAAAGCTATAAGCGAACTACATCAAGACTATTTCGATTATTTTTCAAAAATGATAGGACGTGACGTTAAAAAAATGAGTATGGCACAAATTTTAGATTCTCTAAAAAAAGTAGATTCTCTACAATCCGTCCCCCTCAACAAAATATCCACTATGGGTGCACAAGAACTCGCACTAGAACGGTCGTTATACCATGTAGAGTATGAAATTGGTTCGATCAAAAACAAGTTAAACCATCTATCAAAACACTGCCATAGCCACAAAGAGGTCCTAGCTAGTGTAAAAAATGAACTAGATCAATGGCACGATCAGCTAAACACCTTGCGAACCTATCTCCACAAAGCGGCTAAAGAGAGGGTAGAGATCACCACAGCCTCTCTTCTGCATTGGAAGGCTCTACTGAAGACTAGCTTGCAGGAACGCAATAATCTCAAAAGGTCAAAGTTACTGGCTGACATCGAGGCGACGTTAAATTTAGAAAAATTTGTGATGGAATTTCAAAAAATAAAGAAAGCCTATTTTAAAGCAGATATTCCTAATTTGATGCTCCGGGAATTTAAGTTCAAGGAACCGTTTTACCACCTAGGAGTATTTATCCAGAAGCTGCAAGTACACCGAAAAAAAATATCAAAAACACCTCAGATTTTACAAAAGCAAATAATAAGTGAAATAGACATATTTAAAAATATAGTTCAGGAGAAACTTACCCAACTTGAGTCTATAGGTTGGAAGGGGCAGCTTTCAAATCAGCTTCGGAAAGTAAGTCTTCTCGTAAAAGGTGATTGTAAAGAAGCTGCTAGAGAACTTGGTAACCGTCTTTCTGTTGTGGATAACCTGAGTTCTTTTATATCCATCGAGGGAGCTTACGCCGAATTGGAGGACCATTGCCATGCAAAATAAAGCTATATTTTCATTTAAGAATAAGTCTCTTTTGTTGGTTCTTCTCCTCCTACCTCATTGTGGTTACCAAGTTCTAATTCAAAGCCAACTTAAGCAGGATACAGACATCAGTAGTTCTTCAGATGGTAATGCAGATGCTATTGAAAACCCCAAAAAATGGGATAGTCGATTAGACCGAATTCATGGTGATAATCGTGATAAAGGCTTCGAGGTATGGAGAGACAAGACTCACAGGGTGACCATAGGTATATCTTTCGGGCCCAAGGACCATGATTTAAAAGAAACGGATCGCGATGATTTTCATATAGCTCGCTCAAATAGAGCCTCTCATAGCGATTTGATTGGCACTGGAACTAGCCTAGACGCTAACGGGCAAGAGAATCGGTTTGATACTGGCAGCGGCAACAGTAGAGCTGGTGTCAGTTTTGATTTTCATACATTAGGCACTATATCGGTGGATGCGCCTAGTGCTGACAACGACGTCTCAATTCCGACTGATCCAGATAGCCCTAATTCTGGCGGGATTCGCAGCGGAAGCTCCGCAAAAGGTAGAGTTCCTGCAGTAGGATCCACTAGTCTAAAAGCCAAAGCTCAGTATGGAAACCAACAAATTCTAGAAAAAGTCGCAAATGAGCATTTAAACCTTACCCGAGGTCAGGGTAGTAGCTTCAAAATGACTAGTCAGTCTTTCTTAAAACTACATAGACCGAGTTTGCAAAATGAAATCAAAAGATACAATCAATCTCTAAAGTCATTTGGCAGTATAGTTTTTTCCAATAGGGGCTATCTAAGTAACCAACTTGCTGAAATCCAAACGAAAAACCTAAAAAGCAATGTTTCAGAAAATATAAGGGAGTTAACCTATGGGCAGAACCTGCAAAAGGTAGCCGACGCTAGATCATATAGATCCTTTGCTGAAAATCAGCTAGAACGCGGCGATATCAAAGGAAGCAAGCAAAGCAGACAGTATCTGCAGATAGCTGATCGAGCTCTTGATGTAGCAGAAGAAGAGTATTCAAATGGCAACGAACCAGAAGGTGACACGGCACATGCAATTGCAACGACAGCCGTGGATTGCGCTTTAGGGTTTGTTCCTGGAGTTGGCTTTGCAAAAGATGCCTACGAAGCCTTCACAGGGGAAAACCTTGTTACGGGAGCGAAGCTCAGTAGGTTTGAAATGTCCATGGCTGTTCTTGGTGTATTTAGTGGCGGTATATTAAGTAAAGTTGGGTCCCTAGCTTCAGCTGTAAAAATCGCAAAGAAAGTATTCCCAAAATCAAAAGATGCAGTAAAATTCCTTAAAGGCACCAAAAACCTTAAGTACCATGGCCCTTTAAACCCTGGCCACCTATCGGACGTAGTGATCGAAACCGCAAAAGGGGAAAAGGTAATTGTTGCGAACACATTTCGTAGTAGTACATATGTTAGTTACAAAACCACAAAAAAAAACACCCTTTATCGCGTAGCCAACTTTGAACCAGATCCCGCGTATGATCTAGGGAAATTTTGGACTAGATCGAAACCTAGAGGCCCTAGGCAAGCACAGGTTGATCTAGCTCTGGGCCCTAAATCAACAAAAAATGGCTCTGTGTATTGGCAAAAAATTGAAATTCCGAAAGGGCAAAAACTATTTGAAGGAATAGCTGGTCCTTTGGAAGGACTTCCAGGTGGGGGCAGCCAAATATACTTAAAAAACACACCTCACCACAAGTGGATCACTGATTTCGGTGAATTTTAGCTTTATTTTTATATCAATTAGCACTTTAAAAAAATAGGAACAAAATTATGAAACAAACTTTTCTTTTACTGGCTATACTAGCTGGAGTGACATTTTCTTGCGGCGACGAACAATCAACACTTTCAAGCAAAGAGAAGCCGGTTGTGAAACCCTTAGCTAAAAGAACTGTCAAACATGCAGACTGCGGCGTTAAGCTTTACAATTCTTTGGAGCACAAAAGCTGCGGAGATATTTTTTTCAACAAAAGAACTGCTGCTTGCGGAATTGAGCTTTATCACAACAAACCAAATTTTGCTTGCCCAGGATCTCAAAAATCAGGTTACTATGAAATAAAGGAAAAGGAAGGCTGTGCGGTAGGTTTTGCAAAAAAAAGAAGAAGAATAAAAACACGTGACGGCTTTAGTGCCGAACGTAGAAGCTTTACTGCTAAATATAAAATTGTCTATAGATGCGAACGGCAAGAAATAAAAAAAACATGCCGCCACCCTAAGAATGGTATCGAGCGATATAAAGCTTGTCGGCATTTAAAACACGGTTTAGAAAAATACAAAACCTGCAGGCTTCCTGCCTTTGGTGTTCAAGAATATAAGACCTGCGATCTTTTTATGCCAAGCGACAAGATTCCTTTTTACCTTACAGAAGTTGGCACGGTGCTGCCTATTATGATGAATTCTTATTTTAATCATATGAGCAATTATTTCTTAATAAAAGGTTCAAAGAAACAGCTTGCATGCACAATTCAGAAAGGGATAGAAAATGGGGCTGAGGAATACGAGGTAGAAAGACTGAAAGATCGTTTTGTTCACCTATTTTCTGAACAATACAGCGGTGACGGTTTG
This sequence comes from Oligoflexales bacterium, assembly GCA_023301465.1. GTDB lineage: Bacteria > Bdellovibrionota_B > Oligoflexia > Oligoflexales > JALZUQ01 > JALZUQ01. The sequence goes on from JALZUQ010000063.1 coordinate 5,143, forward strand.
GAGTGCAAAAAAGAGTTGTTACAGATAGCAAAAGACCCAAAATGCATAGAAACTCCAAACACTAGGGAGTGTGCAACACTTTCAGCTTATCTTGATGCAAAACATTGGCTAAGCGTTAAGCTTATTGACATGCGAAACCTTCATACCGCGAAAAACTTCGGTGCAGATGTTGGAGAAAAAATGAAACAGTATTCTGAAAAAATC
>JALZUQ010000064.1 GCA_023301465.1 Oligoflexales bacterium
ACGAGATCTTTTACGAATATTGGCACCTTGAACAACATACCAATAACTCCCAATAAACACGAAATGATCATATGCAAGGTTCTCGATAAGTATTCCTTTACGAATAAGACGAGCAATAAGCCTCTTAAACTTGTCTCTCTGCTCGCTATAAGAATGTGGGTTTTGCTGCCAATACTGAAGGTATCTACTTAAATTTGTACCCTCTAAATAATCATAAACAATATAGTCCGACTCTATCTCCCATTGTTTTTGAGACTTAACTCCAGCTCGCCTAAAAGAAGACAAAGCAGCACCAGTATCTTTAATGCGTTTTCGAGTTTTTGAGCCACTATGGTCTGCAAAAGATAAGACACCATGATTTCCAGAGTTATCCCGAATATTAAAAGACTGAATCCCATCTGTAGCACCTAGATCATTTTCTATAAGGTAAATTTGTCCCTTAGGGGTTTGTATGACTTGACCTCGAACAAGGCTAGCATTAGAAAACGAACTAAGCTTTGTTACATTCTTGGCCTTTCTAAGGTCTTGATTTAAACGCTCAGAAAAAGGTGACTTATGGTCAATTAATTTTAAATTAAGCCTTGTCTTTTTAAGCTCCTTCAAATTAATACCGTGGCCAACAGGAATATTATCTTTTTCAATGATATCTAATGTATCTAAAATCATTGCTTGGGCATAAGCTAATTGCTGAGGATCAGAGTAACTTTGTGCGATAATTTTTGTAAAAAAACGTTTTAAACCTCTTTGATCTCCACCTAAGACTTTTCTAGAGATACTACGCCACATTGCAAGACGCTCTTCAAAAAGCTCTTGAATCTCTGGTTGAGCTACATAAAACTTTAAGTCAGCATAGTACTTTTTAGCACCTTTACGGTTTCTTTTCGCATCTTTTTTTTCATTCGAAAACGGAATCAACTCATCTTCTACTAACTCAAAACCAGTAGAGCGATACGTATAATGTGGAAGATGCTCATAAGAACGAATATGTGCATGCAATCTACGCGGAGATAGGTCAGCAACCTTACTAGGAGCAACAGCAGCTAAAAAGGTTCTCGCAGAAGGTATGTTTTCATTCGTAGATACAATAAATTGCGACTTTAAGGATGAATTTTCTTCTAGAGTAAATAGCGTTGCAACTTGATCAGGGATAGTGCCAGCTTTACCTGTATCTAGCATAACAGAATGCCTGCCTGTCATTGAACCAGATTGAAGGCTTTTAGCAGATAATCCTCTTTGCTCTAGATACTCAAGTAACAGTTCATCATTCATGTTTTTTCTTGATACGTTAATTAGGTTAGAAATAACTCCTGAAGGAATTGGGAGCCCCTCTGTAGCAAAGTGCAAGTATTCACTATCTCTTGCTAGAAAATAAACATTGTAACCATCGTATAACCCGTAAATCATCGCTAAGAGATGAACCATACCTTCTTTAAACTGAGGCCATTCACTGTCTAAATCAGTGTACTCTTTTGCCTTGATGTCATCAAAAGATGGAATATCAGAATAATACTCTCTATCTTGAGCCATAGATACAGAAGAAATCAGTATCCATAAAATAAATAATCTACACATCATCAATCAAATACTCCTGTACCTGTGCTTGAATTTTCTTGGCTGTATATGCGTATTTTTTTTTGCACTGTCGGTAGAGTATCTTCTTCTCTGCTAGAACGATCTTCTTCTATTTTGGAATCACCATCTGCTGTCATCACACTAACAAAAGCCGCAAGTTCTCGACGAATAGGCGTATCCATCGTAATCGAGTCTCTACGATAATTAAAACTCGTTTCTAAAGAACGCCTAACATAAAGATCATGAATTTTACCCATAATCAAATACAAGCTTTGAATATACGAAGCTAATGCCTTCATTTGGTTTTTTTTAGTTTTGTTTGAAGTAATTTTTGAGCCAATATTTGCAATTGTCTGTAATTTTCCTAAACGAATACGACATACATGAAACTCATGTGCACTCATCACAGAAGGGTCTTCTTTGATTTTCGCACTAATTTTCCTAACTTCAGAACTTATTTTTTTTCTAAAGTCTTCTTCTTCTACTAAGTTAATATTGCCTAATTCAAATAAAATTTTACGAATTGTTCTTTTCTTCAGAAGACTGTTAACCGTCTCTGTGGCTTTTAATAAACCTTTTATAGCCGCTTTTCTATTTTTATCTGTGCTTTTTAATAGCAACTTTATTTGATCTTCTATTTTACCTAACTTACGTGCAAAAGAATCCAAAGCCTTTGGCGGAGAACTCTCAACTGAAACCATTACAGCAATAAAACGCATTTGTTTTAAAACGTATCTTAAAGACTTAAGTCGCTTAAGGTTATCTTTAAAACCTTCATGAGATTCGATTTTTTCTTTTTTAGACGCAGAAAGAAAAAAATTGACGATCTCGGTTATTTTTTCTTGATCCCCTAATTTTTCTGAAATTTTATTTTTGCCATATTCATTTACTTTAGCGATAGATTTTTGATCCAACAACAGCACTGCAGCACTAAAACTTTTAGCCTTGCGTTTTGCACGAACTCTTTTCATAGACTTCAAGCATTTAGATTGTTCGTTAGACTCTTCAGTATTCCCTAGGCAAAAAACCGTCAATATAATAAAAAAGTATTTCATACTACTCAACAACAAAAATCTGACTTTCTACAAATGCATTTACACATGCAGTTGTTTCTTCTAAATTAAAAGAACTTTCCTTATCTTCAAAAAAATCTGCATAATGTGCGGCAATATCAAGCCTTGAATTGTTCTGTTCAAGACCAACAGGCCCAACAATATGCCAACGTTTTCTGACTTTATTACTTCTTTCACTTGAACGCCTGCGACTTCTGCTGCTTCTAGGTTTTTCAACTAAGACCAAAGAGTCAAAGTTGATGGCACTCATCAAATACCCTCTTCTTGCTAGACGTCGAATAAGTGATGCTAACTCTAAAACACCTGAAAAATCTGGTTTAAACCCTGTTTCACTCCAAGCAGAGAACCACTCAGAACCAGACTGACCCTTCGGCACAGATAAAACTAAATGCTCATCATTTTGGAAAGATATTTCCGACCCATACACATTATCAAAACCTTGAATAGCATTTAAATCACCTCTAAGCTGTGCAAGAAAATCTAAACCTTTTTTGTTTTTACCTTTTCCCGACTTTGCAGCAGAGTACATGACATACGCATTTTCTTCTTTATCGACAACTGGAGTAAAAACATATCCCCTATTAGGCCCAAATTCTTTTGCATCTGTAATTCTGTAAACACGATCACCAGCACTAAATTGTGTACTGATTTTGGCTGTCATCACATTAATTTTAGCAATAGAAATAGGTGGTTTAGGTGCTTTATTCGCAGCTATTTTATCTAACGAAACATATTTGATTAAAACAGGGTCTATCGTTCCCGGAAAAATATATTTTAAAATATCTGCAACATCTAGCACAATAGATCGATTGATGGCTAACTGTTGATCCGTCTCAGATTCATTAATCCTTTTTTGTAAAAAATTTGCTAAACCTGCACCGTTTTTCTTGTCAAGAAACACCCTGATTTTTTGCCACATTTCTAAACGTTCTTTAAAAACATTTTGAATATTTTCACGTTGGGCATAAAATTTCATATCTTCAAGAAGAGCAATAGACTGACGTTTATCTAATACTTTATTAGCTCCAGCAAATGGCACAACATTATTGCCTTCTTCGACATATTGACTAATAGTTTTTGTATAATGTGGAATATTATGATCAAATTTTACAGGATAATCTTTATACTCACGCAAGCTGAAGAGCTTTCCACTATTTTCGGCTATTTTATCTAACAACTTGGCGTTACCAATCATTGCAGATGTTACAAACGTTCTAAAAGAAGCAAATGGCTTACCAGACCCGGCACGAATCATGTGACTTCTAATCACAGATTTTAATTTATCATCTACGTCCAAGTTATCTGTTACTAGTTTATCAATAGTTCCTTGATAACCGGCAGTAAAAATAATTGCATTTCCATTCTTCTGTTGTAGTTCCTCTAAACCTTCAGTATCAAGACCTAAGCCAGCAAGATACCTTTTATATAATGCAAGTTGCTCATCACTGACATTTGCTTCCGCAAGGTGCTCACCCTTCACTCCTAATGCCGTTTTACTAACGCCAAGTGCACTAACTGTTGTACCTTTTGGTGGTTCAATGATTTGAGACAATGCCCAAACATGATCAAAATCACGTATTGTAAACATCAAATGAGAATCTGGATACAGGCCGTATGACATTGCTAAGAGTTCGAGCATCGCCCTGCGAGAATCTAATTCAAAATCACCTAAAGAATTCTGTCGATCTGATGCAGAAATATGATCATCTTGAACCATATCCATAAAATGCGTAAATGCATTTTTTTGAGCATTCACTGTGAAAGTGAACATAGAAATACTAAAACTAAATAGAATCCATTTTATATTCATTCTGAATTTCCTTTCTCGAAACCTTGTTTACACTGACTTAAATACGCAGCCAAAACTTCTAGGCTCGTATCTTCTAAAATTCTTTTAAGTTGTCGTTTGATTCTCCGAGAGGAGCGTTTTTGTTGTTTGCTTGAAATACTAATCCGGTGAACATGCACTTCTGAGTGTTTCTTTTGAAAAGCTCTAAATATTGTTTCTCTTTTTCTACGTTTACTTTTTGAACGCGTGAATCTCGAAAAAACGACAAGATTAAAGTTATCAGGCCGATACGGGTTCTCAACTTTGAGATAACGTTCAAAACTATCCATACCCATGATCTGATAAATTTTCTTACCTTTATGGGTAGACTCAATTTTACGTAAGACACCGCTAACATCATCTTCATCAAATGCTAGTTTTAAAGAACTATTTTGCACTTCAACAGCAGAGTGTGCAGTGTTCTCAAATAACGTGTCAACCCACGCTTCTCTATCTTCTAGAGGTGAAATACCCGTCTTGTGCTCAGAAACAGGATTCACTAAGATGAAAAGCTTTTCTAGCTCAAACTCCTTAGCAACACGCTCAGCAATTTCTCTATGAGAATAGTGCGGTAGATCAAAAGTACCTGAATATAAAGCAACCCCACCTTGAGCAAAAACAGCCTGCCCAAGACCAAGTAAAACAACACACAAGAACGCTAAAATACCGGTTTTAGCCACCTGAGATGCAATCACAAACTTCTCTCTCAATTTTGTTGTTTTTGAAGCAATCATTGTTAAAAATCTTAAACTGTTGTTATGAAGTGCGATTCATACACAGCGTCAAATCATTTTTCAAGCAAATTTGCACAAGGCACTGATAACAAAGATAATAAAATCAACGATAAGCTTAAAAAACTATATTGTTTAAAAAAAAAGCTCAGAAGTCGCTATTATAGCAAATAATGTCTAAAATTTGACTTTTTTAAAACTGCGTACTAAATGAACTTTGTCCAAAAACAAACTTTAATTAAACCTTTGTTCAATTCAGGTACGGAGTCAAAAGCATGATCTTAAAGCACCTACAGCTTTTCCAATTCATAGCCTTCGTTACGCTCTCTGCACACCCTGTTTTTGCTAATAATAAAAAGTGTAATAAATCGTTCACTATTTTTGACTTTAACCTTCAGTCTGTCACAGGAAAAAAGAAAAAAAAGAAGCCAACCCGGAAACCTGAAAAACCTGCAGTAACAAATACAACAATTGTTGACCTTCATACTCCGATTCCAAGGCCTCAACCTAGGGCAGTAAAAATCCCTATCCATGTTGTCAACTCATCAGCAGAGCCAAAAAAAGAAGCTTTATCAGACAATACCACTCTTAATGACAGTGACGCTTTTTCCCAAAAGAAAAGGAAAAGACGTAAAAGACGTAAAAGACACTCTACACCAAAACCTAAAGCATCAGCAATACACCAACAAGACCCAGAAACCATGCCTAAAACTCCTACTTCAGGGACAATGATGACTCATTTTTATGATTCTTTGCACTCGAAGTGGATTAAACAATATATTTCACAAAGGGCTGTCACCCTACTCATAGGAAACTCTTATGAAGGCCCTCAATCTGGTACTAGAGAACTTGAAACACTGGTAAAAAAACTTATAGAAAATGGGTATATCATTCTTATAGAGGGTGAGTCTAAAACTGCACAACATCTTGCAGACATCATAGGTGACCATGGCATTGCAATTTCTGCAAAGAAAAGCTCTCAAAAATACTTCTCAAAATCACTACTCATCACAAATCCTTACATGCGCATGGAAGTTTTTAAAAACTCCAAATATGTTCTAGGCGACTTTTCTTCTCCAAGTGCTATTGGGTTAGAGCTTGATGACCAATCAACAATTGACTACTTTATAAAATCCTCTCATGATCTCCTCACTCAAATGCAAGCAATACGATCACTCAAAGATTTTAGAAAGCAAGCAAGTAAATTTGGATTAGGAGTAAGAGAGCCTAAGCGTATGGTTGGTGATCTTTCTCAACTTCAGAGAGTTGAAAGAATACTACCAATACTCATTGAAGCAAGTAAATCTCTTGTAAAAGAAAATTCAGACTATCATATACCTACTATGAACCGACAAACTATTGTCAAAGCATCTCACCTACATGATATGAAATCTGCTCTTGAACATGCAACTGTCATGGTTCGCGGGATTAAACAACTCAATAGACAAGTCAAAAATAAATCTCCACTACCTGCTGGAGGTGCTGTTAGTTTTGGGTCTTCAAGTAAACCGCCATCATTTGAAGAGCTCATATATAACGTAAACTATCAGCTAGGACTGCTTGGTATCCCTGTCGCAACAGGTGGATACGGGGGAACAATGCGTATCGCCAATGAAGCTGCTTATGACGCTGGAGCAAATTCTTTTGGAGTAACCGTTGAGTCATCACTATCATTAGCAAATGAAAATGAATCGTACCGAGCATCTGATGTACATACTAGCACCATTATCTCTAACGGCTATGAGACAAGAATTCCTTTATTACTGTATCGTAAACAAATTATCGGAATTTCACCGGGTGGTGGAGGAACTCTAAAAGAACTCGCTACCGCATTATTTTCAATTAATAATTATAAATATAGCGATTGCTCTACTTTCTATTTTATCGGGCTCAATTACTATGAACCATTAATCACCTTACTTCAAAAAAGTAATTCTTTACCAGAAAAAATAAAATCTAACATTAAAGCAATATCTGTCCATGATGACCCAGAAAGAAACGTCCCTAACATGATTGATTGGTTTCGAGAAAACCATGGCAAAAATCAAAATGAAGCACTTGCAAACCCACCAAAAACCCCAAGAAAAGAAAAAGTTGACGCTATGGATGCCAGTCCAAAGACGAATCTATCTATTGAATACGACGAAGAACCTAAAACAGAACGCATTGAATTAATCGATGATGATTCTCCATGGGACACCATGGAAGAAAGATGGGAAAGGCTATTAAATCAAGATGAATTTCCGAATAATAATATTACAAGAGGTTTTTAATGGTGAATGAATTAAGTATATCCAAAAAACCAATATTTGAAATATATTTCTATCGTATTATTTTTTTATTTTATATCTCATTAGCTTTCAGCTCAATAAGTGTTGCGAACGATGAAGTCATTACTCACCAAGCAAAAGCTGAACAGATGATGAATAGAGCTTATCAACCGACTGTAAAAGAATATCGCGGTGCATTTGGCGGAGTTCCCATACACAATCCATTTCATCTCGATAAATTCCACTCTGCAGATGTATCTCTACCCTCTAGTTTTGAAGAAGATTTTTCAACGTTTATCGCAAATATGGAAAACTTATTCCCTCACTATATTTTAGCACCAATGGGGCGAGATGCTAGGTTCATAGGTGTTGCAGTAGAGGCTTTTTATGAATCCATTCATATTTCAGACAGAGTTTCTTACATCAATTTGAGCTCCGGGTCCTTTGACAGTTTAACTTATAATTTAGCAAACAAAATGCTCACTCAAGCGGGTTTACATGGTGATACATCACAAAAAGGTCCACTAATATTGATAGATAGGACTCCTTATAAGAATAATCATAACCATGTTTCTCAATCTAGAAAACTCATGCAGCATGCTGTTAATCTTTTACGAAATAAAAATGTTTCCAGAACTCGACAAGGAGACTATCTACAACTCATAAGTACGTCCTTCCCTGAAGAAATAGACTCCAAACAAACTACTTCTTTAGGCTCAACGACATTTCGCGCCACCCTTACACAACGGCTTGATGGCTATAATATGCCTTCACAGCCAATAGGCTGTAAACTTATGGCTAACTATACTGACCTATCACCTCTTTTTCATGGCAGCTTCGGAGGAGTTATTACAGAAGGTGATGGAAGAGTGACAGGAAGTATTAGTGGAACTAACCCAGAAACTCAAAAATGGCTTAACTTAAGGCTAACTCACAAGATTATTAGCCTAGCGTCATCTAAAAAGTTTCGAGCACTTGTCAGACAAAAAGCACAAAATCTTGGCTACAGGTTCCCTCATGGAAAAATTGCAGACTATGACCTAGACTCTAATAACCCAAAACAACCAGAACCACTCGAAGAGATTATAACACGCATGCAACCCGCTGGAGATCAAGGTTCTTTGCTCACAACAAACGGTGCAGAGTTTAAAAAATGGTTCCTTATAAAAATGGCACATTCCATTGAAAGAAATAAATTAAATAAACATAAAAACAGCACTGCAACAACTATTCGAAAGTTCATCAAAACACTATTTTCAGCTCATAAAGATAACGATAAGACTTCGGTTATTAGCTCCAGAGATGTACGTAGACTCATTGGATTTGTTTTAGGCGAGATGGAAGATCATCCAGATCACTATCAAGCTGTTGCAGATGGTATTTTGCACCGAAAGTACTCTATTGATAAATGGCAAAGAAAAAAAAATTCTATCATAAAAAGAAAAAATCACCCTACTATTAATCTTGAAGCCAGATACTTACAAGTTAACAGAATCATTAACACCATATGCAACCGTAGTTTTTTCAAGGAGATTTTATGAACAATATATTGTTTATCCTCATTTTTATTTTGACATTAAACTTAAATAGCGCTTTTGGGTATGACTTTATTACGTCTGTACAGTCACATGCTGAAAAGTTCAATGCGTATGTAGAACTAACCAATCAACGGCAAAAAAATAAGATAGAAATACTTAATGCTGTGACAAAACGGTTTAGCAATTCAAATACTGGGGTATGGATTCATTCACAGGTTTACGAAAAAGATATTGAAATATTTATTCCTGATTTTATTAATTCTGATGACATTATGGAAATTCTCATAAAGGCTCATACTCTACGTTCGCTAGGTGCAAGAAAAATTGCTTTGCACTGCACATCAAAAATAGAAAAATTAAATATTTCAGATATGGACAATGGTATTTTAGAGATCCTTGAAAACCTACTAAAAACGGCTGGAGTTACACATATTAAAGAAGGTGACAAACGCTCTAGAAAAACACGTACTACAAAAACCCAAAGACCTCTAGCACCAAAGCAAATCACCGTAAGTAACGTAGAAGGTAAAAGACTAAAATTCTCAAAAGATTTTGCTGCATTGGCTAAATTAGATCACCACTCCCTAGATAAAACACCACTAGATTCGCATGTTTTACTTATGTCTGACTCTTCCGTTCCCAGTAATCTTAGTTTTTTAAATACACTTGTAACCATTGCGACACTAAATAGCCAGCAACAAAAAACAACGTTGATTACTCCATATCTACCTTACGCAAGATCTGATAAAAAAGACCATCCCGGCGTATCTGTGACTGGCCGACTTATTGCTGATCTTATCGAAAGCGTCGGAACAAACAGCATTCTTTTTGTACGCCCGCACGCAGCACAATCAGAAGGTTTTTTCAAAATACCGGTTTTTGCAGCAGACAGTAAAAAAACTATTGGTCAAGAACTACGAGATAGAAATGTAAGCACTGTAATTTCACCAGATGCAGGCTTCCAAAAAGATGCAACATCTATTGCTGAAGAGGCAGGATTACCTGTTGCAGTAGTTAATAAAGTACGAAATTATGAAACATCAGAAATTCTACTTGTGGATATAAGCGGTCCATCTGTGAAAGGCCTTGATGTTGTCATTGTAGATGATGAAACAGCTTCTGGTAGCACTGCAGATGAAGTCGCAGGTTTCTTAAAAAGAAGAGGAGCTCAAAAGATTTACGTGATTGTAACTCATTTAGCGGGTAGTGCAGCAAGAGCTATTCACTCTGATGATATTGAAGCTATTATTGTCACGGATTCCTTAGAAGTCACCATTGACGATAGCAAACTCAAAGTTTTATCCATTGCAGCAGAGATGGTTGAAACCCTCAGGCCTTTACTAGGAGATACTAGTCAGTGCCATATAAAAATGTCTCAAAAAAACAGAGGTGAAAAATGAATTCATTCATGGTGTTATTACTGTTATTGCTAAGTACATCAAGTACTTTGGCAGGCTCAAGCTGCTACCGTAAGTTTATAAAAATAGAGCTTGAATATGAAAAATCTTTAAATAAAATCAAAGAATTAAAATCCAGCATAGATGAGCTATACCAAAAATTAAGCAAAATAAAAAAACCAACACCACCTAAAAAACCAAAAATAAAAAAACAAAATACACCTAGTGGTATATTTGGAATACTCAGCATGTTGTTCTTTAGAGCACAACCAATAGAAATCGATGCTGAAGACTTAAAAATATACAACACAGCACGCAAAGGCTATGAACAACAAGTCGAGGAACACTCTGCTAAAAAGAAAAAATTGGAATCTAGTATTCGCAGCCTAGAGCAAGAACTTGCTAAGCTCAATAAAACTCCAGTCCAAAGCATGGCTGAAAAGATTAAAAAACAATATTCTATTGACGAAAGCCTGCGTGGATATGCAAAAGAACTAAGCTACTACTTTAGTATTCAAAATTTTGATCTTACACAAACGGTCAGTTTTCTCAGCGGAAATAGCCAAAGTGCCACTTTATCAGAAGCAGAGACGATAGAAACAGCACAAAGCTTTCTAGTGAAAGGCTATAATGTTATTTATGATGCTGACACCATCCATGCTTTAGCTCTATCCAAAGTACTAGGAGCAAGAGGGTTAGGGATTTCTGGCAAACAAAGCATTAACAAAGAGCTATATAGCGGTAAGGTCATTAAGATCACAAATGCCTTTTTAAGAATGCAAGTCTTTGGTAGTACACACCAATCCCTCATTACTCCTGATTCTTATTGTGGGCTAGCTCAAGCAGTAAATAATAATATAAATATTCGTTTTTTAGGTGAGGCAGATACAGAGTTCCTTACGCAATTAAATAGTTGGAAAAACTCATTAGATGATACAGGCGATAATTTAGGTATTCAATTTAGTGGTTTTAATCAATATAACCCAAAAAAACTAAAAAAAGTTTTTAGCACAAAGAATATTCAAACAGAGGTAAGCTCATCTCTCAGAAAAAAAACGATAAAACAACTAAAAGAAATTGAGATTTATATGCAAGAGATGCTTCTTGCAAAAAACCAAATATCAAGCAAAGGAGTTGTTTACTTCGGCTCTAGTAGGTATGCAACACAACATATCCCACTGACTTATAATGCTTCAAGAATGACAGCAAGACGGGGAATAAGGGCAACTACTGGGGGTGCTGGTGGCATGATGCATGTTGCGAATGAAGCAACCTTTCTAGCTGGTGGAAATTCTGTTGGAGTTCCTATTGGTGGGCGTAATCTTCTCGCCGCGGAAAAAAGAGCTTTTTCAGAGGTTCATACAACAACAATATCAACCTCAGGATACAAGACAAGAATTCCAATCCTTATGCATCAAAACCCACTTGTTGTTCTCGTACCCGGAGGTCGAGGGACGATGAAGGAGTTAGCTGTCACTCTTATGATGATGGAGCATGATGACTCTATGCGTGTTGTTTTCCTAGCGGATGAATACTACGACGGACTCCATGAGTGGTTAAATAACAGCGAAATACCATTAAACTCTATTGAAAGCATAAGAAGTATTTCAAACGAGCGAATTTTTAGTGGTTTTGTAAAATCAATGATCAAATCTGATAGCTTCACTGTCCTACCTGTAAAAAAAGATGAAAAAATAATAAGTTTTAATGCTGCTGGTTTAACTTTATACGGGAGTCCTAAATGAATTTAAAAAGTAAACTCATTTTATTTTTTCTTGGCTTTCTATCTCTTCATATACAAGCACAACTCCTTCAAAAGACAGAAAGACCAAGTGTAAAAGAAGTACGTGACTACTTAAAAGAACCAGCACGCTATACAGATGACCGAGAATATCTAAGAGTAGCGATGAGAAACTCTAAGATGAATCTTTGGATCAATAAGATCCCTCAACATGCTCCTCAAATGCTTGCCACATTTCACAACACATTCCCGACATCAACATTTGTATTCCTTGGACGTGACACTGCAATTATTGCAGATATTTTTGAACATTTTTATGACTTTCATGGCGACATAGGGCGTGTAAAAAGACTAAAAGGCTCAAAAGCAACCTACAAAACAGATAATGGCATTGAATTGATCTACACAGATAATGATAAGCTCTATAAGTTTCTTTCAAAAAATGGGTTATCAATCGAAGAGATCATGAACTCCCCCTACCCTATTACGATTGTTGATACTGTCTCTTCTGGGAGAGGTCGTCAAGGGAGGTATATCTTGCATTGCCTTATGACTGAATATGCCAATCGAGGCCAAGACCCACTACAACTACTAGAAAAAGTTTCTTTCGTTGGTTTACAGGTTAGCACTTTCAAGCAATCATTTGATTCTATTTCACCAGAACAAGTAAAGCAGAATACCGAAATCACCAAGAGAAATATTAGAAATCAACAAATGTCATATTTTGACGGATATAGCTTCCCGCTTTACCCACAAAGTAATGGCCCGCAATTTAACGAAGTTGGTTATGTACATTACACATCCTCTTGGCATGACTCTTACTCTAGTATTGCTAGCGGCTATACTGTACAGCCCATTGCAAATTTTCGAACCGAAGATAAAGCGGTTCACTTATCAGCAATGATTAAAACCGCTCAAATGGTCTACCAACAAGATTTTGTGTCGAGTGTCACGCGCTTAATTGGACAACCACAAAATATTTCTCGAGCAAAACAACAAAAAACCATAATTCAAAATGTAGCTGTAGCAGATAGCGGAACCAAGATATCTTATGATGAAGACAGCATTAATTACTATGCATCACACTTTGATACACGGAGCCCTGATAATGTCGTTGTCTGTAGCCGGGTGGCAAGAAACTTTAAGAGCACAATAAGTTCCATTCTTGGATCTGTAAAAGTAGTAAATGGAATGTCAAAAGGGGCAAGGATACTAAAAGATAAATTTCACGAATTACTCACAAAAATTGGATCTACACCAGTCGTTGTTTCATCTTATATGATTGATGCAATCAGGGAAGCAAGAGAAGCAGGAGTTATTTTTAAGAGAGACTGGAAGTTTTTATTTGAAGAGGTTTTAGAACATGGTATTATCTCCATACAGCTTATAAAACGCCTACAGTTATTAATGGAATGGAGTGACTCATTTGCAGAAAAACGAGTACTAAAATCTAACTGGTTAAAAAGTGAAAAAGCAAAGAACAACCTAGCAATTATTCAAGAATATTTACGCCGACATTCAACTTTAGATGTATGCAGAAAATCATTTAAAAACGGCGGATTAAACTAACCACATGAAATTCTGTGTATTTACATTTTTATTTCTTCTACTACCAAATAGCATTACACATGCTGATTTTTTAGAAAAAAACACGCATGCATTTGAAGAAAGCCAAAATGATAATACTTATGCAAAACTTATCGCTCGGCTTGCCCTTAACTCTAAGAGTTTTGAAGAAATTTATACTAATCTCATCACCATTTTCTATCAAATTAAAGCACTACCTTATCAAGAAAGAGTTTATCAATGGAGTCATATTCTTAAGCATTGGTCAAAAGCAAATAATTTATTTAAACCATCTGCATTAGGATTTGAGGATAAAATAAAATATACACTTGAAAGCATTTTCAAAAACCAGTTCAGCCCTGAAACCCTTACCAAAGAGTTATTAGGGATCATTACTGCATATGAATTAGAGCTGACCACGCCTTTGTTGCATCAAGTAGCACAGCAAATCGATCAAGTTCATAAAGGAAAAATTGTTTTGTGCTTAGGCCGTGACTTTACAACGTTCTACCTGCTGAAACATTTAACTGGTAAAGGTGAACATATTTATAATCTTAATATCTCACGAGATATTAAAGACTTGATTTTTTCTGGCGAACATCAAGCACTACTTGAACTGCTTAGCAATCTAGGCATTACAGCTGAAAGAATTAAAGAACACGGTCTAGTCATTCTTGATTCTAGCATGAAGGGTAAAATCCCAAAATCTGTCATTACAAGTTTAACGTACTCTATGGGTGAACGAGAGTCTTTTGAGCTTATTTCAAATCATATCGAGATCATGTATGCCAATACCAGAAACTACAACGCAGGGGATTTACGGAACCAAGCAGTACAGATCAAAAAGCAGAATGGAGATTTTAGTTTAGAAACGCGAAAACAACTTCTTGATGAAGAAAGAAGAATTTGGATTCAGCTTTTTGACTTAGAAATTCCTGCACCATACACTACCTACCCAGCTGAAAGTGTACATCATCTATTCGAACATCGTTTAAAATCTGTCTTAACAGCAACAAAATTTAATAAGAACCGAAATGGAATACTGACCAGTGAAGATCCAACACACCCGTATCAAAGGGCTCGGATGTTGCTTGGGTCCTATGCTGATATGCAGCTGACAAGAATCATTAAGAATACAGGTGTTTTTAAGCTCAACCCTAAAAAAACACGAAAACCTAAGAAACCTAAAACATATACTGGCAAAGTAAATTCTTTATATTTAACCACACTAGATAAAATCTATAAAAATTCAGAGTCATCTGAGATGGAAACATATACACAATTAAGGCAGTGGCAAGATGAACGGGATGAGCGTTTAGAATCTATTCACCAATCTACTCAAATTGTTGAGCATGAAAACTCTACATTTCCTTATACACTTGAAATAGGCGGTGAAGTCATTTACCGCTTTAAAAAATACCTTTCTAGAGGTCGTAACGGACTTGTCTTTCTTTCGGAATATGACACAGCTGTAAAAGTAGCCATTCAACCCAGTGGAATGAAAAGAAATATTCTGCAATCATGGATGGAACCAAAATTAAAAAAGTTTGCTATTCGCTACTCCAAAATTCTCAACGCACACCCGAACGGCGTTTTTATTGAAACCGATCACGTTCCGGGAGAAGATCTACAGTATCAATATACACTTCAAGAAAAAGAACTACCTTATGCCTACCAAGTACAAATTATCCAACAATGGAATGCTGCGTTAAAATTAGGTGAAGAAAGCGGGCTTTGGATTGATTTTAAAGCTGCAAATTATCATGTAGGTAAAAATGGAAAAATTACTCTAGTAGACTTTGCACCGCGATTAAACAAGGGTCGAACTGTTTATTTTTACTATCCAAGAACAACTAATCAACTTGGGACAAGAGATTTTTTAGATGAGTTTATGCAGCATGAAGTTCGCAAAGGGAACGCAAGAAAAACTCCCGGAGTTGCGTGTCATTTTAGTTTCCAACAACAAGAATACAAGACCGTCAAATGAATCCTAAATCGCTTATTTTTCTGATGTTACTATGCCCATTAGGCATATCGACTCTATACGCACAATCTAAATCACACTTTTCTAAAAAACTTAAAAAGAGATCTTTTGAAAGCATTGCGAACAAGATACATCATCATCAGGATGAAACATCAGCCAAAAACATGATGGACGCCATTTCAGAAAATCAATCCATTACCTTGCCGACACATTTGGTGCTTCGTATTCTGAGACATCTTGACCCAAAATTCCTTCATCAATTTGGCATGAATTACTTAATACATCATCATGATCTTGTCGTTAAAAGTATTCAAAAAGCTAAACCTTACAACAAAGACGATGTAACTTCTCTAAAAGGTCTCATCAAATATGTACTTTGTTTAGAACCTTTTTTAGAGTGGGAAAAAGCACAAATCGAACTCCTAAACTTTGATTCTAAATCTATTCTTGTAAGACTTCAGCGTTATGTTTTAATAAAAGCACTGAAACGACATCGCCCGATATCGCAGCTACTACTTGCAACATCAACAATTTCTAGCCATGTGCCTAGAATGATGCAATGGGATAGAGCATTGGGTTACTTTAGATCTGCTGATGTAAAAGCAATAGATAGCTTTCTCACTTCTACTATCTACCCGCCTGCGCCAGAGGGCTATACAATAAAAAAACACCTGATTGGATCTGGAAAATCTAGTTTAGTTCACCTAATCTATAGAGATATTGATGGCAAAGAGTTTGCATGGAAACTACCAAACACTGATGCTTACAGATCCTACGCTAGTTTTTTTGAAGAGAATGATAAGGCTGAGATATGGTCTGAAATAGGCTATGGTGTTTTGACAGAAATTGACTTACGAAATAAGAGAATAATACAAGAGTTTGTCAAAGGAAAAACTCTCAGAAAAACCCTCAACTCACTAAAAACTCCGACAGAATTCCTAGAAGATTTTAATGAACCAATGACATTTCAACTTGCAAAAATGATATTAGAATTCACTGCTCAAAAAGTATTCATCCCCTCTTTGAACTATGAGAATATCATATACAATGGTCAAACCTGGCTTATTATTGACAGCGGCAAACCAAAAAAAGAAAGTTCTTTTGCTGCAACCTTTGAAACATGGAAGAAATCTAGTATAAAAAACTGGACAAGACAGGATAACTTTGTGCATCTAGAAAAAATCAAAAGGTTTTTTAGTATACTAGAACCTATTGCTGCACAACTAAGCGATGTTGAGATTTTAAAAAACACAAATGTAAGAAGAATGATTGAGAATTTTGGTAAATATAGACCAACGCTTTTAAATAGCAGTATTGAGACTAAAGATGAACATTGTATCCGTGAGTTTTCTCAGCGTGATCCATACTAAAAATTATATTATTCATCAACCAATATTCGACTTACAGTCAATAAACCACTATAGTTATTACCAAAGCAAAAAAGCTGATTTCATTTGAATCTTCGTACCTCCTCCACAAATAAGCTCGCTCTTTTCTTCAACAACATCAATATGCAGACCTTATGGTGCCGTTGGTGCACCAAGCACTAGTCGAACCCTTTCGGTATGCTTAGTCACCACACCACCCGCACCCAGACATTTTATTGGCTTCAACCCGAACTTTCTGATTTT
>JALZUQ010000065.1 GCA_023301465.1 Oligoflexales bacterium
TTATAGCGGAGACGTGGAGCATCTCGGATTTGCACTGAATGCATTTTGAGACATCTATTTTAAACACCCGCTTCAACATTCTAGCCCACTTATAGTTTTGAGTTACGCCAGAAAGTTGTGGATAGCTTAGCAGCCTAAAACCCTCTGGTCTTGCTCTGGTATCATGATTCCATCTTTGTATTCAAGGCCAGATAAAAGGTTTTGAATTTCTTTGTGCCCTCGCACTTTTCTCCATTTCATTTCACATTGTTGCAATAGTTTGAATGCCATGGTGCATGCTGTGGTGGCGTTGCCTGCTCCCTTTGTTACCTTGGTTCTTAGCTTGACCGTTGCGAAAGATGATTCGATAGGGTTGGTGGTACGAATGCTGGTCCAGTTTGCTGCTGGAAAGCTGTAGAAGGTCATGAGTTCTTCCCAGTGTTTTTGAAGACAAACGACGGCCTTTTCATGTTTTAACTCAAAATGAGATTCAAAGTTTTTACGTAGTGCTAATGCGTCAGCTTCAGTCTCTGCATACATCATCTCGTGCAAAAGCTGCTTGGCTTTTGGCTGTATTCTCTTTGGAAGCTTATTAAGGACATTTGCAATTTTATGGACCCAGCAGCGTTGTTCTTTTGTTTCTGGGTACACACTCCTAATAGCTTTCCAAAACCCAAGAGCACCGTCACCAATCGCTAGCAAAGGAGCAGACATTCCTCTTTGCTTTAAAGAACGCAGTAACACCGACCATGCTTCCGTCGATTCACGGTAGCCGGGCTCGACAGCAATAAGCTCTTTCTTTCCAGACTCTGTGACGCCGATAACCACCAGTAGGCAAAGCTTCTTGTCTTCACCAAGTCTGATTTTGACATTCACCCCATCCGCCCAGATGTACGCATACTTGGTGTGAATCAGAAGCTTATTCCAAGCATCAAAGTCTTTTTGCCAAGACTTTTTAAGGACTGAGATGGAAGATGATGACAGTCCTCCAGCATCTTTGCCAAGAAGTCCTTCTAAGGCAGGTTTGAAATCATTGGTAGATAAACCACGTAGGTAAAGCAAAGGAAGCAACGCCTCCACTTTTGGGGATTTTCTGAGGTATGCTGGTAAAATAGATGAGCAGTAGTGTTTACCATCACGGCGGTCATTTACTCTAGGAGCTGACACCTCAAACGTACCTGAGCCCACAGTCACTTTTCTGGTTTTGGCTTTGCCGTTTCTTACTACCTTGCGGCGGCCATGCTTGTCCGTTTCTTCTTTATGTTTCTCAACATACTCTGAAACCTCAAGCTGCAAAGCCTCTGCCAGCATACGCTGAGCTCCTTGACGGGCAATCTCGTCGAGGGTTAATGTGATTTTTTCCTTGGATAAAAGATCTTCTTTCGTTACAACTCTAAGCATAGCAGTCTTCCTTTCTTTGGTCTTTTTGACCGGTGTTTTGGTGACACCAGAAAGTTTAGGCTGCTATGCCTTTAATATCAACGATCCACAACATTTGGGCGTAACTCCTCACCGATATCAAAGTAAAACATCTTATAATAGATAAATTAAAGAGCTCCCCAATTCACACTTACTGGTAAAATTTGGTTATTTTATTTTAAGTTAGTAGGCAGAATATTTCTAGTGTTTGTTTATTTTGATAATATAATAGCTAAAAACATGGAATATATTCTTGCTTTGTTATTTTTATAGAAGAAATAAGTTTTTATATTGTCAAATTCGCCGATCAGATAATACAAAGTTAACAAACTAAGAGATAAATATGATCAAAATTTTAATGCTTTTTCTTACAAGCTCAATCTGCTTTGGAGTAAATTTACAACAGACTTCAAGGTCAAATTCATTGACATTTGAAAAGCTCGAAGACTCACGAACGAAGTTCGGGCACGTTGTAAATGATTATGACTTTATTTTCACTGCTGGCGCTTCTTATGTAGATGCCCCTTTGGTTGTTAAAAATGAAGGTAATGATAGTCAGCTAGAAGAAGTAATTCCGCATATTGTTGGCCTTCACCTTGGTTTGGGTTTTTATATAAAGCCTTGGCTTATGATTGGTGCGGAAGCTACCTATAATTGGTTTGAAGATAATCAAAAACGTAAGTTAAAGGGATTTAGTGATCCGCAAATTAAATTAAAAGTCAGATTGATCAATAAAGAAAGATGGGCGTTGTCACTCATTCCTTTCGTTGATATTGGTTTAGAGCAAGGAAACTTTGTAACAGGTCAACTTGCATCAGGTTCTAGTTTAAATAATATTGAACTGAGCCCGATCTCTGATGATGGGTTTGGATTTGGTGGGATTGTCAGTGCCGAGTATGTTTTTGATTGGGTGCAAATGGTTGCAAATATCGGTTACAAGCAATCTGACGATGCATTTGTAGATGACAGTACAGGAACAAGACAAATTGACTACCGCCAGACACTTCTAACTGGAATTGGTGCTTATATTCCAATTGCGGGATCTTTTGGGGCGAATATTGAATATCTTCGTCGATGGTCTTTTCCGCTATTTAACAACGACCAAGAACAGAATGAACTCTTTATCGGGTTAGCAGCAGCCGTTACCCGAAATTTCCATGCATTTGCAGGAGTTGGGTTTGGCAACTTTTTATCAAGTGATGACGGTAATGATTACAGGGCGTCTCTTGGAATTAAATATGTAGGTAATTTACTGGCTGACAAAAGAGGTAAACTCAATGGTATTTACGTACAGGATGGAAAAAATAATAATGCTCCAGTGCTAGCAAAATTAAATGGCTGTCGTTCAAAAACTTTATTTGGAAGTGTCAATCAAGTCGTTGTTCGCTATAAAAATAATGTTCCACTCGTTGACGTCCAAAATGAAAGCCTCTTAAGAGTTAGCGATGCTATCAAAAGTAGAATAGATGATATTTCTGAAATAGTTGTCGAAGGTCATACCTCAAAAAAATCCACAAAAAAATATAATCAAATGCTCTCAAAAACTCGAGCAAATGAGGTTAAAAAATTCTTTGTAAATAAGAACATTGATAGTGCAAAGATAACAACTATTGGGTTCGGAGAGTCAAGGCCGATTAATCTAGATGATCGTGAAGACAACAAGAATAGTGTAGCTGCTGCTGAGAACCGTAGAGTCGTGATTCAAGTAAAATTAAATGATAACTTTAAAAGGTGTGAGTAAAAATATGAAAATTTTAATAGTAATCTTCAGTCTTTTTTGTTTTTTTGGTTGTGCTCATCGTGGAGCAGAGCTTTCGGAACAAATACCTGTTGAGTTCATTAAAAAAATGAACTCTAAAGCACGAGCGGGCTTCGCTTTAATTGGAGTGATTGAGGCGGGGAAGAAATTTAGTAAGGAAAATATTCAGTTTATAAACCCAGAAGCTAAAAATAATTTTGTGGCAAACAATAATGTTCCTTTTTATTACCAGCTTGCTGACTCTTCAGGTATCTCTCAAGAATTCAATTTAGCTCTTAAGGAAAAAGTTTCTTCTGATACGACAGCTTATCACCAAGGATCTAGCAATCAGGAAATGAATATCAGGAATTTTGAATTGGTTTTTAGTAAAAATAATGAGAATAAAAACGCCATTCTTATTTACTCACAATCAGATGTCCCGTTCAAATTAAACGGCAGAAATATTAACCCAAATCAAATGATAGCACATTGATGAACAAGGAGTTTTTTAGGATGCAAAGAATATTTTTATTAATGACACTTTTGAGCTTAGTAGCTGGGTGTGGCAACAATAGTCATTTAACCGGAGGCTTAGGAGCTAAAAATCTGTCTGTAAAATTAGATATACCATCGCAAATTTTTTCTGGGTTTTCTTTTGCACTTGAAGGCACATGTGAGCCGAATGGGTCTGGAAATATCAGTATAGATTCTTCTCCTACAGGAGATTTTTCACCTGCTCCTATAACTTGTGATTGTGTTAATGGAACGATTAAAAACTGCAAAGATCCAAATAATGAGAGCGTCGACACGATTGTTTTTTCAGGGCAAGGACCAAACGGCAAGACACCTAAAATTTTAACTGTTATTGAAGACCCTAATAGTGATGCTAAATCTGAAAGTGAAGATGACACGGTCATCAAATTTGTAGATATGAATGAAAGTTTTACTTTTGCACCAAGCTCTTTACCTCAAGTACTTCCTGCAAATATGGGAAGTTGTGCACCAGTAGGTGCTTCTATCAGTGTAGCCGCCACTCCTGCCTCGAGCATGATAACAAGTCCAGCTGCTTGTACTTGTAATGCGGGAGTCATTGATTGTTCAGCTGTGAGTGCCACCATTAATTCAACTGATTTCATCTTAACTCCAATACTGACAGACAGTGACGGCGGAACTTTTACAGATACACCTGCGACAGCTGATGTGCCTGCTTCTGTAACTGTTACAAATCCAGGTGGGCCTTTCGAAGTTGGTGCAAGTGTGCCGGTTGCGGGAACTTGCTCAGTGCCAGGAAGTAGTGTGAGTGTCTCTTTACCTACAAACTTAACTCTC
>JALZUQ010000066.1 GCA_023301465.1 Oligoflexales bacterium
GCTTGGGGTCTCTTGATAAAGCTACAGCTTCTTTAATTCTATGGTCATAAGATAATCTCACTTTAACCTCCATTCTTAGAGGTAAGGATATACGACCAAATATAATGGCCTAATATCATTGGGTTTAAATTATGAGAAAATAAGAGGGAGATAGAGGCATAGGATGTGGTTACATAGCAGAGGTTTGGGGTTCGATTCCCGCTGGGCCCACCATTCTCAACAAAAAAAGCACATGATTGATTGTCGCGTGCGAAATAAAATAGTTTCAAATAATCAATAATGATTATAGGTAGATATAGGTTAGAGTGTTCTGGAAGTTTTTATTTGGGGCAAATTTGGGGCAATAGCTTAAAACATAAGAGTTAAAATGAAGTTTTTGTTTTTCTTTCAGTTGTAATTGCTAATAGAATTTTTGATGTTTAGAACTGATTTCTTATACAGTTTTCTAATTATTTCTAAGTTTTGAGCTATGTCATTAACGTCTGAAGGAAGCATTAATTTTTCAAGCAAGCGGTATTTTTCTTGAGGTAGGTCTTTTTTTAAATATCTAAATCCAAAGTCGTATCTTTCTGGGCGGTATTCAACTCCCCACGCTTCCACTAATAGTCCAAGTAGATTTTTGTAAAATGCTATTACATCTATTGTGTTTTTCCTTTGAATTTCTTTTCTAATAATTTTTTCAATGAAAATATATTTATCGGATTTTTCTTTCAGAAATTTTTCAGCACTACTGTGTATTTTATCTGTATTAGGCTTGAAAGGTATTAAAGTTTCAAGCTTATTAAAAATAAAGTCTGCTTTACCGTGTCTGGGTACGTCAAGAAAACACATAGCTTCTTTTTTGGAAAAGACCGTGAAGTCTATAAAGAAGTAGTCAGGCATGTCTTCTAGTGAATACATCCCTTGTAAACCTCCGTGCCAGCCTTGAGTTCTAACTTCCCACTTGTGTCTTATTTTGAAACGTGTACAAATAATTTTATTGAATAAATCTAAGCAGTGCTCTTTATCCTTCTCATTAACGACCACTACAATATCTAAGTCAGAGTAGATATCAATATGCCCTGTTGCTTTAGAGCCACCTTCCCAACATGCTAAAACGATCTCACTTTGAAGAAACTGATTTCCTATATAAGAACGCAGTGATTTTCTATCATATTCAAAATTCATAGCTTAAAAGGACTCCCTTTTTTTGTATCTTAATATCTTTAAATTTCCATCCACGTGATTTTTCCACAAAACCAAGGTTTTTATACATAGGAATTGTTTCTTTTTGTTCGCTGCTTAAAAACACAAAACACTGGTTTGTTCTGCTTGAGAGCCACTTTAATCTGCGTTTTGTTATCATCCTTGCTAGTCCACGCCTTTGCCAGTTATTGTGCACTCTCAATCCTCTTAAGTACCAGCCACTTGGTAAAGATTTTATTGTTTTGTACATTTCCTCATCTTGAGAGTCTTCATAATGCCTTGCTCCAGCAAAGGAAACTAAATTATTTGAGTCATATGCTAAAAAATAAGTATGCTTATCAGGTATTTCTTCGCATTTTTTAAACTCGTTTTCAAATACCTTTATATATTCATTGAATTTGCTTTGATCGTCACACGAGTGAAGTCTAGCGGAATTTTTTACATCTAATAAAGATGCTTGCTGTATTTTTAAATTGTTTAGGTTTTGTCTTGATATCTTGTATAGATAAACATTTTGCTCAATTTCTTTTAAATATTCTTCTTTAACAAGGTGAAACCCAGACTTTTCCAAAACTCTTACCGTAGCATGGTTTTTGAGGTGTGTTCTGGCAACGATGTTATTCATTCTTAAATGATTGAAACCAAAATTGATGCATGCTTTTGATGCTTCTGTGGCCAGTCCTTTGCCCCATTCAGATCTTAGTATTCTAAACCCTAATTCTGGTTGTTTCTCTTCATTAAAGTTATGTAGGCCTGAAATACCAACTATTTTATCGGATTTTTTATTTATAATCGCCCATGGCATATACCCAAACTCATCATGGTGTTTCTTAAGCTTTTGAATCATTTTTTTTACTGAATCAATATTTGAAGATGGCGTGCCTTTGCCAATATACTTTGAAACCTCTGGATCTCCATAAAAGCGAAATGCTTGTTCTGCATCTGATTCGTCCCAAGTACTATATAGTAGTCTTTTTGATTCAAATACTTTCATTTTTTACTCATCGAATTTAATTTCATGTCTTGTTTAGTCATAAACTCCATCAGGGTATTTCTTTTATCTATTTTTCAAGCCAAGTAAACCACTTATCTTTTACGGCTTTTTCAATATTAATGTCATTATTGTGTGCATAGAGAAGAACATGAGCAAACACATCAGCAACTTCTTCTTCAAGTAGTTTTCTGTGTTCTTCAGGAGTTTTAGATGCACGTCCACGCCCAGATAGCTTGAGGTGCTGTTGGGTTAATTCACCAAGTTCTTCTTGAATTTTAAGTAGGTGCCAGTCTTTATCACGATTGATGCCGCAGTTTTTTGCATATTTATCTGAAACGGCCTTAATATTTTTAGTGATATCGTTTAATTCCATATTGTTCCTCTATAAGTTTGAATTTTTGTGTAATACCATGGTGGGTTTACCCCCTTACCAAAAGCCCCCAAATTTTATTTGATTCGAGATACTGAAGTTATTGATACTCATTGGTTTAAACTCTGTTGTGCAAAAATAAAACCAGCATAGTCCGGGAGGCCTAGTTTTTCATAGCCAACACTTTCTGCTGCTTTATCTCCATACATTGCAGAAAAGTTAACAGCGTAATTTTTACTATTGAGGTTCTTTTTAATAACCATATTTATTTCTTTTATTTCAGATGGGATGAACTCAAACTTTTGTTCGGAAAATTTAAGTACTTCGGCTTCTTGTTCAATCATAGTAGCGAGGGTATTGGGAAACCCATTCCTTGATTGCCAAAACGTTCTATAAATGTAGCTTCTGACTTGCTGACTAATGTAACTATTTGAAGGATGAATGGCATTCATATCACCATCTGTCGTCCAAAGGTAAATAGGGATCCAGTAAGTCGGGTTTTCATCCGATCTAGCTTTTTTTAGCTGAGGGTGATCTGAAAATCTCGACTGAGCATCAGTTAGATAGCGTTGTGTCCAACCGTTTTTGGGCTCATCAACAATGACCAGCATTGCTTTATAGTCTTTCTCTAAATCAAGTTCTATTGCAACTTCCTGACATATTGAGTCTGCAAAGGTCTCAGCTTTAGATGCAATGAGAAGGTCTATATAGTCTTTCTGTCGTTTGCCCATTGGAGAAAAATCCCCAAGAGGTAGAATTTCACCCTTAGCATGTGTCATAAGGTGAATGTATTGATTAAAGCGATCCATTTGACCATCATGCTCATATATCTCTTGTAGGTCTCTGAGAATAGGTTGGAGTGATATCTTCATAGGTAGCGTTCTCAATATATATTACTTGGTTTTTGATTTTAGTGGTTGATTTGCAATTGTCCCACTAGTGTCCCATGAGCGTTTTTTTAATTTTAGTAGGTTTTAGTGAAAGCTCATAAAGGCTTGTTTTTATATGGTGCTCCGAGCCAGACTTGAACTGGCACGAGGTTGCCCTCGCAAGATTTTAAGTCTTGTGTGTCTACCAATTCCACCACCGGAGCACGGGTAGGTAAGTAATCTAACACAGTTGACGAATCTCTCAATTGAAATTTTAATGGTTATATATTAGCCAAAATATTGTTAGGTTTTAGGTGTGATGGAATTAAAAAACGAATCAAATTATTTAAAGTTTTGCTGGTTTGTTCTGGTATGGACTTTATTTGTAGTGCTTTGGGGGGCTATTGTTCGAGCGACAGGGTCTGGTGCTGGATGTGGTGAGCATTGGCCTCTATGCAATGGGGAGGTGCTTCCTTCATTGTCCAAAAATAAAACATTCATTGAATATGGTCACCGAATCACCAGTGGTGGGCTGGGAATTGCTATTTTATTTGTTTATTTTTGGGGTAGAAAGCTGCGAGGTTTGCCAGAAGCTTTGTTAAATAAAATTAACATGTCTTCGCTTTGGATTATCTTTTTTGTTGTGATTGAATCTCTTATCGGGGCTCTGCTTGTCAAAAAAGGTCTCGTAGAAGCGAACGACTCCTATTTTAGGGGTGTTGTACTTTCCATTCATTTTGTTAACACAATGCTTCTCATTGGGGTGATGACAAGGCATTGTTTTTTACTTCGTCACAAACAATACTTTT
This sequence comes from Oligoflexales bacterium, assembly GCA_023301465.1. GTDB lineage: Bacteria > Bdellovibrionota_B > Oligoflexia > Oligoflexales > JALZUQ01 > JALZUQ01. Next base: position 4,228 of record JALZUQ010000066.1, read on the forward strand.
CTTTTCAAACTTTAACTTCTTCTCCAAAATACATGGCATATACTGTGCTTTTTATATTTGTCTCTGTATTTGGTGCAATTACAGCTTTAGGAGATACTTTATTTCCTGCACTTGATTTAGCAAGTGGGATGCAGCAAGACTTAGATCCAAGTTCACACTTGTTTATTAAACTAAGGGTCTTTCACCCGTTTTCAGCTGTGATTTTATTAGGTGCTTTGGTTTTTGAGATGATTCAACTTGGGTCTCTTTCAAGAAAATTCAAAATGTTTTTTTTGGGGTGTTTGATCTTTCAAGGCGTTTTTGGTGGGATAAACCTCTATCTTCTTGCACCACTGTGGGGGCAAGTGCTTCATTTACTCGGAGCAGATTTACTTTGGATCTGTTTTTGTTGGATGATGTTTATTGCTTTGACGCCAGAGAGAACTGAACAATCCCCTTAGTGTTTGTGATAATTATTTTTTACTAAGTTTTTTTGATTTCTTTGTTGCCATTTCCACAGCTTGAATCAACATGGCACGTAAACCACGCCTTTCCAGTTCATGAAGAGCTTCAATCGTTGTTCCAGCAGGAGTCGTTACTTGATCCTTTAAAACGGCTGGGTGAAGCCCAGATTCAATATGAAGTTGAGCAGCACCTCGTACGGTTTGAGTTGCTAGGGTGGTTGCGATATTTCTTGGTAGTCCCATCTTCACACCACCATCAATAAGAGCCTCGATGACCATGAGGATATACGCGGGTCCACTTCCTGACAACCCTGTGACTGCATCCATAAGATACTCATCTAACCAATCAACAGTGCCTACATGTTCAAAGAATTTTTCGGCCCATTTTTTTTGATCTTTTGACGTGTTTTCAGAGCAAGCAATAGCAGTTGCACTGTAGCCTACTTGAGCGGCAACATTAGGCATAACTCTTAGTATGGGTCCTTTAAATTTAAACTTTTTTGAAAGGCTTTCAATCGACTGCCCAGCTACAATACTAATTAGCATAGAATCTTTATCTAGTTGTCCTTCTAGTTCTTTTGCAACTTTACTAACATGGTAAGGTTTTACACAAAGGAAAATACAAGATTTTTTAAAAGACATGCTTTTTTTGAATTTAGATTCCAATTGGATTTTTAGATCATCAAGCTCTGGAGAAGGAGCCTTGTTTGGGTCAATACCTACGATGTTATGATTAAAAATTGTAGGAACAATATGAGCAAAGATTTGCCCCATTTTCCCTAGCCCGACAATGTAGATAGATTCAAACATGGTTTGTTATCGGGAGGTTTGCTCGCTAAGTCAAGCTGGCTGTTAATTTCATTAATATATACAGTTGGTTATGTGTGTGTTGATGAGCGGTATCTCACTGAGCATGACACTTATCAAAGAGAGACATCAGCACCCATGCTTTGTAGTTTTGGAATCATGGAGTCATATTTTCGTTCTAATTCATGAATGTTCGTGAGTTTTGTTTGACCTTTTGCAACAAGCCCGGCAATTAATAAACAAGCTCCAGCCCTGATGTCTTGAGGAAGAGAAAATGATTTTCCGTGAAGCTCTGTTTTTCCTTGAACGATAGCAGAGTGAGTATGGTTCAGGCCTCTATACCTGCAAGCTACTTCTCCCATACATGCAGTGGTTGTATTGATGTTTGCTCCCATAGACTTTAAAAGCTCGCAGTAACTGAGTCTGTTTTCGAATACCGTTTCATGCAACACACTAACTCCTTCAGCTTGAGTAAACAAAACCATAAAAGGTTGTTGCCAATCGGTCATAAAACCCGGATGTACATCTACTTCAATGTGGGTTCCTTGAAGATTTTTATTTGTAGGTGCTTTTACAAAGAGGCCTTTGGAACTTATGTTAAAGTCGGCACCCATGCGTTGGACATAATTAATAAAGCTATAAACTGGATCGTGAGGCACACCTTTTAAAAGAACGTCTCCTCCGGTTGCAAGTGCTGCTACAGCAAAAGACACAGCTTCATTGCGGTCAATCATACACCGGATTTCACAGCCCTTTAGTTTTTCTACGCCGTGGATAATGAATTGCCGATTTGCATTATAAACAATATCAGCACCCATTTTTTGAAGCATTTTGGCTAACTCCAAAACCTCTGGTTCGGTTGCTGCGTTTTCAATAATGGTTCTGCCTTTAGCAAGGCTGGCAGTAATTAAGATGTTTTCTGTTGTCATAACACTTGGGAATGCAAGTTTTATGTGGCTTCCGACAAGACCCGACTCCGGCATTGAGATTTCATAGTGATCGCTATGAGTCTCAACAATCGCTCCAAGAGATTTTAGTGCTTCAATGTGAAAGTTCACAGGTCGTTTCCCGATTTTGTCTCCACCAAGAGAAAGCCCGATTTTTACCTTTTTAAAACGGTGAAGTAGGGGGCCTGCAAATAAAATACTGATGCGGTTACGCATGCAGTGTTCTAAAGGTATTTCATTCTTGTGAACCTGTTTTGCGTTTAGTTTGACAACGTCTCTTTCTAAATGTTCAACTGTTCCACCAACTAGTTTGAATGTTTGTTCAACAACTTCTCGCTCCCCAACAGCAGGAGCACCTTTAATAATAACGTCTTCATCACAAAGAAGTGATGCAACAATTGCTTTGGTGACTTGGTTAGGGCTTCCCGAGATAGAAACTTCTCCACCTGTGAGTCTTTTGCCGCCGCTTATTTTGAAGGTTGGTTGTACTGTCATTCTTCTATGTTATCTCTATGGTGATTAGGTTCTGATGAGAAATTTGCAAGGCTCTCAATATTGAGATCCTCTAACACAAAATAACATGGAAAACTTTGATTTTGATCGTAATTGATGACTTCATCATTGCTTTGTATAGTGACTGGCTTAAACCCAAATTTTTTGAATAGCTGTTGTGCTACTTCCATGTTGGGAGTTGTCTTTAAATACAGGCGTTTAAAGCCTGAAATTTTTGCAAAATCAATCACACTATATAAGATTTGTTTGCCGATGTTTTTTCTTCTAAAGCCTTCATCAACTACTAAGTCACTGATTTCAGCCATGCCTTCTGATATGGGTAGGCCTGCAAGTGACTGCAGTCTGACGGCAGCAACCACCTCACTTGTGGAACCAGCCATTGCAATGACTGTTTTTTTAAACTCAAAAAGTTCGGCACCCGCACGTTTTGGAGTGCGGTGCTCAATTGCTGGTTTTGGTTCTTCCATATGGTAGGAAATCAACTCATTGACCTCCGGGATTTCATCTTGTGTTGCAAGACGAATAAATATTGTCTCAAGTTGGTCCGACATGTCCCCTCCGCTATATCTTCACTGCAATACATTTATACAATTAAGTCTTGTGATATTAGCCATTTATGACAAAATTTGCCAGCTTTAAGACATAACTATTGAAAAAAACGTCTATTTTTGTAATTTAGTGCTTATCGCGACGTATATACAGGAGTTTACGATGAAGGGTTCAAGACCACCCAGAAATAGAAATAAGACTGCAAAGCTTAAAGCAAAACTTAAAGCACGTGTAAAACGCAAAAAGAGACTAAGCCCACATGGTAAGCGTTGTAAGTAATTTTTAGTCTGAAGCTCTAAGGAGTTTCAATAAGATATAAGCGTCATTTTATTTTTTAAATAAATGACGCTTGTTTTGTGTAAAAGGTAATACGGAACATGTTTCCTTCAAAGCAAATCTGGCCTGAGTTCTTTGGTCAGTCAGATATTCAACAACAATTAAAACAAATCAAAACCCATCTTTCAAAAGAAGACCCTAATAACACTTACCCTCCAAAAGACCTTGTGTTTGAGGCTTTTCGATTAGTTTCTCTCAAAAAATTACGAGTGGTGATCATTGGTCAGGATCCTTATCATGGTCCGGGGCAAGCACACGGTTTGTCTTTTTCAGTAAAAGGCTCTCAAAAAGTTCCACCATCTCTTCGAAATATATTTAAAGAAATAAAAAATGATTACCCCGGGTTTGAAATTCCAGAACATGGTGATTTAACGACATGGTCAAAACAAGGGGTGTTGTTATTAAACAGAGTTTTAACGGTGCGTTCAGGTGAAGCTGCATCACACAGAAAAATTGGGTGGTCTAAGCTAACGGCAGAGGTTATCCGTTTTATAAGCTCTCAGTGCCCGAACCTAGTCTTTTTACTTTGGGGGAAAGATGCTCATGGTTGTAAACAGGTGATTGAAAACCCCAAAAACCACCTGATTCTAGAGTCGGTCCACCCTTCACCATTATCGGCACACAGGGGGTTCTTTGGTAATAAGCATTTTCATAAAACTGACAAGTACTTACAGAAATTCCATGATACTGAAGTTGACTGGCAAATTTAGCTATATCTGGTTGTTTTTTTAGCAGTTGAGTGATGTATCTTCTTTTGATAATCTGAGCATGTTGTAAAAGCGAGTTTTTTATAGCAATCAAACATATTTTTTTCAGGCGTGTTCTGAAGAGGAGTTAAGAATGACAGCTTATTTCGAGCCAACATCTTCTGTTGGTGAAATCCCTAAACCAGTATCAAGTTATTTTGGATGTGACACTTTTGGAATTGGTGACATGCGTGCCAAGCTATCTGGCAAAGCATATCAAGACCTCGTCAGAACCCAAACTCATGGAGAACAACTTTCAAAAGAGACAGCTGATGCTGTGGCTCAAGTCGTAAAAGAGTGGGCCGTCAATAAAGGTGTGACGCATTTTTGCCATTGGTTTCAACCAATGACAGGATTAACAGCCGAAAAGCATGACGCATTTATTGATATTCAAAGTGGTTTTCCAAACGAGACTACTGTCGTAGAACGTTTTACTGGCTCTATGTTAATTAAAGGTGAACCCGATGCTTCCAGTTTTCCAAGTGGCGGTATGCGATCCACTTTTGAAGCGAGAGGTTATACTGCTTGGGACCCAAGGTCTCCTTTATTTATTATTCAATCAGGCGGTACTTATACTTTATGTATCCCTTCTGTATTTTTTGGTTACCACGGTGATTCACTAGATTTAAAAACTCCTCTGTTACGCTCAGCAGAATCCTTATCTAAAAACATGGTAAAACTCTTAAAGCTTTTAGGTGACGTTGATGTCAAAAGAGTGGATGCAACCTTAGGAACCGAGCAAGAATACTTTTTGATTGATACTGAACTTGCAAATCAACGCCCAGATATCATCATGACAGGACGGACCCTGATGGGAGCTCCTGCTTCTAAAGGTCATAAGCTAGACGATCATTATTTTGGTGCAATACCAGAACGCGTTAAAGCATACATGGCAGACCTAGAAAAAAACTTATATCGCCTTGGAATCCCTGCAAAAACAAGACATAACGAAGTTGCTCCGGGGCAGTTTGAATTAGCTCCTATCTTTGAAAATGTTACAATTGCTGCCGATCATAATACCTTAACGATGGAAACCATGAAGCGTGTTGCTATGAGGCATGGTTTTAAGTGTTTGCTGCATGAAAAACCATTTGCAGGAATAAACGGCAACGGAAAACATGCAAACTGGTCCGTTGCAAGTGATAAAGGGTATAACTTACTAGAACCCGGCAAAACCCCTCATCAAAACCTGCGTTTTTTAACGATGGTATGTGTGACTCTAAAGGCATTAAAATCCCATGGTGACGTTTTATCTGCTTCTATCATGAGTTCTGGAAATGAACATCGTTTAGGAGGAAATGAAGCACCGCCAACGATTATTTCTGTTTTCTTGGGTTCTTTATTAGAACAAGTTTTTGAATCTATCGAAAAAAATGAAGCAGCTACATTTAGAGACCAAGGGCTAATTAATCTAGGAGTAAGTCATTTACCTCAAATAGAAAAAGATCATGCAGACCGTAACCGAACTACTCCATTTGCATTTACTGGTAACAAGTTTGAGTTTAGAGCTGTCGGTGCAGCAACGAATGTTGCAATTCCAATTACTGTATTGAATGCAGCTGTTTCTGAAGCTGCTTTAGATGCAGCGGATAAGCTAGAATCATTGTTAAAAACATCTTCTTCTAAAGATGAAGCGGTTGTTGCATTAATAAAAGATCTTTATATTGAAAGTAGAAATGTTTTATTTGCAGGGAACAACTACTCACAAGAGTGGAGGTCCTTAGCTGCTGATCGAGGATTGGCAATTATTGATAACTGCCGTGATGCTTTCTTAGTGACCGGTAATCCAAAAGCTACTGAATTTTTGAGAGACCTTGGTGTTCTCAATGAAAGAGAGCTACTATCTCGTCATGTGGTAAATCAAAAAAACTATCTCACGAAAGTCTCCATTGAAGCTCAAACCATGATTGAAATGACTTACGAAAGTATTATCCCATCACTGGAACAGCAGTTTATTCTTTGTTGTGATATTTCTAAGAATATCAAGCTAGAGTCAGTGATATCGACATATAACGGCAGGCGAGAAAAAATCGAAGGTTGTTTGGGTGGTTTGATATCAAGTTGTGACACATTAAAATCAACGGTTGAAAAGATTGAGAGCCTAGATAACTTAGATAAACAAATAGACATGGTAGAAGATGGTCTGAAAGCCCAAATGTTGGAGCTTAGAAAACATTGTGATCATGCTGAAAGCATTGTTGCAGGTGATCTTTGGCCGATTCCTAAGTATCGTGAATTATTGTTTCACCCAAGTCTTGCAAATGGTTAAAAACAAACTTCATAGAGGGCATCCGGGAACTCTTGTTCTACTGTATTGAATAAATCAATACAAAATGCATCTTCATCTACAAGTGAAGTATAGTTAGTTCTTGGTGGAAGAGGGAACCCTGTATACGGAGATTGATCTTCTAATGAAAAAACGACGGATGAAGTTAAATCTTCATCTGCTATTTCTTCTGTTAAACCATTCTCAAGTTCAGGAGTAGGTGTTTCTTTTGGAGAACAAAACACACCTGTTCCCGGATCCGCTAGGTAATCATTTGGAGAATAAAGAGTTTCACAAAACTCATTTTTTGTGGATAGTTTGATGTCAATTGGAAGTGGGGTACTACTACTAGATGCTGACTCTCCAATAGTGATCTCAACATTATCACCAGAATTTTTAAAACTACTAGAATTTAGTACTCCTGAAAACTCTTTGGTGAGTTTAAAAGACTCAATAGACTCAACCTCAAGGCCTTTTATGGACAAGGTAAGGCCAGTATTTGAATCAAAATTTGTAGCCAAGAAATTTGTCGGTGTTCTAAGTGAATTATTTGTTGATGAAATATTCGTTTTATTCGCAACCTTACACGAAGCTAATCCATAAATAATTCCAGCAGTAATGATAATTTTTTTCATGGGCATTCTACCTCAAAACTTTCAACAGACATTTTTAGAGCGACTTCATTTTTGATTCCACAAGACTTGTTTTCATATTTGAATTCAAGTTCTTTTAAAATGGCAATGCTTGTATCTTTAGAAATCGTATTGTTTTTACTCGATACCGTAATGGGTTGAATATTGTATTTAAAATCAGATAAAGATGATTTTGAGATACCTTGTAATTGAATAACCGGCTGAATACCATTTGCGTTACTTGATTTTGTAAATAAAATCTTTGCTGAGATTGTTTTGATGCTATCTCCAATGGTTCCACTACCGGGAATTAGTGGCGTGTTGTCACTAGTAGAAGTACTTCCTGATCCAGTAGGTGTATCGTTAGTTGTTGTGCTGCCACTTCCTATGGTTCCACTGCCAGGAGCTGGGGGAGTGTCATCGTCAGGTGTTGAACTGCCCGGAGTTGAGCTGCCCGGAGTTGAGCTGCCCGGAGTTGGTTCCGTCTCATCTTCATCACGGTCATCACCTTCATCACCTTCATCACCTTCATCACCTTCATCACCTTCATCACCTTCATCACGGCCATCATCTTCATCACGGCCATCATCTTCATCACGGCCATCATCTTCATCACGGCCATCATCTTCATCACGGCCATCATCTTCATCACGGCCATCTGCGGTATCTATTGGTCTACAACTTAGGCCTATAGGTTCTAAACCTCCAAGACAAAAACACTCTCCACTGGAGAACACTCCTCCAGTTCCTTCACACTGAGACTTTTCGTAACTATCGACATTTCCCGATCCACCGAGACCGTCTTCACTGGTACATTTTCCATTAACATTCGTCTTACCGTCTGTGCAGATAACTTTACACGCAACTTCATCTTCTTTTGGTGTCCCATCACCACATTCCTCAAGTGCTTTTCTTGTGTTGCCTGTGCAGCCCAGAATTAAAATGAATAAAATATATATGGTCATTTTTGAGAACAAAAGAATTCCCCCTATAAGATACCCTTCGTATCGGAAAATTGACGATATCCTTGAATCTGGATTGAAATGATTGAAAAATAAGCTTTCCATCAAATAATCACACGGTATTACTTGTTTTTATTGGTTATTTATCAAAATTGAAGTAGATATTGAATCAGTGCCAGCGTGGCGGAATTGGTAGACGCAGTGGATTCAAAATCCACCGCCTTCGCGGGTGTGCCGGTTCGAGTCCGGCCGCTGGTACCACCATCATGGAACCCAACTTAAACCCTTCACAATTTACTGACAGATATCTTTTTTGTATTGTGCAAGATAGATAGGAACTCTTTCGTTTAAAGTGGTGCTATCCAAAGGAAAGCCAAAGCTTTGTCCAATGATTTTATTACCAGATTGACTGCGTACATAGTCCCATTGTTCTGCTGGGTTTTCTGCATATGTTGGTAGCGATTGTACCTTATTTGTTACCGGGTTAGGAATTGAGTAAAATGGGTCATTATCATTTGTAAAAGGGGTTGAGTCAAACAATAAGAGTGGGTTTCCTTGTGAGAACATTTCTATATTGTTAAGTATCGTATTCATAGAAAAATCACGTTCAAAATTTGTTCCGCCACGGTGTGCAAGGTTGTCTGAAACAAAAAATACGATTTGAAGATGATCTGTATTTAAGTCTTTCTCTAATAGTGTTTCCATCGCTTGAATTCCGTTTTCAGGAAAGTCTAAATTTGACGTTACTTCAACAACATTAAGCTGGTTTACATCTTCAATAAATGAGTCTAGATCCTTATATGCAAGGTGTCTTGGATTGTTAGACTCGTTAAATGTGCTGAGCCCAAACCTAAAGTTTGCTCGTGAGTTGTCGTCTGATATACTTTGAGCAATTTCTTCACTAAATCTTTCAGCATTTGACTGTATTACTGGAAAAATAGCTTGCATGCTTGTGGTGGTGTCTAAAATAAATCTAAAATCGACAGAAAACTCTTTGCTACATATGTTATTTAAAACCTTACCACCAGTTGTAAACTCTGCGGTTTGTTCTTCACATGAGCAAAGTAATGATAAAATAAATAGGATACGCCATTTTTTTAAGGTTTTTTTTATCATTTTTTTTCCCTTTATTTATCTCTTTATCGGTATATTGCCAAAATTGCTAAAGGGCGTGCTTTTCATTGGTTTTGTATCTTATAAGTCATAGTGTTACTTGAAAGATCTGAGTTTCTAATAGTACAGCCTAATAAATACAGTGAGTTAGCTGTGGCATAGTATTCGCTTATTGAATAGTAGTTTAAAGGAGGTTCTCAATGAAATTTTCAATATTAATACTTAACTCATTATTTGTTTTAGCAACGTTACTTTTTTCAACAAACTATGCAATCGCAGGTAAACGTCATCATAAGCGTTATAAAGTAGTGAAGAAAACGCGACCACACATCATTAAAAAGCGTACTTTTAAGTACTATCCGAGAAAACACAGACGTAATATTATTAAAATTAAGCCTTTTAATACTAGGGTAATACATAGGACTCCAAGAGTGACTAGAAAAGTTATTCACCTTAGTTCAACACCAAGATATTACTCATTATCAAAAGCTAGTGTTTGTGACTCTCTTCATTGGAGCTTTAAAAGGCGTAAATGTCGTGAAATAGTCTATGATAAGTACTATACGCAATCTGAGCTGGAGAGGTGTTCTTTAAAGTATAATGATCATAAGAAAATCAAGTGTTTACGAAGAAATGGGTTCTATCATTAATCGTCGTCGTAAATAAATCTAAGTTATTGTTATAAATACCAGAAGTTCTTTAAATTAAAGGATTTCTGGTATTTTTCCGACAAAAGGGAATGAAAACTTAGAGGAAGTCATGAAAATTTTTCGTATATTGTGCCTATGTACTTTGATCTCACTTATTCAAGCTTGTGAACCACCACAAGAACCAGTTGTGCTTGAAGAAGGTCCGACAGCTGGTAATTCTCAAAACGTAGCTGCCTCCCCATCACAGAAACCAAACGATCCTTTTGTAGGATCTTCATTTAGTAATGATGACGACGATAAAAAAGATGATGACGATGAAAAAGATGATGACGATGAAAAAGATGACGACGATAAAAAAGATGATGACGATGAAAAAGATGATGACGATGAAAAAGATGATGACGATGAAAAAGATGATGACGATGAAAAAGATGATGACGATGAAAAAGATG